>JBHEPM010000001.1:0-15048 GCA_046260295.1 Psychroflexus sp.
GTTATAATTTCCGTCCCAACCTTGACTCAACGTCCCGATTTGATGAAGTTTTTTTCCAAAACGGTCAAAAATATGAACAGTTTCAATTATCGGATCGCTTAAATTTAAGCCAACTGGTCGCCAGTAATCGTTGATTCCATCTTGATTTGGTGTGAAAAAATCTGGAAAATCTACTACAGTAAATTCTTCTGAAACCGTGCCACAGCCATTTAAATCTTGAACATAAATGGTATTTACTGGAGAATTTACCGTTAAAACATTGCTGTCTTGAAAACCTGAATTATTGATAGCATAGACATAATTTCCGCTGCCTTCAGCGAAAATTTCAACCACATAACTACCTGGTGCGCCGTTGATTTCAAAAGTTATATCAGCAATGGACGACGGCAAAACTTCAAAAGTTTTTATGGCAGAACAATTGTCGCTTGGTGCTTCTGCCAAATCTACAATCACTTCGTATTCGCCAGGTTCATCAATAGTTATGGAAGAAGTCGTTTCGCCTGTATTCCAAGTGAAATTGTATAAAGATGTATTGTTCAATCCAGCGTTTAAACTCACAGAAGATTCGGATTCACATAAATATAAAGTTTCAAATTCTTCTGGCAATTCAACTTGGTCTTTGATGTCGAAAACCACTGGCGCAATGCCTAAACATTCGCCTGGTTCAGAAATTCTTGCAAAATAGGTTTTCGGCAATCCTGAAATGTCTATTTCTAAATTTGTCCCAGTCACCGTATTATTACCGTTAGCTGCGTCAATTTCAGTTTCAAATAAATTGACGTTTTCTTCCTCGAAATTCAATTCGGATTTAATGAAATTGATACTTTGAAAAATAGAATAAACAGCAAATTCATCGGGTTCGGAAACGCAAGTAAAAATTTCTACTTGCTCGTAATAATTGGTTTCCACTCCTAGATTGATTTCAGAAATAGAAATACAACCACTTTGATTTTGCAATCGTACAAACACGCTTTCGCCTGCCATTCCAGTATAATTATCGGGATTATTGATGGCATTTTGATCGTTTTCAGCTTCCGTCAAAGTATTGAAAAACCCATTGAAGCCAAGTGAAAATCCTTGGTTATTCAAATCTTGTGAGATGTTGTTTAAATTGAAAATCAATTCACCTTCTTCAGAAAAACATTGGGTTAAACCCAAATTCCCGACTTCAGTTGCCGACGCGTATTCAACTTCAATTTCGTCGTCAGCGATGCAACCGCCACCCAAATCAACTTCCACGCGGTAAGTTCCTGCGCCGAAGTTGGCTTCAGAAATGGTGTAATTCAGGTCGTTTTCACCAGAAATTGGATTGCCGTTATGAAACCAAGTCACAGGATTTGAGTTTAGATTATTTGGGAGGTTAATTTCGTAAGTTTCGCCTTCACATAATGAATTGCTGCCAGTGCGGTCGTCGCCCAAATCCACGCCAATATTGAAGCTGTCAGCTTCCAGAAACACCGCAGAATCGTATCTGTAATTTTGCTCGTCGGCAATGACAAGTTTGATTTCGTAAGTTTGTTCAGGAATCACTTGTGCTTCAGCAGTTAAAATATCGGTTTGCCCGTTGAAATTGATTGCGGCATTATTGCCGTTGAATTGACCAAAATATTCTTCATTTTGGGCTTCGCAACCGCCAGGAATTTCGGGATGCACGGAAGTCACCAAAACAGGTTCATTTGTACCTGGAATAACGGCAATATTTTGATATTGCCCGCCAACTGGACGAATTAAAAAAGCAAAAGCATCAGAATATTGGCAAGTATTTGGATCGCCTTCCTGATATTCTTCAGAAGCAAAAATATACCTGAAACTGACGTTTTCAGCTTTTGGCGTAAAGGTAAACCGCATAATGGTGGCGTTGGTCGTGCCGCCAATTTGAAGGGCGTTTTCCAAATCATTATCGCCACCCCAGCCCGGTGCGTTGTCATCGCTTAAGTTGTTGTTTGGGCCGTCCACATTGTTCAATCTTCCGGTGCTGAGTACAATCCCGCTTTCGAATGGAAATCCGGAATTGTTGCTTTCAAAAAATCCATAACTCAACATGCCATCCTCAAAATTTCCGGATACGGTTTCTGAAATATTCAAATCTTCGACGCATGTTGTGGAAAATAGAATGTCTTCCACAAGTCCTTCAGGCGAGTAAATTGTGTGGTCGGTCGTGACGTATTGGGCGTTTGCCAAAGTCGCACTCAAAAACACAAGCAATAAAAAAATTCGTCTCACACTCAATTTTTAAAAGGATTGCAAAATTATGAGTTCTAAGACTATTAAAACTGGAAATGTAAAAATTTTAAGGATTTAATTTGGGTTTTAGGGTTTTTGGAATTTAAACGGGTGTTTTTTTTGAGTGAATGAAAAATAAAGCATACAAAATTTGGTAATGCTATTTATACTTTAAATTATTTGATATCTGATGGTTCTTCAGCCTTAAGACTTAATGCCAATTTTTGAAAATAATATCTCATACTTTTCCTACCTTCAAAAAAAGATAATGTTACTAAGTCTAATCTTTTCATGTAAAGTTTTAAATTATATCCGTAAATGACTCTATCATAAATGCAACTTACCCATTTCAGTATAGAAGGTTTAAAAAAAATATCAAGCCTTGTAAAAAACTCGATAATCATTATAATATTTTTCTAAATCTGATATCGAAGCAACTATAATTGTATTGCTATTAATGTTTCCTGTATTCAATGCTTTTGCTTTAATCCTCAACTCTCTATCTTCTGTAATTAAACTAATCTTACTGTAAACTGTTTTTTTATTTAAAATTACATCTAATAAACTATCATCTATATAATTAAATTTTTGATTATGATGTTCTATTTTCACTAAACCATTATCCTGAAATTTCTCAATTCTAACTTTTGCAGTTTTTTTGAGATATCTATCATCATCATTTTTGGGTTTTTGAAACTCCTTTAGCTGAAAACTTGGTATTGAAACTACTTTTTTGTTATCAGCACAGAATCTAAAAATAAAATCCAAAAGATATTCTTCTGACCTTGCTATCATCCAAATATTTGAATCAAGTATAATATAATCGCCTAGCAGATTATTTTTAATTTCTAGTGTGATTTTTTCAAAACGATCTTTTTTATTTTTTTTGATCGTCTCATTCATTTTTTTAACCCCAAATCCACTTGCTACAGCAGTAGCTATTCCGGCAACTCCTAATCCAACGTATTTAGCAATGGGTTTAGATGCTAATTTTACTAACTCATTTATCATATTTTGAATATTTATAAATTAATTTATTGAGCTTTAACTATTTGAAAATAACAACATCTTAGTTTTCGCTCCAAGTAAAGTTACAACCTGCGAATATATTCTTGAACCCATCGTGACAAATATTAACATTGTAGCAAAATGGACAAAGGTTGTTAAATTTCTCGTGTTGAATTGTTTAAATTATTTATCCCAAGGATACTTGCCATTTATATTGGTAAAAGCCTTAGCTATTTTTTCAGCAGCCTTTTGATCTCTTGATTTTACCTTTTTATAAACACTACTTATTAGTCTTGCAACACCTCGATTACCAGTATATTTTGTACCAAAACTTGTTTTACAACCAATATCATTGAGATGAATTGCTAATTGATCATAACTCATAGTTTTATTATTACTTACTAAGTTTTCAGCAATCTCCTTAATTAATGTAACTTTACTCATGTCTTTTAACTTAAAATTTGATAAATTAATGTTCCAAAGATTAAAATCAAAGCTCCAAAAATGGCCCAGAGAGAAAATGCTATGACTCTAATAAATTTGAAAATTTCAGACAGAGTGGTATTTGCTTTAGAAAGTTGTGAATTTATTACCGTAGAAATTCCCGTAATTGCAACAAGAACATCATCCATCCACCCAACAACGGGGATTGCATCAGGAATTAAATCTACAGGAGAAACCACGTAAACAGCACTCAATACTGTTGTAATCCAATCTATTATTGTCATTCCATTTTTTTCACTGTATTCTAATTGTTCTTTCATAATATTTAAAATTTGATTAATTCCTTTATCTCAAAACCTCCAAAATCAACTTACTCAACTTCTCCTTTGCTTTGATTTGGCTAAATATTCGCTTGTAGCCAAACACATCTGTGTTTCCCCACTTGATGTGAGCCACATCTCCATTCCATTCAGCTTGAAGGTTTTGGTGTTGTAATACTTTTGTGAACGCAGATTTGCCTTCGCAGATGATGATTTTAGGCTGAGTCATTTCAATTAGTCGGTTATTCCAATCTACAGATTTTTTCTCAAAATCCATATTGTCAAGCAATATAATAATTTCATTTAAATCTCGCTCATTTTCAGTGGCTAAAAAATAAAAATTGGTTTTGATTGCTTGGCTCAAATCTTCATTTTGTAGTCCCAAATACTTAAGAAGCTGTTTGGTTTCTCTAGCCAAAGCATAATTTTCATGCACGTATTCCATCGTGGATTCCGGTTCAAGCCTGTTGGATATTTCTCCGGTACTTTTGTAATAACCGGCACCAGGATTGATGCCTACAAACATAAAATCAGGTTTATAATGCAATGGCGAGATAAGAATTTGAAATCCTTTGTATTTGTCTTCTACTTTTTTGAAAATTTCAGAAGACTCAAATTCTTTTTTAAACTCAGCGACTTCTGTCATGAGTTGATTGTACTTCAATTCTAAGTTATTCATTTTTATTGTTTTTTATTAACACTACAAACTAAAGCATTCACTACGCCAAAATATGTCGTTGTGATTGTTTTTAAGTAGATTTGAAAAAAGAAATCTAGCAAATACTTTTCTAAAAGCAGGTTGTTTTCTAAAAAACTTCAACTAAATCAATCATTATGGCAAAAAATGAAACTTTTACACGTTATTTTTTAATAATCAAAAAACTCAAGCAAAATCCAGCAAGTTTTGAAGATATTCTTCAGTATTTAAGAGATGAATCTGTTATTCAGGGTTGCAATTTTATGATTAGCAAAAGGACGTTTGAGCGTGATAAAGCAGCCATTTATGATTTATTCAACATCGAAATTGTTTTTGATTCTAACTTAAAATGCTACACCATCAATCAAAAAACTTTTGAGGCTCAGAACCAAAGATTATTCGAAGCTTTCGGAATATTCAACGCGCTACAAATAAGTGAACGCCTGTCTGATTATCTGCATTTTGAAGACAGAAATGCTTTGGGAATTGACTATTTAATGGATGTCATAAATGCGATAAAAAATCGGAAATGCATTGAAATTGAGTATCAAAAATTTTGGGAAGATTTTTCTACACAACGTCTTTTGAAGCCTTTGGCAGTGAAAGAACATAAAAACCGCTGGTACATTGTCGCTACAGAAATTGAAGATGATAAAATTAAAAGTTTTGGATTGGACAGAGTTATTGATTTTCAGCTTATGGAACAAAGCTTTGATTTTCCGCATGATTTCAACATTAATAATGAATTTGAACACACATTTGGAATCATCAATTCAGAAGTGAATTCAGAAAAAATTCAATTGAAATTTACAAAATTTCAAGGTAAATATATCAAAACAAAACCGATTCACAGTTCACAAAAAATTCTTGAAGACACCAATGAATATACAATTGTGCAACTTCATTTAAAACCGACATACGATTTGGTTATGGAGATTCTCTCCTACGGCAATGCTGTGGAAGTGATTTCACCACAGAGTTTGCGCAAAGACATTAAGAAAATTCTAAATTCGAGTTTAAAAAAATACAAGTAATAAAATTTTAACGTAAGATTTCGGATAGATCAGAAGTTGCTTAAAAATTTAAAAATCACCGTTTCAACGTAAAATTTCCGGTCAACACACGCCCATCGCCAAGTATGATTCTGTACCAGTAATCGTTGGATGGCATGCGTTTGCCATTATAAGTGCCGTCCCAACCTCTGGAAGTCGTGGTGAAACTGTACAACATTTTGCCATATCTGTCGAAAATATCAATTTGGACGTCTCGATTTTCGTTTTTGTAGACGCCTTTCAAATGCCAAACATCATTAATGCCATCATTATTTGGTGTAAAAAAGTCCATCACACCAATAATGCCTATGGTTTTGTTAGTTATGCCACAGCCGTTTTTATCTCGAACATAAACGCTAAACACGCCAGAGCCTAAGTCTTCAAAAAGACTTTCATCTTGGAAATAATTACCATTGAGTGAATATTCATAATCGCCTAAACTGTTGTCTAAAACAAAAATTTCTATGGAATTATCTTCGCCTCTGCCGTCTTCAATCTCCAAATCGAAACTGGCTTGGTTGGAAGAAATCACTTCAAAGTTTTTCTGAATGGCGCAACCAGAATCCGGATTACTGACTTCCACTGAATAATTCCCAGCTTCGTTGACTTGAATTGTAGCCGTAGTTTCAGAAGTAGACCAATTGTAGTCATATTGGTTAACATTAGAACTCGTTTCTAAAGCTGAAAGTGAAATTGGCTCTGGTGAATCTTCTAAACAATAAAACCTTATTTCATCTTCAAGAGAAATTTCTGGAAAATTTTCAATATTCAAATTCACTTTTGCTATGGATTTGCAACTTTCAAAAGATTTAATTAACGCATAAACTTCGTTTAAATCTTCGGAATTCTCGAAATTTGAAATGTCTGTAATTGCGTTTTCTCCATTTTCGGCCTCTTCTTCTGAAGCATAAAACGAAATATTTGTTTCATTTTGACTTAAATCAGCAAAATCCAAAAATTCTGAAGACGCTTGATTTAAATTATAACTCACAAATTCTTCACCTACATTTTTACATTCCAGCAAATCTACATTTTGAAAACTCGGTCCTTCATTGAAATTGATTGTTGCAACGCCAATAAGTGGACAACTGCCATCATTCAAATTAACCTCTAAACTATAATTTTCTTCATGCGGAAAACTTGAATTTTCAGGCAATTCGACTTCAATAGAAGCTTCTGTTTCACTGGTAATTTCTTCGCCATTTCGACTCCAAATATATGTTGCGCCATCGATGTCTTCATAACTTAATGTGTAAGTGTCTTCATCACAAAGATTGACTTCTGTTGTGACAACTTCAGTATCATCATCCACAATATTAATTCTTGAACTGAATAGAGACTGAATAAATGGTGGCAAACCAAAAGTATTACTTTGTGGTGAGAGATTTATCGCGCCAGAGAATGTGCTCTGAGTATAATTTGCTTCTTGTCCCAAAGCTTCCGGATTTTGAATCACTGCCAATGTAGTTGAGCTAATGACAGCGTGGTAAATTTTCCCATCAGGCGCAAGTTGCAAAGCCGTAGACGCGGAAAAATCAGTATTCGCAATATTCACAAAACTGTTAGGAATGTCGTCGCTTTCTAAATCCCATTGATAAAGTTTAAAGCCATTATCGTCTACTGTAGCATAGGCTTTCGTTGCTTCTTGAGAAAACTCAACACCGTATGCGTTAACATCATCAATAAGTTGCAAGGGATTGCTTACTTCGCCAGTTGCATTATCAAAATCATAGATGTAAACATTTCCATCACCAGAATCTTGAGATCCAGTTTGATTAAAATTTGTCGTATTATGCGCCACAATAAGTTTGTCGCCATTTGGCGAAGCTTTCAGGTAACCCAAAGCCGCTCTTCGGTAATTGTCGGTTGAAATATTCGGCGAAACTTCAGACTCTATCGGTGTTTCGTCAATGCCATCATCGTCAATTAAAAATGAATAATAGGTATTTTTAAAATGAGTAATCACCCAAACCGAATTACAATCTGCACCGCGAACAGCCGTAATTTTTTCTGAAGATTTATATTTTACATCTTCCGTATTGTTTTCATCATAAGTAATTAAATGGTTATTCCGCTCTCCAGAAACCACATCACCCAAACCATTATTCAAATTCATATCAACAATAGAATAATTGAAACCATTGTTGAAACCGTCATCATCTTGTGGAACCGAGTGTCCAGTAACATCTGTGTATTCTGAAATTGGATTTCCGTTTTGGTCTGCCGGACCTTGGTCAGGATAAGCAAAAGCATTGTTGTGATGTGGCTCATCTACCGTAAATACAAAATATAAGTTGGGTTCTGTTGGATGCGGTACAATCAGTCCGCTGGATGTACTTGAAGGATCGCCATGCAAACCTGTATCACCAAAATAGTTGGCATTTTGCATAACTTGATGTTCTTGATTCCATATTGTTCGCCCGTCTGTGTAAAATAACAAATCGCCATTGGCGTCCGAAATAGAAGAACAACCTTCGTTAGTAGACAATTGTCCATCAGTTATTGAGCTTGGCGGATTGGTGTTGAACGTGATGCCAGCACCGTTTCCAAAATACCAATTATTGGCTTCGCCTTGGGCAAAATTTGAAATAGAACAAAGAAAAATAATAAGGATAGTTAGTCTTTGAATCAAAATTTTCAATTTTCGCCAAATATAGGGGGAAAATTATAAATCGCGACGCTTTAACAAGTTATAAGACCCATAAACAAATATTAAAATCCACACCACAACAATTAACATTCCTACCCAAGTGACATCATAATTTTTATCAAATTCAGGATTGATTTGGGAGGCTGCAGATTTGATTGTACTGAGTTTGGTAAAAGGTTCCACGATTAGATTTGACATGGATTGCAATGGCAGAAAATCAATGATGAAATCCAATGATTTGGCTTGAAATTTAACGACTAATTGAATAATTCCTTCAAATATCCACAACAGAAATAAAAAACCAAGTGCAAAAGCAGAACGTTTCAATAATACACCGAAAAACATACATAATGAGAAAAAACCAACCAGTTTGATGAAATAAGCGGGTAAATATTCCATTTCTGAAAAAATAATGTCAACTTCATCGTAATCTGAAAAAATCAAGCCCAAAACTAAACTGACCACAAAAACTAAAACTGTAGATGCCAAGGCAAATGCAAGAATGCTGTAGAATTTGGATAAAATAAATTCTTTTTTGCTCAATCCGTCAATGAGGTTTTGCTTCAAGGTACGATTGGTATATTCGCTAGACATCATTGAAACAATAACGATAGCTAAAAATAATTTCAAAAAAGCTAGAATAAAAGTGTTGAAATGCCAGATGTAAGGAAAATTAAAAATACCTTGGTCTGCAACCCTGAAATCTATAGCGCCAAAATTAAAACGAATAGATGCAAATAGCGCAATAAAACAAAACAACACAAAGTAAATGATACTTAAAACTTTGGAAGATTTACTGTTTTTGAGTTTATGAAATTCTATAGATAAAAGTCTAAGCATGGTTTTTTATTTCTCGTTGGTAAGTTCTAAAAATTGTTCTTCAAGTGAATCTTTTCGTTGTACTAAATGCGAAAACACAAGACCTTTCGCAAAAGCTTCTTCGTTAAATTTTTGCGCTTCATAAGGCGATTCTAAAAAAGCTTTGTATAAATTATCTTCCAATTTTGTAAATTTCTCAATTATAGGATGATTGTTTAAAAAATCTTTGAGCTTGTCTTCATCTTTGCTTTTCACTTCAAAAAAACCGTGTGTGGCATTCATTTGGTCTACTAAACCAGAATACAATTTCACGCCATTTCGAATTACAACCACATGTGAGCAGACTTTTTCGACTTCATCTAGCAAATGCGAAGCCAACAAAATGGTCATGCCATCACCAGCAATATTTTTAATAATCTGTCTAATTTGATGAATTCCCTGCGGATCCAAACCATTGGTAGGTTCGTCCAAAATCAGGATTTCAGGATCGTTTAGCAAGGCTGAAGCGATGGCTAAACGCTGTTTCATTCCCAAAGAATAACTTTTGAAACTGTGTTTTTTTCTATCTAATAAATTGACGATTTCTAACTTTTCGTCAATTTTCTGATAATCCACGCCTTTGATTTTGCAAACCAATTTCAGATTATCTTCAGCGCTCATACTGGGATAAAAATTAGGACTTTCGATGATGGCACCTACTTTTTTCAGCGCTTCATGGGTTTCCATGTTTCCACCAAACCATGAAAAATTTCCAGAAGTTTTGTTGACAACATTCAGCACCATGCCAAGTGTAGTCGATTTTCCGCTGCCGTTTGGCCCTAAAATACCGTAAACATTGCCTTTTTCAATTTGAAAAGATAAGCGATCTACTGCAACAAGATTTCCAAATTTCTTGGTGAGCTGATCTATTTTTAGAATGGTTTCCAATTTATTTTACTTTTAAAGATTCGACGGATGTACTTTAGCAATGTTACAAAAAAGGCGTTCAAATTTCATTATCTTTGAAAAAAAAGTTGATGGAACAAAAACTGATGTCCAAAAAGAAGCCGACTTTCCCGATTAATGTTCAGCTTCAAAAATACCTTCAGACTTACAACAGAAACACAAAAATCCCTGTGTCTTATGATGATTTGTTGCGTTTTTCAGGATCAATTGTAGTTTACAATATGCATGATGAAGACACGCTTTGGGTACGTTGCTACTATCCTGATTTTGAAAGAGAAGAAATCGACAATAGTTTGAAACGCGTGTATTTAATTTTGCATTCTGACGGACGCAGCGAACATCTGGATTTCTTGAATGTAGACGCCATCGACTACTGCACTTTTGGAAATTCAAAACCTTTCAGAATAAAAATCAGAAATGTACTTAATGATAACTTCACTTATTTCTATGTAAAAAAAGCAGATGCTTCAAGAATTTACGGTTTGGATTTCGAACATATTTTATCGCCCAACCGAATCAACTTTTTAGTTTATAAAGACACTTTAATCGAAGAACATATTGCTGGTATTCCGGGAGATGTTTTCATCAAAGAAGAATTACCAGATTGTGATGAGCGCGCCAAAACTGAAATTGCCAAGCAATTTGTAAAATTCAACGAGCGTTGCACTTTGCGACTTCTCGGTGATATGCGTTCTTATAATTATGTCGTCATACCTACGCACGATTTTGATCATGTGGACTATAAAATTCGCGCCATAGATTTTGACCAACAAAATTATGAAGGCAATTTGAAAGTTTACCAACCGCATTTTTTTAAAGAAAACCGACCTATGGTCAGTTTGGTGAGTGAACGCTTAGCAGATTCTTCGATAGAACAATACAGAAAAGAAGAGCGTTCGCAAGTCGCCAAACGTTTAATCACTTCAGAAAAACGTTTCAGGATGTTGATTCGCTGCATGATAAAAGACACCGTTTCAAGTCAAGAATACGTAAATCAATTACGCACTGAACTGGTGAATTACACCAAAGATATTCGTTTTAAACGATGCAAAACCATGGGACATATTCTCAAAACAGCTTTGGATTTTGTCAAAAGAAATTACTTAGAAATTGAATAAAACTTTTTTGAAAGCTTTCAAATTGCTTTAAACTAATTCAGTTTTTATATTTTAGTGCCGAATAAATTTAAACCGAAAAATAAAATGAAAATTATCTCAAAGTTTTTTTTGCTTTTAGGATGTAGCATACTTTATACAGCGAGCTACGGACAAATTGAAAATAACCAAGATGTATTCGATGAATTTATGAATCGAAACGGCAATCAATATCGTGCAGCTTCTGGAAATCCAGGACCAGCATATTTTCAAAATGAAGCCGATTATGAAATCAAAGCGCATCTCAATCCTGAAAACCATACGTTAAAAGGTCAAATCACAATGACTTACACCAACAATAGTCCAGAAGATTTGGATTTTATCTGGATGTTTTTGGAACAAAACAGATTTACTGAAGATTCCCGTGGAACGCTCACCACACCTATAGAAGGTAACCGTTACAATGGTGATATGGATGAAGGCGTCAAAATCACTAATTTAGAATCTAAAGTGAGACGTACCACTTCCACAAAACACCTCATCAATGATACGCGTATGCAGGTTTTTTTCGATAAACCTTTAAAAGCAGACGGTGGCAAAGCTGAAGTATCTATGAATTTTGAATTCAAAATTCCTGTAAATGGTATGGATCGTATGGGAAGATTGTCAACTAAAAACGGTGAAATCTATGCCTTGGCACAATGGTTTCCACAAGTTGCAGTTTTTGATGATATTCAAGGTTGGAATATAGAACCTTATCTAGGTGCAGGTGAATTTTACTACGATTACGGCAATTTTGAAGTTGAAGTTACCGTGCCACACGATTATTTGGTCGTGGCTTCTGGAGAATTGCAAAATCCGAAAAAAGTCATGTCCAACAAGCTTTACGACAGATACGAAAAAGCACAAACTAGCGATGAAACTGTATATTTAATCAAACCTGATGAAATTGGCGATGCCAGTCTTTTTGCTGAAAATTCTGGTACGCAAACTTGGGAATTTGAAATCGAGAATTCCAGAGATTTTGCATTTTCAGCCTCCAAAGCTTTCATCTGGGATGCGGCTAAAATCAATTTACCAAACGGTGAAGACTGTTTGGCACAATCGGCATATCCAATTGAAAGTGACGGTCAAAATGCATGGTCAAGATCTACAGAATACAGCAAAGCTTCCGTAGAACATTATTCTGAAAAATGGTTTGAATATCCATATCCAGCAGCTGTAAATGTTGCTGCAGATATTGGCGGCATGGAATATCCAGGTTTGAATTTCTGTAGCTGGAAAAGCAAAGGTGGTAGTCTTTGGGGCGTCACCGACCACGAATTTGGTCACAACTGGTTCCCGATGATTGTGGGCAGTAACGAAAGACGCTACGCTTGGATGGACGAAGGTTTCAACACGTTTATCAATTATTACAGCACATTGGCTTTCAATGATGGAGAATATCCTGCAAGATTGGGACAACCTAGAAATCTTACCGGTTGGTTTTTGAGCGACGAACGCGAAGGCATCGACACTTATCCAGATGTTGCTAACTTGAGAAACTTAGGAATGATCGCTTATTACAAACCAGCACTCGGTTTAATAATGTTGAGAGAATATATTTTAGGCGAAGAACGATTTGACTACGCGTTCCGTTCTTATATTGAAACTTGGGCTTACAAACACCCACAACCCAAAGATTTTTTCAACCACATGGAAAATGCAGCTGGTGAAAATCTCAATTGGTTTTTTGGCAATTGGTTTTATGGCACAGGCAATATAGACTTAGCAATTGATTCGCTTCGCAAACGTGATGGTGAATATTACCTAAGCGTTTCAAATAAAGGTGACATTCCAATGCCAGTCAAAATGGAAATCACTTACGAAGATGGCACCACTTCTATGAAAACTTTGCCAGTTGAAATTTGGCAGCGCGGAAATACTTGGACGCATAAATTTGAATCTGACAAAAACATACAAAGCGTCGAAATAGATCCTGACAAAATCTTAATGGATGTCAACTATTCAAATGACAAATGGCCGACAAATCTTTATAAAGACTAAAAAAAGCAACATACTTTTTTAATATTTAAGCCATCCGAATTCAGTTTTGGATGGCTTTTTTTTACTAAAAAATGATTTCCCTGAATTCTATAAGTTTGTAAACGTACATTCCGGTGAATACCAAAGCGGTCATGAATTTCATAAAAGTGGATGCCAAGAAGCCCAAAAATGAACCCCATGCCGATCTAAATGCAGACTTTGAATTGGATTTATTGAAAATTATTTCGCCTAAAAAAGCACCGACAAAAGGACCTATTAAAATTCCAAATGGCGGAAAAAACAAACCAACCACTAGACCGATACTTGTGCCATAAACACCAAATTTACTCCCACCATAACGTTTTGTACCTAAAACAGGAACGATATAATCCAAAATAAAAATCAGCGCAGCCACGGCAAAAGTTACCCACAAAAAAGTAAAACTCAAATCAATATCTGGCGCTAAAAACATAAAAAGAAAACCTAGCCAAGAAATTGGCGGACCAGGCAAGACCGGTAAAAAGCTACCAATAATACCGAGAATACAACATAGGAATCCAAGGCTTAATAAAAATATCGTCATCGTTAGAATTTTGGAATTAAATTCAATCTAAAAGTACGGAAAAGCCGGAATTTAAAAATTATTTTTGCGGAAATTATTATCATGTCTTCCATTTATATTCACATACCATTTTGCAAACAAGCTTGCCATTATTGTGATTTTCATTTTTCTACTTCAATGAAACATAAAACCGAATTGGTTGATGCCATTTGCAAAGAATTGGAAATGCGAAAGAAACATTTGAATGATAAAATTCAAAATATTTATTTTGGTGGTGGCACACCAAGTCTGTTGAGTTTTGAAGAATTGGAACAAATTTTCGGCACAATTTACCAATTTTATAAAGTTTCAGAAACGCCTGAAATCACTCTGGAAGCCAATCCAGATGATTTGTCTGACGACTATTTAAAAAAATTGTCCAAAACAAAAATCAACCGTCTTAGCATTGGCGTGCAATCTTTTTTTCAAGAAGATTTAAAACTGATGAATCGCGCGCATAATGCTGAAGAAGCCGAGCAAAGTATTCTATTGGCTCAGCGATATTTCGACAATATTTCTATAGATTTAATTTATGGTATTCCGGAAATGAGTGAAAATCGATGGACACAAAATATTGAAAAAACCATAGCTTTAGGCGTGCCACACATTTCCAGTTATGCGCTGACGGTCGAACCGAATACCGCACTGAAATACTTTATTGACAAAGAAGTGATTTCGCCAGTTGACGATGATTTGGCGAAAAAACATTACGATATTTTACTTCAAAAAACCGCTGAAGCCGGCTACGATAATTATGAATTTTCAAATTTCGGAAAGTCGGGTTATTTTTCTCAAAACAATACCGCTTACTGGACTGGTAAATTTTACTTAGGTATTGGTCCTTCTGCGCATGGTTTTGTAGAAAATAAAAGAAGTTGGAACATCAATCATAATCTGAAATACATCAAATCTATAAATGCAGGTGAGTTGCCACAAGAGACAGAAATTTTATCAAAAACTGATGCTTACAACGAATATGTAATGACCCGACTCAGGACAAAGTGGGGCGTAAATCTTGAAGAGATTGAAGAAAAATTTGGCGCAAATTTCAAAGCTTATTTGCTTCAACAAGCCGAACCGCATTTTCGAAATAAGTTGCTAGAATTGAAAAAAAATTCACTTAAAATCGCCAAAAGCGGAAAATTTCTTACCGATGGCATCGCCGCAGAT
>JBHEPM010000001.1:15058-20031 GCA_046260295.1 Psychroflexus sp.
AAATTGAATTTTCAAAAATTATTTTGAAACCTCGCGTTTGGTTTTGGGCTTTATCATTCGTTTGATTTCGTTCAACTTCATAAGCGCTTCAACAGGCGTGAGCGTATCGATATCCAAACCTAAAATTTCGTCTTTGATATTTTCTAATAAAGGATCGTCTAGATTGAAAAAACTCAGTTGCGGTTCAATTTGAGCAGCTTGTGCAACTTGATCGGCATCGTCATTTTCTCGGTAAGATTCGAGCTTTTTCAAAATTTTATTGGCACGTTGAATGACATATTGCGGCATGCCAGCCATTTTGGCGACGTGAATTCCAAAACTGTGTTCGCTTCCGCCAGGCACAAGTTTTCGGAGAAATAAAACTTTGTCTTTCAATTCTTTCACAGAAACATTGTAGTTTTTGATGCGGTCAAAGTCTTTGGACATTTCATTTAGTTCGTGGTAATGCGTCGCAAAAAGTGTAAGCGCTTTCGAAGGGTGTTCATGAATATATTCTGTGATTGCCCAAGCTATGGAAATCCCGTCGTAAGTGCTTGTGCCACGGCCAATTTCATCTAGCAAAATTAAGCTGCGTTCAGAAATATTATTCAAAATACTGGCAGTTTCATTCATTTCTACCATAAAAGTAGATTCTCCCATCGAAATATTATCGCTCGCTCCTACTCTGGTGAAAATTTTATCAACCAAACCGATTTCAGCTTCATCTGCCGGCACAAAACATCCGATTTGACTGAGTAAAACAATCAGTGCGGTTTGTCTTAAAATAGCAGATTTACCACTCATATTTGGCCCGGTAATCATGATAATTTGATTGGCTTCTTTGTCGAGATGCACATCATTACTGATGTAAGCATCTTCAGCTTTCAATTGAGTTTCTATCACCGGATGGCGACCAGCCTTGATACTCAAGTCAAATTCATCTGTAATTGTTGGACGATGATAATTGTTGGACAAGGCTAAAGCTGCAAAACCACACAAACAATCGATTTTGGCAATTTGCGTGGCATTCTGCTGAATCACACGGATATAATCTTGCGACCAATGTACCAAATCATTGAAAAGTTGGTGTTCCAGAACTGAAATTTTTTCTTCTGCATTCAATATTTTTTCCTCTAGAACTTTTAAATCTTCAGTAATGTAACGTTCGGCATTGACCAAAGTTTGTTTTCTTGTCCACGTGCTAGGCACTTTGTCTTTATGCGTATTTCTGACTTCAATATAATAGCCGTAAACGTTGTTACTGCCAATTTTTAAACTTGGGATTTTAGTTTCTTCTGTGGCTTTTTGAAGCAATTCATCTAAATAATCGTGGCCGGAAAACGCCATTTTTCTGTAGGAATCCAATTCTTCAGAAAAACCGTCTCGAATAGCATTGCCTTTGGCAATATTGACAGGTGCTTCTTCGTGTAGCGCTTTTTCGATTTTGTCACGAAAAAGCACGCATGGATTGATGTGGTCGGCGATGGTTTGCAGGGTTTCGTGTTTGGATTTCTGGAGTAAATCGATAATTATATCCAACGCATCCAATGAATTTTTGAGCGTAACCAACTCTCTGGGCGTAATTTTTAAAGTAGCAATTTTAGAAATCAGGCGTTCAATATCAGAAATTTGCTTCAACTGCTGAACGATTCCTTGTTGAGTTTCGTAATTCGATTTTAGAAAAGCCACGCTGTCCAAACGCTGGTTAATTTTGAAAATATTTTTCAATGGCAAAGCCAACCAACGTTTCAGCATTCGACTGCCCATCGCCGAGGATGTTTTGTCGATGACGTCAATTAAAGTGACGGCATTGGCTGAAGTCGATTGATAAAGCTCTAGGTTTCTGATGGTAAATTTATCCATCCACACATAATCCTCTTTAACGATTCGAGAAATCTTATTGATGTGCTGAAGTTGGTTGTGATTGGTTTCTGACAAATAATGAAGAATAGCGCCGGAAGCGATAATGCCTTCGTTGAATTCTTCAATCCCAAAACCTTTCATGGAAGTGGTTTTGAAATGTGAATTAAGCGCCTCATTTCCAAAGTCGAAAGTATAAACCCAATCTTCAAGATAAAATAAGTTGTAATTTTCAGTAAAGTTTGAACTGAATTCAGCTTTGTGTTTTTTTGAAATTAAAACTTCGCTAGGGTTGAAATTCTGAAGAAGTTTATCAATATCTTCTAAAGTGCCTTCTGAAGTCAGAAACTCACCGGTGGAAACGTCTAGAAAAGCAATACCAAGCCTATTCTTTTTTCCAATAAAAATAGACGCCAAAAAATTATTTGAATTGCTATTTAAAACCTCATCATTCAGTGCAACACCGGGCGTGACTAGTTCTGTGACGCCACGTTTCACAATATTTTTTGTAGCTTTTGGATCTTCCAATTGGTCGCAAATGGCAACGCGTTCGCCGGCTTTTACAAGTTTTGGCAAATAGGTGTTTAGGGAATGGTGCGGAAATCCTGCCAATTCTGTTCTCTCACTACCGTTGTTTCTGTTTGTCAAAACAATATTTAGTATTCGAGAAGCTTTAACGGCATCTTCACCAAAGGTTTCATAAAAATCTCCTACTCTAAACAATAACATGGCATCAGGATGTTTTTCCTTAATGGCATTATATTGCTTCATAAGCGGTGTGACTTTCTCACTTTTATTTTTAGCCAAAACTTTTATTTTAAGGGCAAAAATAACAAAACGAAAATTCTTTGTTGTGATTTGTTCAAAACAATAAAAGCGTTTGACAGACCTCAACAACTGAAACTTCAACAAAACAAAAGCTCGCATCCAAGTTTGAAACCAAACTTCCGCTTACAAACCTATACAATCGCCTTGTTTGATAAAAATAATATCCATTTGATATATTACGGGTATATGCTTTTTAAATGCTTGAGATAATCCAGGCCTAAGATTTTTTTATTATCGTATCAAATTATGTCTTATTTTCACTTCTGGAGTGCTTCTGATCAGGTGTTCTACTGAAAAGTACATGTGAAATGATTGATCAAAATGAAACAAAAATCTATGATTACAGCAAAGACCAAATTATGGGATGCCACAAAAGGTGCTTTAGCAACAAAAGGTTATGAAGATATGAATAAACATCAAGCAAAACTTAATCAGAGCTGCTGTTCAAGGCAATGCATTCAATAACACAGCGCAGAGTATAATATTTCAGAACATAAAATTTGGGTAATCGAGGGTAAAAAAAGAGAAATAAAGCTTTGGAACAAGTTTTTCAAACAAGTTGATGAGTTAATATAACGCAATAATAATAAGTTTGTTTACCCACTTTAGGCATGATATTCTAGGATATATTTAAATAAAACAAAAAAGCCCTTCCTAAAAGGAAAGACTTCAGATGGTTTATCAACTCTAAACCAAAGAATATCCTTAAGATATTCACAACACAACTTCTTAAAAAAAGCGGTCTAGATGACCCCGAAACTTCGGGGAACTCGCAACAACTTTAGAAAAATTTCAAAATAAATCTCCCATTTTTTTCAGGGAAATAAAAAGCGGTCTGGACGAGACTCGAACTCGCGACCCCCTGCGTGACAGGCAGGTATTCTAACCAACTGAACTACCAGACCGTTGCTTTATTGCGAGTGCAAATATAAACCCAATTTTTAATTACACAAACATGTTTGAAGAAAAAAATTTAGCTTTTTTTAAGGCTAAGCATTTAACTTCTGTGTTTCAACTAAATAAGTCGATAAAACTTTTTCGAAATTCTCTCTAATGTCTGTGTCTACGTATCTAATTTTATATTTTGCACAGGTCAATTTCAATTCTTCGATATATTCTGACATCTTTTGCTTGTAATCTTTTTCAATTTGATCGGCGTATAAATCAATTTTAGATCCTGTTTCCAAATCGAAAAAACGCTTTGGCGAATCTCCAAAATCAAAATTGACTTCAGTTTTATAGTCTAATGTATGAAACAAAACGACTTGGTGTTTATTGTATTTCAAATGTCGTAAAGCTTCAAAAAGTTCGGATTTGGAGACATCATTTTGAAATAAATCTGAAAATAAAAAAACAAGTGATCGTCTTTTTAAATTTTCAGCTATTTCATGAAGAAACTTATAAGTGTTGGTAGTGTAAGATTCGTTTCGTTGCTGAATCACTTCTTCCAACTTACCATAAATCATTCTGAAATGTCGGTCACTTCCCTTTTCCCTAGCTTGAAAATTCAATTGTTCATCGTAAATAGAAATCCCAGCTGCATCTCTTTGCTTCTTCAAAAGTTGCATAATACAAGCAATTGAAAGCGCAGAAAAAGACACTTTATTCAGCTGCTCTATATTGATTTGGTCATACTCTGGATAATACATGGAAGAAGATTGGTCCAAAATAAAATGACAGCGCAAATTGGTTTCTTCTTCGTATTTTTTAGTATATAATTTATCAGTTTTGGCGAATAATTTCCAATCGATATGCTTTGTGCTTTCGCCTTTATTATAAAGTTTATGCTCTGCAAATTCAGCAGAATAACCATGAAAAGGACTTTTATGAATGCCTGAAATAAAACCCTCAACAACTTGAGACGCCAGCAGTGGCAAATTATTGATTAGTGAGGCTTGTTTGGAAGCGTTTTTAATATCCATAATCTATTTTTACCGAATATAAAAAAAGGGCTTGGAAAAATACCAAACCCTTTACATTTTTTAAAATTATAGAAACCTACATTAAATTGTCTATTGCTTCTTTATAAGTTTCTTTTTGCGCAACACCGACTTGACGATTAACCATTTCGCCGTCTTTGAAAAACAAAACTGTTGGTATATTTCTAACGCCATATTTTGCTGCAAATTCTTGGTTTTGGTCAACATCAACTTTAGCGATTACAGCTTTGTCACCATATTCGCTACTCAATTCATCTACGATTGGTGCAACCATTCGGCAAGGTCCGCACCAAGCTGCCCAAAAGTCAACCATTACTGGTTTATCACTTTCTAATACTTTTTCTTGAAAATCTTTATCTGTTACTT
>JBHEPM010000001.1:20041-40807 GCA_046260295.1 Psychroflexus sp.
GGGTGGAGCTGTTTATTCAGAATCTGACAAGGAAGATCTGGAATTAACTTTTGGGGCAGAAAAAATCCTAAAATATGGGCTTAATTTTAATGCAGCAGCTGGAGCCAATTATTTTAGGGATCAATTTAATTTTATTTTTAAATCAATTCCGCTTATTGTTAATATTGTCGCCACTTGATATTGCATCCCATGCTTGGCTTTTGAATTTTAGAAACTTCCCGATTATTCAGCAAAGCGTCTAGTGTTTCTCGAATACTTCTACCTGAAGTCGGAATGCCATTTTTCGGTCTGGAATCGTCCAACTGTCCACGATAAACAAGTTTTGAAGCTTCATCGAAAACATAAAAATCAGGTGTGCAAGCGGCTTTGTAGATTTTAGCGATTTCCTGCGTTTCATCGTACAAATACGGAAATGGATAATTTAGCTTTCGCACTGTTTTGAACATTTCATCAGGATGATCTGCTGGATAATTTTTAACATCATTGCTGGAAATAGCCACAAAACCGAATCCTAATATCCTGTAATCATTTGCTAACCGAACAATTTCATCATTAACGTGTTTCACATAAGGACAATGATTACAAATGAACATCACAATTGTTCCTTTGTCGCCTTTCAGTTGACTAAATGAATAATGCTCTCTAGAAATTGTATCGAAAAGGCGAAAAGCAGGAGCTTTTATGCCAAGCTCCAACATATTGGACGGGGTTAACGACATGGGTTTTGTGCTTTAATTTTTAAGTTCAAATTTAAACAAAAAAAGCTGCCTTTTCAGACAGCTTTGAAATTTGAAGTCGCTAAATTTATTTTTTAGCTGTAACTTCTTCCTTTTTTTCTTTTTTGGGTGCGTTGATTTTTTGTGTCAACTCATAAGACAAAGAAGACTTATCAAAAGTCATTTTACCTGCACCAGTTTCAATAATTACTGCATCTAATTTTTCGCTTATATCAGCAATTTTACCATGCAATCCACTTTTGGTAACAACTTTATCTCCGCGTTTGATTTCATTGATAAAGCCTTTCTCTTGCTTTTGCTTTTTCATTTGTGGTCTAATCATGAAAAAGTACAGAACCACAAAAATTAAAACTAAAGGCAGTAAACTTCCTAATTGATCCATATATTATTTTCTCTGAACTTTCATTGGCGAACCTGCTTTTTTGCTTTCTCCATTTTTAGGATTTACAAAAGCTTTGATTCTGATAGTTTCTTTACCAGATTCAGTGTTAGCAGTAATTCTAACTTGCTTCATTTGTTGGTTTGGCTTTCCTCTAGTGTTGAATTTCACTAACATGTCACCAGATTCACCTGGAGCAACTGGATCTTTTGTCCAAGTTGGCACGGTACAACCACAAGATGCTTTTGCATTTGAAACAATAAGTGGTGCATCTCCAGTGTTTTTGAATGTAAAAGTATGTTCTACAACATCACCTTCTTCTACTGTTCCAAAGTCGTGTTCTTTTTCATCAAATTCCATTACTGGAAATTCTTCTTGTTTAGAATCACGCTCTTCAGCCATTTCTTTTTTCTCTTCATCTACTTTTTTTGACGCATCATTTTTACACGACATAAAGCTAAAAGTTGCAATCGCAACTGTGAATAACATTAATTTTTTCATTGTGACTTAATTTATTTAATTAAATTTATTTCAAAAATATAATAATTTCTGCAATTACATCAATCCTCGACCAATTTTATTGATTTTACCGTCGCTTTGGTACTCTTTCGACACGGTGTCCAAAACGCCATTGATGAAAATACTGCTTTTTGGCGTGCTGTATTCTTTGGCCAATTCTAGATATTCATTTATTGTAACACGCACCGGAATGGAAGGGAATTTCAGAAATTCACATAATGCCATTTTGATCAAAATACTGTCCAATTCTGCGATTCGGTCTTGGTCCCAATTTGGTGTTTTACCTTTGATAATTTCTGACAATTGGTCGTCTGCCAACAATGTTTTTCTGAATAATTCTTTAGCAAAACCTTCGTCTTCAGAGTTTTTGTAAAGCCTTGGAATCTCTATAATTCCGTCTGTCTTTTTTTGTTTTTGAAGAAATTTTAAAAACGTGGTGTTTACGATTGGAAAATCATCGATCCAAGTTAAATTTTGATCTTCATAATATTCATAAAGTTCTTCGTTTGGAGCGATAATTTTTTTGAAAACTTCAACCAAAAAATCTTTGTCTTCTTTAAAATCTGAAGTTTCAGTAAAAATATAATCCGCATAAATTTCTGAATCCAAAATCTTATCCCAAATCATTTTTGGAAACTCATCGTCTCTTTGCCAGTTTTTCAGTTTTCGGTCTTCAACAAGTTGGCTCAATTTTTCACTTTGTGCAATTCTATTGAGCAAAATATTATTGATGAACTTCTTATTCGGATTTTTCTCTTGTTCAGTGGCTAGAAATTTTTTCTTGACAATATTGTAATAGTCTTCAGCGTAATCTCTCAACTTGACAAGAAGTTCTAAATTCAATAGAAAAAGATTGTACATTTCATCTGTACTTTTCCTTAGAAATCTCTCCTCAGCCTGCATGGTTTCTCGATTTCCTTGCTGAAAAGCGTAAATAGATTGCATTACTTTCGCGCGAATATGTCTTCTTGTGAGCATGTTTTGATTCTAAAATTCTTGGCAAAAATAATATTAAAATAAAGAGTTTTCCACCTATTTTGAATTTTTTAGACCTAATAAACTTTTGTTATCAAAATCACTGAAATTTTCTTTTGATTACATTTGCACATCGAAAGCAAAATCGTTCATGAAAGCCTTAAAAAGTCTCAACAAATATCTTTACAAATATAGAGGTCGCTTGCTCTTGGGACTTATTATCACTATCGGTGCGCGCGTGTTTGCAGTCTTCACACCGCAATTGATTAGAAATTCCACCAATGTAATTGAAGATTATCTAAATGATGAAGTGACGAGTCTTAGCGAGGTGAAATCTGAATTATTACTTAATATCGGTTTGATTATCGGCGCTGCTTTGGCTTCAGCAATTTTAACTTTTCTGATGCGACAAACTTTTATCGTTGTGTCCAGATTTATAGAATACGATTTGAAAAACGAAGTTTATCAACAATATCAAGATTTATCTTTGAATTTCTACAAAAGAAATCGCACCGGTGATTTGATGAACAGAATTTCTGAAGATGTTTCTAAAGTGAGAATGTACGTCGGACCAGCTTTGATGTACGGCGTCCAAACGCTCACGCTGTTTGTGGTGGTAATTTCATATATGATTAAAGCCGCACCAATGTTGACTTTGTACACTTTGGTGCCGTTTCCTATTTTGTCGTTTGCCATTTATAAACTCAGTGTTGCCATCAATAAACGCAGTGCTGAAGTCCAAGAGTTTTTATCTCATCTGAACACGTATACACAAGAAAGTTTTAGTGGCATTGCCGTGATTAAATCTTACGGAATTCAAGAAAAATTCAATGATGATTTTGAAAAATTATCAGATGAAAGCAAAGAAAAAAATGTTGATTTAGCCAAAGTTCAAGCTTTTTTCTTCCCACTGATGGTGCTTTTGATTGGTTTTAGTAATTTGTTTGTCATTTATTTTGGCGGACAACAATATATTGACGGAAAAATAGACAATGTCGGTGTCATTGTAGAATTTTTACTTTACGTAAACATGCTGACTTGGCCGGTTGCTTCCGTGGGTTGGATTACGTCTATGGTTCAACGCGCCGAAGCTTCACAAGTTCGGATTAATGAATTTTTGGACGAAGAACCAAGTATTAAAAATTATTCTGAAGGCGAAATCGAAAACATAAAAGGTGAAATTGAATTCAAAAATGTGAGTTTCACTTATGAAGACACAAATATTACGGCTTTAAAAAACCTATCTTTCAAAGTGAAACCCGGAGAAACCCTGGCAATTATGGGTAAAACCGGCTCTGGAAAATCTACAATTCTTGAACTCATCGGACGACTTTATGATGTTGATGAAGGTGAAATTACAGTTGATGGGAAACCAATTGAAAAAATTGACCTGAATGTACTGCGCCAAGACATCGGCTATGTGCCACAAGATGCATTTTTGTTTAGCAGTTCCATCCGAGACAACATCAAGTTCGGAAAAGCTAACGCTACAGAAGAAGAAATGATTGAAGCTGCCAAAAATGCTGCCGTTCATGATAATATTCTCAATTTCAACAAAGCTTACGACACGATTTTAGGCGAACGTGGCATCACGCTTTCCGGTGGGCAAAAACAACGTGTCTCTATTGCGAGAGCCATTATCAAAGATCCAAAAATTGTGCTTTTCGATGATTGCCTTTCTGCAGTCGACACTGAAACTGAAGAGGAAATTTTTAACAAACTGAATAAAATTTCCAACAACAAAACATCTATCTTAGTAAGTCATCGTGCATCTTCAGCTAAAAATGCAGACCAAATTATCGTTCTGGAAGAAGGCAAAATCATTGAAAACGGAACACACGAAGAATTGATTGCTAAAAACGGCTACTACAAAGCGCTATACGAAGAACAACTTACTCAAAAAGAAAATTGATTTTTTATTGGGATTTTTAATTTTTTTTAAGATTTTTGAACCGACGTTATACTAATCACATTTAATCACAATTATTATGGGCGATCAAGGATCGATGAAGAATGAAGACATTTTCTCAAAAGTAATTAGAGCAGGAAGAAGAACTTATTTTTTTGACGTAAGGTCAACCAAAGCAGACGATTATTACCTCACTATTACAGAAAGTAAAAAGTTCACCAACGACGATGGTTCTTTTTTCTACAGAAAACACAAAATCTATTTGTACAAAGAAGATTTTGAAGATTTTAAACAAGCCTTGCAAGACACCACCGATTTTATCATTGATCAAAAAGGCGAAGAAGTCATCAGTGAACGCCACCAAAAAGATTTCACCAAACCTTCTGAAAGGGAAGAAAATTTTAGTGCAGAAAATCCTTCAACAAACGGAGCAGCCAAAGCATTTACCAATATAAGTTTTGACGATATATAATCCTCAATTTCTCATATCAATAAAGCCGATTCAATTAATTTTGAATCGGCTTTATTTATTGAAACTTTTAGCACTTGAGATTATACTTTTTCACTTGCGCCAGGTAGAAATTAAGACTGAAATCACAGAGATTGCAAAAGCCAATGTCATCAAAATTCCGGAAATCATGATGATGTATTTCATCCATAACATTCCGCTCCACAACAAATAAATACCGCCAAAAGTGGCTAAAATTGAAACGAAAGGTTCTATCATCAGTAACTTTTTTAGCCAAGGTTTTAGATTTGTTAAGGCAACCAAAAAACCAGTCAAGAGAAAGATGAGCGACATCGATAAAATATGTGTGTGGACGATATTTAGTATTTCTTGCTTGCTTTTTTTGAATTTCATTTCTACTGCATTTTCATCAGATTCGTTGCCGAGATAATTTTCTTCAATACCAACCGGTGTCTGTTCTGTGGTGTGATCTACAAAACGAATTCCGGTGAAGTATCCAAAACTCAACACCAATAAAAATGCAGTCACCAAATATTTCAGATGAAGTGGCATTTTCTTTAAAATTCCCGAAAATTGCATCAATCAGTCAATTTAGATTTCAAAACAGACATGTGTTTCAAAGATTTTTTAATCGCATCAGTCATGGCAGTGGCGGTAATTGTGGCTCCGGAAACTGCAGCAATATCTTCGCCATATTCCAAGTTACTTTCGTTAGTTTTTCCATTGAATTTTTTCAACCAACGTTGTGACCCAACTTGACGACCATATTTTTCTCGGTAAATCAAAATTTTTGATTTTTTAATGCTGAAATCAGTATGGTAAAACACCACATAATCGAAGACATCTTTTTTGGAATTGGCTTCAGAAAGATAAGCATAACCTAAAAGATTTTCTGCTTCTAAAATTTTATAAATATGAAGCTGATCGTATTTCGGATCAGCTTCAAACTCTAAATTTGCCTTTGAAATTTCCTGAAGTTCAAAACTTTCCACGTCATAAGTTGAACTTACGGCGGCGTCTAATTTTGCTTTCAATCTTGATGGAATGTCTTGTACAACTGAACTTCCTAAAGATAAAGTGAGAACAAAAACTCCAAGTACTTTCAAAATTTTCATACTTAGCTTTTTACGATGAATTTTTCAATAGTTTGCTTAATGTCTTTTTTGCTTGGCGCATTTTCTGGCGTCAAATGCATGAAAAGCGGTCGACCTTCTACAGATTTTTTCAATTGTAATTCAGCATGTTCAGCATAAACTTCATCCCAAATTTTTCTAACTTTAGACCAATATTTTTGGTTTTCTTTCCACCAATCTTGGGCTAATTTACATTTTTCATCATCAACTTTTTCATAAGTATTGTAGCCTTTTTCCATCACCAAAACTTCTTCTTCGCCATCATCGTGCTTGATCACTTTTTTGTTGTCTTGTTCATGAATCCAACCATTTTCTGTAATTTCCTGACGATTGCCACGTTTCATCAAATTATAGTCGTCTCTTTTGGAATATTCACGTCTTGGCAAAGGTGAATTCGCTTCATCTTCCCAGTAGTGTTTTCCATCGAAATGCACCCAAGTGGCGGTTCCTGAATATTGCGGACTGTCGTCTACTTGATAGACTTTTTGCGTCCATTGTCCGTCCACATCATTGTTGTTTTCATCATAAAACTTCCAAGTATTGTCGGTTTCATAGCTGAAAAGTTTGTCGTTTTCAAACAACCAATCCTGGCGCCAGTGTTTGATTACCATAGAATCATTGACCACCAAAAGATGCTGAATTGAGATGTCGTCTTTACCTTCGTCCACAACTTCAGCCCATTCCAAAGCATAAGCTGTATAATCTAGTTTTTTCTCATAGTCGATTTCAGGAGAAAAAGTTTCGGTGTATTTGAAACTCACTTCAAAACAACCACACATTGACTTGATGGCGTCTTTGTCCATCGATTTTTTGGATTCCTGAGCTTGCATTGCTAAAATTCCGATTAAAAATGCAGCTGAAAAGTTTAAAATTCTGTTTACCATTTGATTAAAGTTTTATGTTAAAAATTCTTCGGCAAAAATATATAATTTTATTTAGATTAGATAAAAATAACCATATATTTGCTCCAGTATTTTTATTAAGACTTATTATATATAATTAAAAAATTAAGCGTCATACTAGTATTTATAGGTGTTTTAAATCTTTCTGCACAAGAAAAAGATTCATTAGACTTTAAATTTGGTGATGTAAATGGTCTTGAAGAAGTAGTCGTCACGGGACAAATCAACCCGCAAAGTGTTAACAAATCCGTGTTTGAAGTCAAAGTGATTAACAGAGAAACCATCGATAATTTGGCCGCAAACAATTTGGCTGACATTCTGAATCAACAACTGAATATCAATATTATTCCAAATGCATCCACAGGAAAATCCGGCGTGCAGTTATTTGGTTTGGATGCACAATATTTCAAAATTTTAGTAGATAATATTCCACTAATTAGTGATGAAGGATTTGGAAATAATGCCGACTTAACGCAAATTAACCTTGATGATATCGAAAGAATAGAAATTGTAGAAGGCGCGATGGGCGTGCAATATGGCGTCAATGCAGTTTCTGGAATCATCAATATTATCACCAAAAAAGACGCCCAATCCGAATGGGAAATCACACCTTATATTCAAGAAGAAACGATTGGCGATGAATATAATTTTGAAGATCAAGGCAGACATATTCAATCTGTAAAAGTGGCGCATAACATCAGTGAAAAATGGTTTGCACAAATCAGTGCCACACGTAATGATTTCAAAGGTAAATTCGGGGAAAAACAAGGTCAAAATTATCAGGAAAACGACGGTCTCCGTGGTTACGAATGGTTGCCAAAACTGCAAAACAACTACAAAACTATGATTCGTTTTAATGGCGAAAACACCACAGCGTTTTACAAATTAGAGTGGTTTGATGAAAGGGTTGAACGCTATTCTGAAAGTGTGCGTCTCAACGAAAATTCGTCCACAGGAACTACAAACCCAACGGCTAGCGACGACATTTTCGAAAGTCAAAGGATGTTTCATCATTTCAACCTGAACACGAAGCTTTTTGAAAAAACCAATTTAAATGTTTCGGCTTCGTTTCAGGAACAAAAACGCAATGTTGAAGAATTCACTTATAGAATAAAAAAAGGTGAAAAAGTAAATATTAGAGAAAATGAATTCGAATCTCGGCAAGCCATTTTTTCCAGAGGAAATTTAAGCAATTTTATAAATTTTGAAAAATTCAATCTTCAGGTCGGTTACGAGTTGAATCTTATCGATGGATTTGCATCACCAATGTCGAATCCGCTTCAATCTGATCCAGTAGACAGAAAATTGAACAATTACGATGTGTTTGCAACTTCAAAATATCAGTTCTCCGATAAATTTTCAATCAGACCCGGCGTCAGAGCTTTATTTTCAAATCAATTTGACCCGTTAATGGCAGTTTCACTGAGTAGCAAATATTTATTCAACAATGGTATTGAAGCCAGGGCTGTTGTGGGAAGTTCTCCTAGAACACCCAGCTATGACGAGCTTTTTACGTATTTTGTAGATGTGAATCACGATGTGCGGGGCAATGAAAACTTAAAACCAGAACAAGGTTTTTCTAGCTTTTTGCATTTCAAAAAAACATTTTGGTCTGACGATTATAAGCTCAAAATCCGACCAAAATTAAGTTTTTGGTATTTAGATGTCAGTGACAGAATAGAATTAACCATCGTCAATCCAAGTCCACTCGCCTACCAATATTCAAACATCGATAAATTTCAATCAGTTGGAACGTCGCTGACCACAAACTTAGAATACAATAATTTTTCTGGAAATATTGGACTTTCACTAACCGGCATTTCTAAAGTTTTGGATAGTCAAGAGGATTTTAATGATGATTTCTTGTATGGTTTGCAAGCCAATTCAAATATCAGTTATAGAATTCCAAAATGGGGCTTGACAAGTTCTATTTTTTTCAAATACAATGGACCACAATATCAATTTGTTCAGCAGCAAGATGAAGCCGGCGAAACGGTTCTAACACGAGGCAAACAAGACGGTTTTGCTTTGATGGACGCCAGTTTCAGAAAACGCTTAATTGACAACAAACTAGACTTGACATTCGGCATCAGAAATGTGCTGGATGTAGACAGAGTCAATACTACCGCAGTAGAAGGTGGCGCACACAACGGCGCGCCTTCCAGTTTACTTTTAGCTTACGGACGTTCTTATTTTATCAAACTTTTATATCAATTTAAATTTTAAAAACAATGAAACATTTAAAAATTACATTACAAGTTCTACTTTTAGTCCTATTCGTAAGCTGTGATAACGATGACGACAATCCAGCGCAAAGTGAAATGGTGGTTGCTTTTGAAAATTCTTCTACAAGTTTTTCAGCAGAAGACGACCAAAAAACCATCAATTTGGTGTTTTCTTCACCAGCTACCGAAAATGGGAGTCTAGTCATTGACTGGAATTCGGCAAATTCAGTTTACGGCGAAGATTTTACCACAATTCCTGAAACCACCAACAATAGCTTCACTTTGGAATTCAATGCTGGAGATGAAGGCGCAAGTTTCGACATCAACAAACTTCAAAACCCAATTGAAGATACAGAAAAATCAGTTGAATTTGACATTTTAGAAGTCAATCACAGCAATGCAATTGCGGGCGGAAACACCAATTTGAATGTAGATTTTACCGGTGCTGCAGCCGCAAGCGGAAATATTTCACCTGAAGTTGGCGGACCAAATCAACCCAACCAAGTTTATGTAGATTTAAGCGGTCAAACTTCAACTTCTGTAAGTCGTGAAGCTTGGGATTTGGCGTTTCACCAAGGTGAAGAATTTCGTGTAAAACTCAATGGTTCATTATTTATGGCAACTGCAGAATTGGATGAAACTGACATTACAGCCGTAACTTCTCAAGATGTGGCTTCGCTTCAAGGTCAAGTGGCTGTTGGCACTTTCGACCCAAGTAATATGGCTTATGTAGATGCGCCAAGTGGCGAAATTAGCGAAACGGCGATTGCTGAAATTTCTGACAATGATGAAGATAACAAAGTGTATTTGCTGAATATGGGGAATGCAATTGGCACTCAAACACCAGACCCTGGCAGTGAAGACGTCTCTGGCGACCCAAGAGGTTGGAAGAAAATTAGAATTTTGAAAGACGGCAATAATTATATTTTGCAACACGCAGATTTGGATGCCACTGAATTTGAAGAAATTTCGATTTCGAATTCTGGAAATAATGCCTTCGAATATGTGAGTTTAGCTGCAAATTCTACAGTAGTAGTTGACCAAAACATCCAGTGGGATTTGGAATTCACTACTTTTACCAACGAAATTGAAGGTGCTGGTTCTTACGGATATTCAGATTTTATTGTGAACAACAGACTGGCAAATGTGAGTGTTTATGCTGTTGAAAATGCAGAAATTGCTTATGCAGATTTCAATGCTGAAGATATTTCAGATGAAGAATTTACTTTAGACCAAAGAGCGATTGGTAGTAATTGGAGAAATGGTGGCGGTCCAAATTCTTCGCCAACATTGAAGCAAGAATTGTTTTTTGTCCTGAAAGACAGTGATGAAAACATTTATAAAATCAGATTTACAGCCTTGACCGATGAAAACGGCGTGAGAGGTTTCCCTAAATTTGAGTACGAAAAATTGAATTAGTCCAAAGTTTTACTAAAGCCATATTTGTTTGATTTTTTGTAAGAAAACCCCGTAAAATCTATGATTTCACGGGGTTTTTATTTTTAATATTAATCAGAAATATTGAAACTGATGGGAATGGCAAAAATGACGTCCACGGCTTTTCCGCGTTGTTTGCCAGGTTCCATTTTAGGCATTTTTTCAATCACACGCTGACTTTCATCTTTCAGTTTTGGGTGAGCTGCTCTGGCGTTTAGAAATTCTACTTCCCCTTTGTGGTTTATTTTGAAAGTCGTGTAAATTTTATTTTCTCCTCTCAAACCCAAATCTGAAGCCAATCCAGCGTCAAATTCTTTGTTGATAAACTTTTGAATCTGTCTATTCATACAAGCTTTGCGTTCATCATTATTACTGAGATTTTCGCAACCCGGAAAGATTGGTACATCTTCAATCAATTCAAAAGACATTTCTTGGATGGGTTCATCTTCAGTTTTTTCTAAATCTTCTAAATCGATGACATCCGGTGTTTCTAGCGACTCAGGTTCGGTATCTTCAGGTTTTGGATTCTTGTCTATTTCAGTTTTATTATCTACAATTTTGAAATCATCGGTTTTAGGTTCAGGCGTTTTGATAGGTTCCAACTCCTTTTCAGGAAGTTTGATTTTCGGCATTTCTTCGACATCCAAAATTTGATAATTCACTTGTTCTTGACTGAACATTGTTTGGGCTTCAGTTTTCCATTCTACGGAAATCAGCACAAGTGCAAGCACGGCAATGAGTCCGATTTGAAAGAAGACAACTTTTTTGTTATTCAGGTTTTTATGGGCATATTTTTTAGGTTTCATAACTGTAATGTTTTTAAAATTTGAATTAAAAATTATTGAGCTAGTCAGAGAAAAATTCTGATAACTTTCAAGTTCACAAAAACGAATTCGTTATGAATAAATGGCCAATACTTGTTTTTAAAATATTTTCAATAACAATGCCAAAAAGTGTTAAATAACAAAAGGGTGTTAATAGTTTAAATATTTAGTAAGTTTCGTCGTCCATTTTCACCTTTCCCCAGAAAGTTCTGTAGACAAAATAACTATACATAATAACTAAAGGCCCACCTATTGCGACAAATCCCATCATAATCTTCAGGGTTTTGATGGAAGCTGCTGCATTGTAAATTGTAATACTGTTTTCAATAGCATTACTGGATAAAAGTAATCGTGGATACAATTCGAATGCAACAATTCCAAGAAGCAATGCAATGGTAATGCTTGTAAATATGAATGCCCATCCATACTTTTTCTTACTCGCTAATCTTGGCACATTAGCGATGCTTAAAAATACAAGAAATGGTAAGACAAACAAGATTTGGTTTTCTTCAAAAACAAGGAGAAGATGATCTACATAAACCAAACCATAACCTGTAGTTATTATATAAGCCATAATAAAAAAAGCCATTCCTTTTTTCAGAAATCCTTGAAGTCTATCAAAGAGTTTTCCTTCTGTTTTCAACAGTAAATAGATGGCGCCATGCATCATAAAAAGCGACAAACTTGTGATGCCAACCAATATTGAAAATGGATTCAGAAATTCAAAAAAACCACCACCAATATACTCATAATTTTCATCTAACGGCATACCGCTTAAAACATTACCCAAAACAACACCTAGCAAAAAAGCAAGCATAATACTGGAAATAGAATAACCCCAATCCCACATTTTTCGCCACCATTTCATAGGTTCCATACCACGAAATTTAATAGAAATACCTCTAAAAATAATGAATATTAGAAAAAGGATAAATGGTGTGTACATGGCAGAAAAGAGTGTTCCGTAGAATACTGGAAATCCTGCAAATAAAGTTCCGCCACCAATGACTAGCCATACCTCGTTGCCATGCCAAGTAGGATCTATAGCTTTCAGTGCGGTTTCTCTGCTTTCATCTAAGCGAAATAACAAATGCCAAGCTCCTGCTCCAAAATCAAAACCATCTAAAATAGCATAACCAGAGAACAAACCTCCTACTACCAAAAACCACCACGTTGGATAATCAAGTCCTAAAAAAAGTTCCATATTATTATTGTTTTTGATCTGTAATTACTTGACTAATTTCTTCATTTAGTGATTGGTTATCCAAATTTTGGTTATCATTAGGTCCACTTTTTATCTTTTTATTCATAAGGTATAAAAACAACAGGAATAAAATTAGGTAGACGATAAAAAATAAAATTAAAGAAAACAAAACTTGGTTGGCTTGAACGCTTTTAGACAATGCATCGGAAGTTCTCAACAAACCGTAAACCACCCAAGGTTGACGTCCCATTTCTGCTGCAAACCAACCAAATTGATTAGCTAATTGAGGTAATATAGCAGTAAATACAAATGTCCATAACAGCCATTTCTTTTGAAAAATACGACCTTTTTTCCATTGCCATAAACCAAATAAACTTATAAAAATCAAAAACATACCAATAGCAACCATCAAATGATAAAATTGAAAAACTGCATTGACTTGAGAAGGTCGGTCTTCTATAGGAAAAGCATTTAGCCCAGTAATTGGCTTTTCAAAATCTTGTTCTATCATAAAAGACAAACCACCGGGTATTTTGAGACCTGTAACCTCCTGATTGTTTTTATCCACCCAGCCCAACAAATATAAATCTGCTGGCGCTTCAGCTTCAAAATGTCCTTCCATAGCTGCCAACTTTGCAGGTTGATTTACTGCAACGCCTTCAGCAGAACTATGCCCTGTGAATAGTTGTGCGAGTGAGAAAACCGCCGCGACAACCAAAGCAATTTTAAAAGCTTTTTTCGACAATTCGATATGGCGTCCTTTGATAATGTAGTAGGCATGAACACTAAGTACAAGAAATGCTCCCGATAGAAAAGCACCCAACCAAACGTGAGTTAAACGATCAACTGAAGATGGATTGAACACCATAGCCCAAAAATCAACAATTTCTGCTCTGGCTTGCATGCCTTCTCCTACTATATGATAACCTGCAGGCGTTTGCTGCCAGGAATTGGCTACTACAATCCAAACTGCAGAAAACAATGAACCTAGAAAGACTGCCCAAGTAGCGACTAGATGAACCCAAGGTTTCACTTTATTCCATCCAAACAAAAGAATACCTAATGCACTACTTTCTAATGCAAATGCAAAAATACCTTCAGCTGCCAATGCACTTCCAAAAATGTCGCCGACATACCTTGAGTAAGTTGCCCAGTTGGTTCCAAACTCAAACTCCATAACAATGCCTGTCACAACGCCAATCCCAAAAGTGATTGCAAAAATTTTAGTCCAAAATCTGGCTAAGATTTCATATTCCTTCTTTTTTGTTCGTATATAAATACTTTCGAATATAACCATTAGAAGACCAAGACCTATGCTCAAAGGCGGATAGATATAGTGAAATGCAACTGTGAAAGCAAACTGGATACGTGAGAGAATTTCTACATCCATAGTGAATAATTTTTCACAAAATTAAAACATAATTCACCCAAAAATTAGCTACTAATGTTACTGAACAGAAAAGGAATTGAAATTAGTTTTTATTTGAATAAAATTATGCCTTAACGAATTTTAATATTGGAAGAATTTTTTACTTTTTAGGTTCTGCATTTTTTATATGAAAGATTCTGTAAAATTTAAAACTTAATCTCAAAGGTAGCATACCAATTTCTTGGCGCAGAAGGAATTATTCCAGGTCCTGGATAACCTGTTGCTCTTCTCGTGAAATAATTTTCATCTAGAAGATTATTAATTCCTGTTTCAAGTTTGAAGCTTTTGTATCTATAAGCTAAAGAAAAATCTAAAATGTCGTATTGAGGAATTTCTCCCACTATACCACTTGAGGGAATCGATCGAGAATTATTAGCGTCAGTAAATTGTTCAGAAAGATAGGTATATTGCATGCTGGCAGAAAGATTTTTAAAAGCAAATCGGACTCCTGTTTTCAAATTCAGGTCAGGTATAAATTCTACTTTATTTCCCTCTACTCCCTGCTGATCGGATCTAGTATATTCTGAATTTATGAGAGAAGTATTCACAAATAAGTTAAGATTATAGGCTGAATTTAATTCTAAAATCTTTTTAAAGTTAAAATCCACTAAAGATTCAACACCATAAATAATAGCATCACCAACATTTGTTCGAAGAAGAATTGGACGATTATCGTCACGAACATCTTGAACTATCCCAATTCTATCGCGATATGACAATGCAAAAAGGCTGGCATCATAGGAAATGTAATTATTAATTTTTCCTCGAAAGCCCAGATCAGCAGTAAATCCCTCCTCATCTTTGATTCCCTCATCAACTTCAAATGTTGGGTTGGCAACATTAATATCAGAAAAAGTTACCGAGCGGTAATTTTCAGAAATGTTTGCATACATTTCAATAGCGTTATTTGGCTTGTAACTCATCCCTACACCCAACAAAACAAACGAACGGTCAAGACTCAATTGCTCTTCAACTATTTGCTCGTTTATAATATTGCCGGCAGCATCGAAATTTAGTTCTGTAAATACAGCGTCGCTCGCAGTCTTAATGTATTCAAAACGGAAACCTGGGGTAAAAGATAATTTATCGGTGATGTAAAAAATATTTTCACCAAAAATTGCTAAATTGGTATTCGGCAAATCTGATACATATTGATTTGGATATCCTGGAAATTCTTCATTTCTAAAACTAAAATCAACATCAGAACCATCCGAACCAGGACCTTGTTGCTCTTGGTTATCTGAATTATAAAATTTGGTGCCAATCAGAAATGTGGCGTCTTTATCTAAAATCGTATATTCATTGAGTAACCTGGCTTCAAAGCCAAAATTACTAAAATCACTTACAATAAGATCGCGCTCCTCATTAGAGTCCAGTTGATTAACACGATTTGTCCTAAAGCCAATTGCGCTTCGTTTAGCTTGAAGTCCAAAAAAATTAAATGTAAAATTAGTTTTCGCAGAAAATTCATGGGAAAGTTTCAGGTTATATAACAACCAATCAACATCAAACCAATTCCGCTCCCGGTTACTCTGGAAAGGATCATCAGCAAACATTTGATCGGTTAAACCGCCAGCTTGTTGAGCCAGATAATTCATATAAGTAACTTCACCAGTAAGTTTGGTTTTCTCACTAAATTCATATCCCAAATGCGAAAAAATATTTATGGATTCATATTCAGAGTTTGGTCTAAAACCGTCACCGCGTTTGTAATTAACATAAGTGTAATAACTCCAATTATCTTTGGTACCACTTAAGCTCGTAAAATTGCTATAAAGCCCATAACTACCCGCTGTATTTCGAGTAATCACTTCAAGAGGTTCATTAGGATTAGGTTCTTTCATAATGAAATTCACAAGTCCTCCAAATTGAGTTCCATATTGTAATGATGCTGCACCACGTATGATTTGTATTTGTTGTAAACCTTCAGTCGCTGGTGTGTAGTAACTTTCTGGATAGCCTAAAACATCTGCACTAATGTCGTAACCGTTTTGACGTGTATTGAAATTGGCCGTTCGATTAGGGTTAAGTCCTCTACCACCGATATTCAGTTGTAATCCGCCATCATCATTTTGATAAATATTTAATCCAGCAATTTGGCTGAAAATTTGGCGAGCATTGTTGGTTGCCAAATTGGCCATAGACTGATCTACCTGGATTACTTCTGTTTTTTTTCCGGCATAAATGGCTGTGCCTTCAACATCTTTGAGGCGATTCAGTTCAAAGACTTTTTCTTTTTGAGCGATGATTTGAACTTCAGAAAGTTCTTCAGATAAAGCTTCAAGGTTGATGGTCAAATTATTATCTGAATCGGAGTTTATCTGTTTCTCGAGAATTTGAAATTGAAAACTATAGAAGACTAAAGTCAATTGTTTTTTTGAGGTTTCAAATTCGAAATAACCTGAAGCATCGGTTTGCGCTAAAATACCTTTTACTTTATCGTAAACATTTACAGACTCAATAGGTTTATTTTGAATTGGGTCGTAGACATAGCCTTCAACTTGATAAGTTTGTGACCAACCCATTATTGAAAATAAACCAAAATAAATAAATAAACTAAAACCCTTTAATCTCATCTTTAAATGGTAAAATCCAAGTTTTAGACTTGAATGATTCGTATTCTTTTAATAAATCCACATCGGGATCGATGTAAGCTTGGCTTCTCCTTCCGTTGAGTGCTACATAACTTTCTACATAGATTTCAATAGGTTGATGTCCTTGAGATTTGAAATGCTCTCCTAAAAAATGGGCATATTCCAAAATAAAATCGGGTTGTGTACTCATTTGCTTTTCTTGAAATGATGAAAGAAAATCTGAATTATCCACATAGAAATAGGTCTCTTTCTCTGGGTTAACTACCTTAAAGTAAGCATAACCTCGCTTTTCCATTAGCATAACGCGCCAAGAAAAACGATAAGCATCTTCCCTCCAAAACAATTCACTAGGATATAATACATATCTAAAAGGCATCAAAAGTTGAATCACAAAAAATAGGACTAGAAAATTAAGTACTAATTTCTGATTCGCATAATTGAATACTGCAGTACTTACTGATTTTGGTTTGATCTTAAACAGTTTTAAAATTTTTCGAATTACGTTTATGATTTTATGATGCACTTTAGCATCAAAAAATATCAAACTACCCACAATCATCACATACGGAAACATACCAATTGGGAAAAGCACTCTTGTGAACACATGAAAAAACACAACCAAAATAAAAGCAAAAATTCGTGTTCGTTTATACAACAACAAAAATGGAATCAATAAATCATAGAACATTCCAGACCAACTCATCGCATAGTGAAACCAAGTTTGATGCATTAGATTTTCCCCAATAAAAGGCAAATCATATTTGGAAGGCAACCAAATTTTTAAAGGCATGGCTTTGAATAGCCAATCGCTGTTAATTTTGGCTAATCCTGCATAAAAATAAACAATGCCAAGCATTAATTTAATCGTATCAATGGTCCATTTTGGAATGAAAGCATACTGCTTTTTCCTAATAATATTATCTATAGAATAGTAAGCATTTGCTGGTAAAAAAATCATCAAAAAACTAACTAAACTGATAAAGTAATAGTGATTGAGATAGGTGGTCTTGTCCATGAGTTCAATATAGGTGAAGCTCAAAAAAAACAAGAGAATAGAAAGTCTGTATTTAAAACCCAAAGCTACAAATAAAGCCGAAAGTCCGCATAAGATGAATATAAGGTAAGTCCAATTGCCTAATGGTTTCACCCATTCAAAACCATAGTAAGAAAAATGAAATTGAGGATTTATATAGAGCTTTTCAATCCATCCATAGCTCCAAAAACGGATTATGCTAATCATCATCATCAAGCCGAAGCCAATTCTGAAAACTGCTAAAGGTGCAGCTGAAGTGTGTTCCTGAAAATAAGATTCAAATCGATTCAACATAAGAATAGAAAAGGGACTTTCAAATTTTAAAAATCCCTTATTTTAGATAAATAATATTGTTTAGAAAATATTAATCTCCATCAGCATCAACAAAGTCAACACTAATATCCAGAGCCTGTAGCATATCAACTTTTAGCAAAACCACTGCCAATTGTATGGTATCAAAAGTTTCGGTCATGGCAACATTATTGGTTTGTACTTGCTGAGCAAAACTTTCATTTAGCGTTCCAATTTTGTCACCAGCTTCATCAAATTGATTATTGATTAGCATACTTAAATCTTCACCTTCTTTAATGGTGTTGAGAAATTCGAGATAATCATCAAGACTTTTACCATCATTTCTATTTAAGTAAGAATAACCATTGAAAAAATCTTTGATAGCATCCATTCCCTCCAACGCTAAAGTCTTTGAAAAGTCGGATTTGTAATACGCTTCTACACGGTCAGGCAAAGGACTTGGAGAAAAATTACCTGCTGGAATCCCAAATTTATTAGCTCTAAATCCTTTTTCATAATAATATATGAAATCGTTGACTACTAAGTTGATGGAACCTGTGGCTGAGTTATCTGTATTTTCAACAAATATATCTCGATATCCATTTTTCCAATCGTCTAAAATATTTTGAGTAAGAGAATTCATTCTATCCGTCAAATCTGACAAATAGGTTTTATAATTATCCGCTTCAGCGGAAGTCGTATAAAATTCTAAAATCTCTGCATCAGAATCTCCTAAACCATATAGCATATAATCTAAAGCTGGGAAACCAACCGCATCATTATTATTAACGCTTGATAAATCATAGTTTTGACCCTGAATATTATTCTGAATATCTTCTACATTGGTAGGATAAACATTCATCTGAAAAACATAATTTATGTTTTCAGCCATACCAACATTAAATATTTCTGCATGTTGCCATACTTTGTAGGCTTCACGCCAAGAAGTTCTAAGGTTTTCAAGATTTGTAGCGTTCGGCTCTGTAATAAATGCGTCTTTGTGATCAACCAAATCTTGAAGCTTGGTATTCAAATCTTCATATACTGGAATAATGATGTTATCAGCCCAGTTAACAAGCATCGCCGAACGATCAAAGCCGTCATTTTGGCTATTTGAATTACTATCGTCCGAATCGCAGGCTGATATCAATACAACTAAAAATAAGGCTAAAAATGTTTTCTTAATCATGCGTAATTTTTTTTACAAATATAAAAAGCAAGGTGTTATTTTCTCACTTAATTTAATCTTAAACTAATTCTAAATTAGTTAGCAGCTTGGTCTAGAGTAAAGTCGAATCGGTCTGCAATTTGATTTGAGAGTTCATCTAAAGTTTCTTCATTAACATCCCAAAACCCATTGCCTTCCAATAAAGTTGACAATATCTCATCAACTTCTGTTTTCGATAAATATGGACTGTTGGAGTTAGGTTTTCTTGTAAACTGAAGACTATTTATAAATCCAAAACCTTCAGACAAATCATGAAAGGCTCCACCCTTATCATTAGACAAATTATTTTTTCCTTGTTGTAGATAATACACTGCTCTTATGGCAATAATTTCAGAAATTTTTTCTCTGATAATTTCAGCTTGTTGATCTCTAAGTTCATAATTTTTCGCAACAATAGCCGCACGACCTAATTTGAAAGCATCGTAAATCTCATCGGCAATCCCAGTAAAATCTGAATCATTTTCAACACGAGCTAAATATTTATTCAAAAAGCTATCTTGGCCAAGTTGTGGATTTGCTTGATTGTCGGTCCCGTATAAATAACCAAATGCTTCGTCCCATTTGTGCTCCATTGTGGTATAACTTTTACCTTCTTCAGTAACATCATTATCGTTGTTTTCAACATTGCTGGCTTCATCCAAAACGGATACACTTAGGTAATTGTTGAGAATTTGATCTGTCATTACAGCACCAATAAGTGATTTCATAATTGCTTGGTCGTATTCTAAACCTTTAGCATTTACATATCTTACACTTCCACCGCCAGCTTCTTGAATCTGTCCAGCTTGACCAGCTTCTGCCATTGTATTCCAATTTGGAAATATCTCAATTACTTGGCTACTAATCCACCCATCAATTTGATTTTTGATTTCATTAGCTTCCGTTGTGTTGGCTGAATAATAATCTCTGGAGGCCGCAGTTTTACTTCTCAAACTTTTTGATGATGCATTTAAGCTTGGATCAGAGAAATCGTTATTCCCTTCTTGGTGAGCGTACATAGAAAGCAATTCAGTTTCTGATTTATTGGTATTTTTTAGTTCTCCACCAAATTCACCACCCATCAATATTCTTTCTGTTTGACCACTAAAGCTGACGGTACTATTTCCTTCACGTTCAAAACTGTATGTTTCAGGCATTTCCACGTCTGGATTAATGTTGACGTTGTCATTATCGTCGTCATCGCTACACGAAATAAGAACTAATGCTGTAAAACTTAAAAATAAGCTTAAAATAAAATTTGATTTTCTCATTTTGAATTTTTAATTTGTTTTAATTTAGACTTGTTATAAATATTTTGCAAATATAAAACCTCTTTACATACTCAGCAAGTTTTATTTATACTAAGTTTAAATAAGAATAGTTAAAATATTTGATTAGCTCATTTACATACTCAAATTATTTCGAAGTTTTTAAATGTGTCCTCAAATCCGCAAGGAATTAAATCAAAGAATAATTGATTTAATTGTATAAGTTTAGTG
>JBHEPM010000001.1:41021-41254 GCA_046260295.1 Psychroflexus sp.
ACCTAAAAATTTAACTTATTTCTTCTTTTTTTATAGAAAAATATTGCTGGTTTTTACTTTGATGTTTTTTGTACATCTGATAAAACTATAAATGAAACCACCAACACATAAATCACTCGTAATCAATTACTTAAAATTAATGAGTTGATACGCTTGTCCTCTGATTATCAATTTATTGTACAATTATATCAAGTTTTTAAGTCATAATAGGAATTATCGGAGAACAATCTAAG
>JBHEPM010000010.1:0-491 GCA_046260295.1 Psychroflexus sp.
GTATATTTACTAGGTAATTTAGGAAGTCTGTCTTTATGGCTTGGCTTGTTTTATTTGTGGAAATCAATTCAAAAGCCGTTGAATCCATTTTACGTAGCATTAAACCCCCAATCCAAATTTATCCTTAAATTTCTAGTATTTGTTTTCCTCCTAAAATTGACGATGCAAACCTCAAGTGGGATTCCTTTTTTTGCTGAAATAGCCGCTTCTAACTTAGATGTGGTTATTGGTTATTTACATTGGTTTTTCTTAGGCTTTGTAAGTTTATTTCTGTTGTTTTTAGCTTCATATTTGAAATGGATTAAGCTTTCAAAGTTTGGTTTAAGCCTTTACCTCATCGCTTTTATCTCAACCGAATTTCTGATTTTCTACAGAGCTGGCATCGTTAGTTTTCAATGGGATTACTTACCCAATTTGAATACCTATTTAGCAATGGCTTCATTTTTATTTAGTGTCGCTGTCATTAGCATTTTGGTTCAAAGCTTTTCAAT
>JBHEPM010000010.1:501-11631 GCA_046260295.1 Psychroflexus sp.
TCAATCAGGAAAAATCGAAATCAGATGACTTCTGAGATGGAATAGGCTATGCTTTAAAAAATTCGGTAAATTCAAACTCTCTTGACCAAAATCAACTACCTCGGGGCAAGTCCCGCGAGGTATCCAAAAGAATCACCTTAGGTTTTGGCCTAGAAGGTCGGGGAGTTAAACTCTCAATGAGGGATTAAGTTATTAGTTCTCACCTTAGACATTCACTCCAAAAAGATAACCTACGAGAGCAGATAGTCCCATAGCTATAGACCCCCAGATCACGATTCTAAGAACAGCTTTTGGAATACCGGAGCCACCTGTTTTGGCTGAGATAGCTCCAAGAATAATAAGAGAAATAATGGTAAAACCGTACAAGTAATATTCCATCAGGTCCATTGGTGCAAAAATGGTGACCAGCAAAGGCAAGGCGCCCCCGAAAGCAAATGCAACACAAGAAGTCAGTGCAGCTTGAATAGGTTTTGCCTGATTCATATCGTTAATGCCCAATTCATCTCTTACATGCGCTCCTAAAGCATCGTTTGCTGTCAATTCTTTAGCGACAGTGAGAGCGGTCTCTTTTTTCAATCCGCGTTCTTCATAAATTTTGGCCAGCATCTGTAATTCCAGTTCAGGCATCTCTTCCAGCTCTTTTTTCTCTCTTTCAATATCGGCTTTTTCAACATCGGTTTGAGAACTTACAGATACGTATTCTCCTGCAGCCATGGACAAAGCTCCAGCAACCACACCAGCTGTAGTCGCAAGCAAAACAGGATCTCTTGTTAAACTGGCGGTGGTCACACCGATAGCCAAACTAGCCGTAGAAATAATTCCGTCGTTTGCACCCAATACTGCAGCGCGCAACCAATTGCTCCGTTGCACATAATGCGTGTCTAAATAACTATCGATGTTACCTGCTTTGTCGTCTTCCTGCAGGTCGGTTTTATTATTTTTTGCCATTGTCTTTTTACTGAACTTGTTTTCCGTTTTATTCGTCTATTTTGTAAGCCTTCAATTTACTTTTAGTCATTCGTAATTCTTCCTGCAAGTCATCGATTTGGTGCAGCAAATTATGAATGACATCAATACCTTCTATGTTAATGTTCAACTCGTAATGAAACTGAATGGCTCTCTCGAGCGTTTTTAGCTGTTGGTTTAAAATGTATTTTTTATCATCTACAACAACTATTTCAATAACACCATAGTCATTTAAGGCATTGATAAATGAAAAATTTATATCGCAATTTGAGCAGAATTGTTCAACAAGTATCAATTTATTTGTGTCCATGAGTTCTGATGTTTTGTAATTCTGTTACTAGTTCCTTTTCTTTATCTGATAAGTTGGTTGGTAATTTGACTTGATAGGTCACAAACAAATCGCCAAACTCATTGTCTTTTTTGTAGACAGGAAAGCCTTTGCCTTTCAATTTGACTTTGGTGCCAGATTGCGTTTCCGAGGCCACTTTAAGTTTAACCTGACCATCAAAAGTGTCTATCAGGACTTCGCCACCTAGCAAAGCTGTATAGAGATCTAAATCTGCTGTGGTATATAGATGGGTTCCATCTCGTTTAAATTTAGTGTTATTTTTAATTGAAAACGTAATGTATAAATCTCCGCTGGGTCCCCCATTTGCACCCGGAGCGCCATGCCCGTTGATTTTTATAACCTGACCATCTTCAATACCTGCAGGAAAAGTTAAACGAATTTTTTTGCCGTTAACAGTTAAGGTTTGCTTTTGTGAAGTATAGACATCTTTTAAATTTAGATGTAACTCAGCATTTAAATCCTGACCCCTATACCTGGTTTGTCCAGTTCTTCTTCCTTGATTACTCCTTCCCTGATCACCAAACATCGATTCAAAAAAATCTGAAAAATCTCCCGAAAATTCTTGCTGATTTGAGTTTCCACCAGCATTACCATAGCCTTGTTGCTGTTGTCTTTGTTGCTGTTGCTGCCGCTGAGCTTCTTTAAATTCATCTGCGTGTTTCCAATCCTTACCAAACTCGTCAAACTTCTTGCGTTTCTCAGGATCACTTAGCACCTCATGTGCCTCGCTCACTTGTTTGAATTTGTTTTCTGCCTCTTGATTGTTGGGATTTAAGTCTGGATGGTATTTTCTCGCCAGCTTGCGATAGGCTGCTTTAATCTCTTTTTGAGTTGCCTTTTTAGTCAGGCCTAAAATTTTATAATAATCAATGAATTCCATAGTTGATAGTTAAGATTGACCGTAAATGACCTGCTCAAAGTTAAATACTTTGAAATGAAACAGCTCAAAAGCTGGCTTTAATAACCCATAAATTATTCAGTAAGTTTTAATGATTGCCAGTCTCAAGATGAAAAACCAAAACGGGAATGTCCAAATGATTGATAACAGCCTCACTTAAACTAGGCGAAAATAAACGGGATAATGGCGATTTGTCAGATGTAGCGATAGCAAACAAACCTGCTTTAGAATTCTTCATAAAATACCGAATACCACTTTCTTCATTAAACGCATCTACATGATGTTTGCCACAATTATTTTCAGAACATTCTTCGCAAAATAAGGTGAGCATTTGCTTTATTTGTTCGGTTTCCTTAAAATTATAAGGTGTGTTGATGTACAATAAATCAATACCAACCTCAAGATCTGAAGCAAAATTCAGCATGTGTTTAAAGAATGGTTTTTGATTTTTTTCAAAAGTAGAAGCCATCACAATTCGACTGAACGTATCACTACTAAAGGGTGTTTTGACAACGAAAATAGGTATTTTAATATGGCGTAATATCTTTTGTGCATTAGATCCGATTACAGATTCCTTAATGCCTTTGGAACCATGAGACCCCATGATGATGAGATCATATCTATCTTCTTTGATATAGTCTGGTATGTTTTCAACTCCTACGTTAAATACTAAGGATTCAATAGTTTTCACCCCTTGTTTTGAAAAATCGATAGAAAGCGCCGACAACTTGGCTTTTGCGTTTCCTATCTCAGCTTTTGTTTCAGGATATAACTTTTCTTTTTCCAAAGGAAGTTTTGACCACTCTACTGGTGTATTGATGAGGTGTAAAATTTCTACCTTTGAGTTTGTTTTTTTGCCGATTTCTAAGGCGTAAGCTGCAGCGCTTTCAGAGACTTCAGAAAAGTCGGTGAGCAGTAATATGTTGTGAATTGTTTTCATAATATCTGGAAATAAAATCTAAGGTTTGTCAAAATTAAATTTACTAAGATTGTATTTGCTTCTGCATTATTAATAATCTCTTATAAGTAAATAATTAATACGTTATTAAATTTACTAAAAAATTAATAAAACGCGTCCATTATTCAGGAATATAAATTAAAATGAATTGTATGAGAATATAAACTTCCTTTAGTTATCTCAGCATAAAGTCATATTGGTTTTACTTCCAAAATGAATAAATCAATCCTCACAAGCTTGTTATGAATTATGTCATAGTTAGTCAACTGATTTTTATTCAATTGCACTTGAAGGACCATCGCAAATTGTCCATCTCAATTTTGAAAATCACAATTATTGGCTCAGATCTAGTAATCATGATATGACCTCAGTCATATTTAAAAAGTACAAGTTTGATTAATTTTGAATAATTCTAAATAACGACAAACATGAAAACAGCCTCTTTAACTCAAAACATCGAATTCAATAAAGATAAACCGCTTATCAGCGTTTTATTTGAAACTGATTTTACCAAAGAAATCAGAATTGCCATGCACGAAGGCACAACGATGAAAGAACACAAAACAACTTTTCCCATAGTTGTAGAAATTCATGACGGCGAAATAGATTTCGGTGTTAATGGTGAGATTAAAAACCTGACAAAAGGAGACCTCATTGCCTTAAAAGCTAATGTTCCTCACGATTTGTTAGCCAAAAAAGACAGCATTGTTCGGTTAACGTTGACCAAGCAGGATAAATCTGAACGGGTTCAGGATGTTATTAACAAATAAATTTTAGTACACAACAAAAATCCAAATAAAAGGGTAATTAAAAATCAGGTTTGCCTCTAGCCCTGCTAAGGCGACACCTGATTTTCTTAGATTCAACCGCCTCAAGCGCGCAACGGAAAAAAATCTAAAAAATATGATATAATGTACTTTTATCATTTACTTATCAAAATAGTAAAAAATGCTATAAGTATCATAGCTAAAAAGTATAGGATGATCGGCTTTCGTTTACATTGATAAGTAATGTTTTATTCTACATAATCACTTCCAAAACTTATCCGGCCAATTCTCACAAGCTTGTTGTGAATCATGAATGACTTGAAATTCTGCTAGCTCAGATTCATCCAATTCATGTTGAATTTCCATAAACAACTCCCGCTCTTCCAACCGGATATGCTTTTGAAGTAACTCATAAATAGCTTTAAAATCTGCATACGATTTAGATTCCTTTTCAAACAAAGACTTCAATTCTCGATGCTGTTGTTTCGCTTTTTTTACTAAATCGCCTTCTTCATCCAATCTAGAAAACAGATGCTTTTCTTCCATGTCAAAATGCGGAATCAAATGATGATTCCAAAACCATTGCGCATAATCCTCCATATCTTGTAAATCTGCTTTTTTGGCGACGCCTTTTTGTAATCGCAAAGCAAAAACTAATCCATCGTGGTGCTCTCGACTTAAATTCCGCAAGGCTTTATGACGGTTTATAGGTGGTTTTGACATAATAAAAAATACTATTTAGCAAATTTAATTACATATTTTAAGATACCCGTCTTCGATTCATATAAATACGCATAAATATATGCAAAGCCATATTTCGAGCATTTTTTTGGCACAATTGACCAACTCTCTTTCAATTTGTTAGAACAATAAATGAATACTATTTAACGCGCATTATATTTTCAAATTGTATAAATATTTACTTTCATTTTAAGCTATGTTCGATTATAAAAAAATATAATAAGCTATACTAATTACACTTGATAAAACGCTAACAACTTGTAATAAAAATACTAATTTAGACTTAAAACCAACTAAAACAGCTGCATTATATATCATGCAAATTATTACAATCCAACTCAAATGAACAACATGGAAAATTGTGTTCCCATCTGCTAGAATCATCATTGCTGCAATAGAACCCAAACAACTTGAAACAATAATACCCAAAATAGAATTAGCGATATAATACTTTTCAAAATCATCGGATAACCTCTTAACTAAATTCATAATACTGCATTTTTTATGTGTTATTCAAAAATACAGTTATGTGTTACCACTATTTATGATTTGAATCAGGTCAGAATTTTTGAAACCTGTCACATTAATATCTTGCGTTTGTTGATCCGAATGTCACCTTTTTTCTCTAAAGCTTTACAAGCACGAATAACCGTTTCTACACGTAACCCGGTCAAATCTGCAATTTGTTGACGCGTAAAATCGACTTCCATAACTTCCGATGGTGTAAGTCCATGTATATGTTTTTTAGTGTAGTCTAATAAACGTAAAATTCGATGCTCGGGTTCTTGAGAGGAAATCTCGGAGGCCATAATCGCTTTGTAATACAAACGTGAAGCCAAAACTTCAGAAACCTTAAAATGCGCTTCTGGATGCTTTTTAAGCAAGTCAAAAAAGTCATTTTTAGGTAAACGGTAAATTTCTGCATCAGTAATGGTTTCTGCTCCAGCAGGGTAAGTGACACTTGCAAATAAAGGCGGTTCTCCAAAACTTTGATTTGCATAAAAAATTCCCTGAATAAATTCTTTGCCATCCCTGTTGAAATTATTCATCTTGACTTCACCAGATTTAACTTGAAAATAAAATTGTGCTTTGCTACCGTAATCAAAAATAGGACTTCCTTTTTCTAATTTAAGCAATTCAGCATGAAATTCTAATAATAAATTTGGATCTATCATTCTGAATGAATATAAAATTATAGTATAAATATCCTTATTTTTTTCAAACTTAAGAACTTTTACTAATTTTATTTTCTAAATCAATAATGCAAAATTTGAAACCAAAAAAACCTATAACCTAAAATTCATTTTTATCAGATGACTAAGCAAAATCAAAAGTTATAATCATCCCGCTTTTAACCATTCAATTATTCATTTCAAACTCAGTATTAACTATACACGAACGTACATAACACAATAGATTATTCGCACAACTAAAACGCGAAATTGAGACCAATAAACCGTTTAAAAATTGAATTGATAATACTCAACAGAACTCAAGTCAGATCTGTGTTGATTCAACAGATTCAAAGGATAAGGTCCGAGCCATTCTGAGCTAGAAAACGAGTCGCAAACAGATTTTATATAAATTTCATCAACAGATGACATATCTTTAGATTTCAGCTTAACATAAGCTCTGGACGTTGTCAAAACAGTATCTGAATGTTCAGGATTAAAATTGCTTTGACCCAAAGCAACTTGCCATTCTTTAGGTTCGGAAGATGAATTCCAACTCAAAATGAAATCGCTTTCTTCAGTAGAATTCAAACTTGGCATTGAAGGTTTCGGGCAAAATTCGCAGGCGCGTTCTATTTCATATTCATTTTGGCAACCGGCAGCATTATCGGCAATGCGCCTTTGCGGAATTGTTTCCAAAACATCGCACCAAATCCAGGTATTGCAAACAGATAACTCAGAATTTCCTGTTATTTCTAAAACTTTTATTTGATAAGGATCAATTTGAAAACCCGATAAACTTTCCAAAGCAGTATTTTTTGATACTTTTACTGAATTTTCTAAATTACCAGAAAATACAATTTCTGACAGTCCTTGGAGACTAGCTAAAGATTGATTTTTAGAAATCTGCAAACTTTCCCCAATACTTTCTAAAGCAGAAAATTCTGAAAAATCTATCAATTTATTGTTTGCTTCAATTCTTAAACTCCCTCCTATTTCAGTGATTTTTTCAAACCCTTTCAAATTCTGCAAAGCTGTGTTAGAAATGATTAAATCCTGATGAATGTGTTGCAAACTGTCTAAACCTTTTAAATTTTGAACTGATTTTAAATTCTTCAAGACCAAACTGCCTTCAATTTGTGATAAAAAATTTAAAGTTGCTAAACTTTTAATTGTTGGACCTTCTATAACCAAATCGCCTTTCAAAATTGAACAATCACTTTGATTTTGAACGAATTCATCTAAAGATTTTTGACTTTTCAAGTGAATATTTGTTGCGCAATTCTCTTCTAAATTCAGGAAATCTTGATTAGAAAATCCGAGTTTACTGAGTTGATTATTTCTTTTAAAAACAAATTTAGGTGATAGTCTCTCAATTGAATTTTGAGAAAGTTCTATATCTATAGTTTCAACAGGTTGTCCTTTCAAATTTTGTGGTGCGCAAGTTGAAGCATCAATAGTTTTCAAACTCAGCAATTGAATTATAATCAAAACAAACGCAAAAAAACAGGCGATTTTTAATAAAATGTGTAATTTTTTAAGCATCATCAACTGTATTTAATGAATAAAAAGCACTACCAAATTACACACTAAATACAGTTTAAAATATATTTTGTCGCAAAACCCCAGTGAAATGGCGCAAGTCGCTAAAAAAATGCGTGAACACTGAAATTTTAACTTTTAAAATTAGCTTATAAGCCAATTTTTTTTAAGAAATATGACTTGTAGGTTTCACCCAATGGAATATATTCATCCTGAATTTTAATTGTAAAATCTGAAGTATCAGCTTCTTCTACTTTATCTAAATTCACAATATAACTTCGGTGAGATTGCGCAAATTTTCCGGGCGCTAATTTTTGATTGATGTCTTTTAACGAAATTCTTTCCACATAACGTTTTCCACTTTTAAGATAAATATTACAATATTTGTCTTCCGCAGAGATAAAAGTAATATCTTCTTGGTTAATTTTTATGTATTTCGTTTTGTTTTTTACCAACAAGTGTTTGGGTTCTATTTCTTCTGAATCATCTGATTCTGAATTCAAAAATTGCCTTGCTAGAATTATGGTTCTTTCTAATGATTTGCCATCAATTGGTTTGGTTAAAAATGAAAATGCAGAAATTTCTTTGGCACTTTCAAAGAACGCTTCGTCCTGATGTGAAGTCACAAAAATGATAATCATATTTGTATTGAAACGTCTGAACCATTTACCGAGTTCTAAGCCATTCATCTGACCTGATAAATTTATGTCTACAATTGCAATATCTGGCGCTTCGGATTCGAAAATTTGAAGTGCTTTTTCTGCACTTTCGCAAATACCACAAACCTGATTACCGCTTTGTTCCACAATCATTTGAAGTTGATCTGCATAAAGCGATTCGTCTTCGACAATAAGTATTTTCATTTACCAATAAAATTAAACTCTTCTCATTGTAAAGATATGCAAATCTTAATAATACTGCCACATTCAGTGGATTTGATTTCTAGTTTTCCCTTGTTTTTCTTCACAAAAAGCTTGACTAATTTTAAGCCTAATCCGATACTGTTTTTTCCGCCACCATTAACCAGTTGATTATTATCTTGTTCCAAAACATCCAGGACATATTTAGGTATACCGCCAGCCTCATCTTCAAAACTCAACAAATAATTTTTGGATTGTACTTTTCCTCGAATTTTGATTTCACTATTGGACGGACTGTAAGTTAGGGCGTTGGATAAAATATTCCGAATGACCGTAGACATCATCGCTTTGTCGATGGTTAAAAATTTGCTTTCCACTTCTGTTTTGATGTTGATATTTTTAGCAAAACTCAAACTTTCAACCAACTTAATATTTTGCTGAATCAAGTTTAAAATATCAACCTTTTCGGGTTTGAAATTGATTTGATTTTTGTTGGTCAGCGCCCATTCTAAAAGGTTTTGGAGCAAATGATTGATTCTGGAAAGCGCTGTTTTTGTTTTGTCGCCAAGAGATTTCAACTTCTCTTCATCTTTTTGCTGAATGTAATAATGAATCAAATCGCCCATGCCTTGCAATGCCAAAATTGGGCTGCGCAAATCGTGTGCAATGATAGAAAATAACTCGTCTTTGGTTTGGTTGGCGTCCTGAAGTGCTTTTTTCTGAACAGAAATACGGCGGAGCAAAAAGAAAATAAAAACCAAAACGAAAAGTAAAAACAAAAGTCCGAAAAGATAAATCTGCTTGATGCGTTTTTCTTTGGAATTGATCACTTCCAGTTGTGCGATTTGGTCGTTTTTACGGTCGGTTTGGTATTTTACGCCCAATTCTCGCAACATTTCGTTTTGAGATTCATCGAAAACGCTGTCTTTCAGCACAATTTGTTTGTTTAAAAATTCAAAAGCACGCTCATAATCTTGATTTTTATGAAAAAATTCAGCTTTTGTGTCATAAATTTTCAGTCGCAATCGATTGGAATTTGAATCCCCTATTTTTTGAAGTCCGTCGTCAATAATATTGAAGGCTTTTTCAGTGTCGCCTTTTTTGATATTCAATTTGAACAAAGAAATACAGGTTTCTACATAAACTTCCCATTGCCTCGTTTTTTCTGACTCTTCTAAAATTCCTACCAAAAGAGAATCAGCTTCTTTGAGTTTACCTTGATCTACAAAGTTTGAAGCTAAAGCTGAAGCCACAATATTAGACTCATGCAAATATTCATAAGCTCTAAATTCTGAAACTGCTTTTTTTAAATGAAAATCAGCTTTTTCATTTTCATTTTGTAAAGCATAAGCATAACCGATATTGCCGTGATAAAAGCCATTTTGATGTTCTATATTTTCAATAGTATCGATTAAAGAAATCGTATCTATAACTTTTTTAGATTTTTTATAGTAGTTTATAGCGATGTCAATATCGCCATTTTCGCGAAAAGCGTTGCCTAAATTATAGCTTAATATTGAATATATTTCATTTAAAGTGTCGCTTTTTAATACATTCAATCCATCAAAATAATGTTCGGTTGCACGATCGAAATTTTCAAGTTTGGATTCAAGATGCCCGAAATTGTTTTTGAATCTGACAAAATCATCTTTATGCTTGGTTTGATCTAAGCTTTTTAAGCCTTTTTGAAGGAAAATTTTCGCTTTGCTAAATTCGCTGATGCGATCATAATTTAAATAAATTAATTTACAAACCTTAGCATATTCTATATCGGATAAATTCTTTTTCCATTCTTCTTCATTTTGTGCAAAACCGTCCAATTCACTTTCAAAAAAGAACATATTTTTCACCTCGTAAAGCGAATCTAATTTTCGCCTTTCTAGTTCTATGGAAATAGGTTGATTTGAAGGTAATGCCTCGCTTTTAGAGTTTTCATTATCTTCAATAAAGAGAATAAATATAAGTGTTGAAAAAACAACAATTACAATGGAAATTATAAAAATTTGTTTTCTCCCCTTCAAAATTTAAATCACCTTTGTTCTTAGGACGACTAAAATAACTTAAATCGTGGCTTTAACAAGACATAAAAGCAATAAAAATGAATCGAATTGAAACTTTAAGAATTATTGAAGTCTAATCCAGCCAAAACTTAAACCTTTCAAATCACACCTTCCAAAAGCACAACTGCCATATCGTTTTTCAAAGTTTGTTCATCAATGCCTTGACGTTTGCGATACCACAAATACAAAGTGCGCAAACTTGAAAGCAAGGAAAACAAAATAACTTCAGGATTTCTCTCTTTGATGTCGCCATTGGCAATTCCAGTTTTGATTATTATCCTCAAATTAAATTCATATTTGTCACGCATACTTTTATAATAAGTCAAATTTTGCTCGTCCAAATGCATCCAATCGTTATTCATAACTGCCAAGGCGTCAGAATTTCGAATTGTAATATCAATATGATGCGCAATCATGGCTTCTAGCTTGAAGCGCGTTGAACCTTCATTCTCTAAAATTTGTTGCATTTCTGAAGTGAATTCTTCAGCAACTTCAATGATAATCGCCGATAAAATTTCTTGTTTGGATTTGATATGGTTGTACAAACTTGCCGCTTTCACCTCCATTTTTCCAGCAATATCTCGCATGCTGACTGAAGTGTAACCGAATTCCCGAAATTCGCGTTTAGCAAGCTGAATAATTTGTTCTTTTCTAGTCATAATTTCTAAAATTCCATGAATGGAAATTCCCTTTGCAGTTCAGTTTTTAGCTGATTTTTCTGTATTTCGAATTTTTTAAATTCTTCAGTTTCCGGGTTAAGTGGTCGATGCGACAGAGATTTCTGTAAACTTTCCACTTTTTTCATCGTTGAAAAAGC
>JBHEPM010000010.1:11641-20693 GCA_046260295.1 Psychroflexus sp.
AAGCTGAATTTTCAATATAATTGACTTTGAATTTTTCCCAAATAAAATCTATAGCCAAATCACTGGGATGCACCAAATCTCTTTTGAAAAATCGATAATCACGAAGTTCATCTAGCAAGATTTCATAAGATGGAAAATAATCCAACTTGTTTGGGTGCATTTCCAAAACCTCGTGCAAAGCTGTCAAAAGATGGGCTTTACTGTGGTTATTTTCAACAATACCATCTTTTATATGTCTCACAGGTGAAATGGTAAAGGTGATTTTTGCTTTTGAATTTTGTTTCCAAATCAAATCGAGTATTTCCAGAATTATGCGTTGAATTTCAGTTGAAGTCAATAATTCTTTTGAAAATTTAGATTGTGAAATTTTATGGCAATTGGCAACAATTTCACCTGAAGCCAAATAGCGATAAATCCAAGCCGTGCCAAAAGTGATAAAAATATGCGTTGAATTTTTCAAAGTTTCACTCAAAGCCTCTACTGCTGAATTCAAATTCTTCAGCAAAACCTCAGCATCTGGATGACTCAATCTGGAATGTGCATCGAAATGATGCCACAAATCTTGGTGTTGAAAAATCTCCGAATTGTTGATTTTTCTTTTGCAATTTGCCATTTCCAAAACTTTCAAAATGGCTTTGGGCTGAAATAAAATTCCAAACGGGTTTTGCACTTGTTTGAACTTGAAATAATCCAGACGTTCACCAATGTTTTCAGCAAAACAAGAGCCTAGATTTAAAATTTCAGAGGTGTAATTTATTTTAGAATCGATGGATTGAATCGGAACTGGTGTGGATAATTTCATTTTTCTTAGTTTATAAACATTGAATTTTCCTGATTCATTCCGCAACTAAAAACCTTTACAAATAGTTTTGGGCTTCTTCTAAAACTATTTCAATTCCACTCGGATTTTTCCCGCATTTAGGTTTTTTTCTTCCACCAAGTTTTTTGAAATATAACAACTCAATAAAGCTTTCCCGTTTTGTTCAGAACCAAGCACAATAAATAAATTATCGATTTCGCCACTCAATTGAAACGCTAAATCTTTCATGGCATTGGCGTCCAAATCAACTTTTTTAGTCACAAAATTCACTTTATCAATAACTTTAATATTAGAAGTGATTTCGCTTTTCAGTTGTTTGATTTTTTCTTTTTTCAGATTTTCCAATTGTTTTTTTAAATCTGAATTTTCATTTTGAATAGCTTCAACAGATTTCAAAATATCTTGTGGCTGATTCAACATGGTTTTGATTTCACTTAAAGTTGAAGCGGATTTTTCTAAATGTTTCAATGCATTTTCTCCGGTTATCGCTTCAATTCGTCTGATGCCAGAAGCTACAGAAGTTTCTGTTGTGATGATGAAATGCCATATTTTTGAAGTATTGGCAACATGGGTTCCGCCGCACAATTCCATGGATTTGCCAAACTTGATGGTTCTCACAGCATCTTCGTATTTTTCGCCAAACAAAGCAATTGCGCCTTCGGCTAAAGCGTCTTCATAAGCAACTTGACGCTGTTCTTCTAAATTTAAATTTTCATGAATTCTAGCATTGACAAAATTTTCAACTTTCGCTAATTCTTCCTCAGTCATTTTTGCAAAATGTGAAAAATCAAATCGCAAATATTTGCTGTTTACCAAAGAGCCTTTTTGTTCAACATGCGTTCCTAAAACTTCACGCAAAGCTTGGTGCAACAAATGGGTTGCAGAGTGATTTGCCGCTGCCGCTTTTCGCAATTTCACATCAACAACTGCTTGCTGTGGGAGTTCTGGCGATTTTGGTAAAGCTTTTGTAATGTGAATAATTTGGTTGTTTTCTTTCTTGGTGTCTATAATTTTGATGAAATTACCTTCCGTATCTTTCAAAACGCCAGCATCACCAACTTGTCCGCCACCTTCTGGATAGAATGGCGTTTGGTCAAAAACCAATTGGTACAAATTGTCTTTTTTGGTAGAAACTTTTCTGTATTTGGTCAGTTTCACCTCAGCTTCTAACTTGTCGTATCCAACAAATTCGTTTGCTGTATTTTCGTTCAAAATCACCCAATCTTCAGTATTCATTTGAGCGGCAGATTTGGAACGTGTTTTTTGTTGCTGAAGCGCTTTTTCAAATTCTGTTTCATTCAGTTTGAAACCTTTTTCATTAAGAATTAAAGTTGTTAAATCTACTGGAAATCCATAGGTATCATAAAGTTCGAAAGCTTTTTCACCTGAAATTGTTTTCGAATTTGAATTTGAAATAATTTTATCTAGAAGCAACAAACCTTGGTCTAGAGTTTTCAAAAACGACAATTCTTCTTCTTTGATGACGTTTTCACAAAGTGTTTGTTGTTTTTCAATTTCTGGAAAAGCTGTCCCCATTTGTTTGGAAAGCACGGCAACCAACTTATAAATGAAAGCTTCTTTCATGTTCAAAAACGTAAAACCATATCGAATGGCACGTCTCAAAATTCGCCGAATAACATAACCTGCGCCATTGTTACTCGGCAATTGGCCATCGGCAATCGCAAAAGCCACTGCGCGAATATGGTCTGAAATTACACGAATGGCAATATCTATATCTTCAGCTTCACCATAAGTTTTGCCTGTCATTTTTTCAATTTCAGAAATCAGTGGCGTAAAAACATCGGTGTCGTAATTGGAAGTTTTATCTTGCATGACCATGCATAAACGCTCGAAACCCATTCCAGTATCGATGTGCTGTTCAGGTAAAGTTTCCAAACTGCCGTTAGCTTTTCTGTTGTATTGAATAAAAACTAAATTCCAAATTTCAACAACTTGTGGATGGTCTTGATTCACCAATTCCCGTCCGTCAACGTTTTGTTTTTCAGCTTCTGAGCGAATGTCAACATGAATTTCTGAAGCTGGACCGCAAGGCCCTTGGTCGCCCATTTCCCAGAAATTATCTTTTTTGTCACCAAGCAAAATTTTATCCTCGTCAACCAGATTTTGCCATAGTTTATAGGCGGCTTCATCTTTGGCAATGCCATCTTTCTCGTCGCCTTCAAATATAGTGACATACAAGTTGTCCTTGGAAATCTCTAGAACTTCTGTCAAAAATTCCCACGCCCATTCTATGGCTTCTTTTTTAAAATAATCGCCAAAACTCCAATTGCCCAGCATTTCGAACATGGTGTGGTGATAGGTATCTTTTCCAACTTCTTCCAAATCGTTGTGTTTTCCACTGACACGAAGGCATTTTTGCGTGTCAGTGACACGTGTTTGTTTCGGTGTAGAATTCCCTAAGAAATAAGCCTTAAATTGATTCATCCCAGCATTGGTGAACATCAAGCTAGGATCATTTTTCAGTACAATTGGTGCAGAATTAACAATGGTATGAGATTTGCTTTCAAAAAATTCCAAAAATTTACGACGAACAAGATTTGATTTCATAAGGACTTTGTTGAATATATTTTTGCTTGTTTTATTTTTAAGTTATATTTGTAGGTTACAGCTTGTATTTTCTGCAAATTACAACTGCAAAAATACTATAAAATTAAAGAATGAGTAAAGTAAAATATTACTACGACAGCGAAACGCTATCTTACCGAAAAATTGAGCCTAAAAAGGGTAAAAATATTGCTAAAATATTGATTTTTCTTCTAGGAATTGTAGCTACGAGTTTTTTGTTACTCATTGTCTATCTCAATATTCCAAACATTGAAACCCCTAAAGAGAAAGCTTACAAACGCGAGATTGAAAACATGAAATTCCAATACGAAATTCTAAACAAACGCATGGATCAGGTTGTGAGTGTTTTGGAAAACGTTGAAGATCGCGACAACAATATTTATCGTGTATATTTTGAAGCCAACCCAATTACTTCAGAACAAAGACAATCTGGTTTTGGCGGAATCAATCGTTATAAAAATTTAGAAGGCTTTGAAAATTCTGAAATTATCACAGAAACTGCACAAAAAATAGATCAGCTTTCAAAACGTGTTGTCGTCCAATCAAAATCTTTAGATGAAATTGCAGAAATGGCTAAAAATAAAGATAAACTTTTGGCTTCAATTCCTGCGATTCAGCCAGTAAAAAATGATGATTTAAAACGAACGGCATCAGGTTTTGGCTTGCGGATGCATCCCATTTTGAAATATCGAAAAATGCATAATGGCATGGATTTTTCTGCTCCAAAAAACTCTGAAGTTTATGCCACAGGAAATGCTGTGGTAGTTAAAGCGAAAAAATCTACTGGTTTTGGGAACTTGATTGTTTTGAATCATGGTTTTGGTTACGAAACCTATTATGCACATTTGGAAAAATTCAATGTTCGTCGGGGACAAAAAGTTAAACGCGGGGAAGTCATTGGATTTATTGGCAATACTGGACTTTCTACAGCACCGCATTTACATTATGAAGTCCACAAGAACAAAAAAGTGGTGAATCCGATTAATTTCTACCATGGAGATTTGACAGCTGAAGAATATGATATTATGTTGAATCAATCTGCTTTGGAAAATCAATCTCTAGATTAATGGAACACGGCTTAGCACAAAAATTATACTATAATATTGGTGAAGTTGCAGAAGCTTTTGGCGTCAACACTTCATTAATTCGGTTTTGGGAAAAAGAGTTTGATGAAATTCAACCCAAAAAAAATGCAAAGGGCAATCGAAAATTCACCCAAAAAGATGTCAAAACCATCAAATTAATATTTCATCTGGTTAAAGAACGCGGGTTTACACTTGAAGGTGCCAAAACGCATTTGAGAGAAGATAAAAACAATACTTTATCAAAATTTGAAATCATCAGCAAATTGAAACACGTTAAATCTGAACTCATTAAAATAAAAAATCAACTTTAAAAATTAAAATTCATGAAAAAGTGGCTTATTCCTTTAATTATTATTGTCATTGTAGGTTTTGGAATGTACAGTTGGACAAAAGGATTTAACAATACAGCAGTAACAATGCAAGAAGATACAAAGACGGCTTGGAGCAATGTAGAAAGTGCTTACCAACGCCGCAACGACCTTATTGGGAATTTAGTAAAAACCGTACAAGGCGCAGCAGATTTTGAAAGAAACACTTTGACAGAAGTGATTGAAGCCAGAGCTAAAGCTACTTCAGTAAATATTGATGCGGATAATTTGAATCCAGAAAGCATCAAGCAGTTTGAGCAAGCCCAAGGCGGTTTAAATTCAGCTTTGTCCAGATTATTGGTTAGCGTAGAGCGTTATCCAGATTTAAAATCCAATCAGAATTTTATGAATTTACAAACCCAATTAGAAGGGACGGAAAACCGAATAAATGTCGAGCGAAACCGTTACAATGAAGCTGTTGGTAAATATAACAAACACATTAAGATTTTCCCGAATAGTATTTTTGCAGGTTGGTTCGGTTTTGAAGAATTGACTCGTTATCAAGCCGATGAAGGCTCTGAAGATGCCAAAGAAGTTGAATTTAATTTTGACTAAAAAAAACAATTTTTATGACTAAAGTATCAGAATTCATTAACAAGAAAGACGAACGCGACATCGTTGAAGCCATTAAGGAGGCTGAACTTAACACTTCTGGAGAAGTGCGCGTTCATATAGAACATAAATGTGATGGTGATCCAGTAGATCGTGCCAAAGCTGTTTTTGAAGAATTAGAAATGCACAAAACGGAACTTTCCAACGGCGTTTTGATTTACGTAGCAATAGACGATCATCAATTTGCCATCATTGGCGACAAAGGCATCAACGAAGTGGTGCCGAAAGGTTTTTGGGAAAGCACCAAAGATGAAATTATTAGTAATTTCAAACATCACCATTTTAAAAATGGTTTGGTTCAAGGTATCTTAAAAGCGGGAGAAGAACTTAAAAAGCATTTCCCTTACCAATCGGACGATGAAAATGAATTGAATGACGAAATTTCAAAAGGATAAAAGGATATGATTTTCAATAAAAAAATAGCATTTACAGGTTTAATTTTAGCTTTCTTTTTTAGTTTAAATACGTTTGCACAGCTAAATATTCCCGATAAACCCAAAAAAGAAATCGCTGTTTATGATGGTGCTGAAATTCTGAAAGAGAATGAAGTCAATCAACTTAGGCAAAAATTAGAAAATTATGCCGACACGACTTCTACACAAATTGTCGTAGCAACAATAAATAGTTTGAATGGTGAGTATATTGCGACTTATGCCACAGAATGGGCAGAAAAATGGGGCATTGGTCAGGAAGATAAAGACAACGGTCTACTGATTTTAATTTCCGAAGCCGACAGCAAAATTTGGTTTAATACAGGTTATGGTTTAGAAAGTTCAATGACAGATGCAACTTCTAAAACTATTATTGAAAATATTATTCTCCCCGAATTCAGAAAAGCCAATTATTATGAAGGTTTAGATAATGGTACAAATGCTGTTTTTGAAGTTTTGGCAGGAAAATTCAACGCAGATGAAATTAAAAAACAAGAGGGAGAATTTCCTTGGGCATTTTTCATATTTCCGCTGATTATTGTTATCGTTATAATAATTCTGGCAAGAAGAAAAAACAAAGGCGGCGGACCAGGCAGTAATAACAGAAATTCTTCACCTGATTTGCTAGACATACTGATTTTAGGAAGCATGGGACGCAGCATGGGTGGCGGCAGTTTTGGCGGCTCTTCTTCCGGCGGATTCGGCGGCGGTGGCGGATTCAGTGGTGGATTCGGCGGCGGTAGTTTTGGCGGCGGCGGTGCTGGTGGTAGCTGGTAATCGAAAAATAATCAAAACCTAAAACTTTGAATTTCAAATATCTTCCAAAATCAGTTCAGCTAAGGTTGAAAACTTTGTGGATGCCGAAACTTCAATTTGAAATTTCAAAACAAGTTTTGCTTTTTTCAGATCCGCGAGGCGGCAGCACTTGGTTGGCAGAAATGCTATGCAAAGCCACACATAAACCAATGATTTTTGAACCGCTTCACCTCAAAAATGCTCCTCAAGTTGCAGGAATCGGTTTCGGTTGGCGGCAATATATTCCAGAAGATGCCGAATGGTTGGAAGCTGAAGTTTTTTTTCAGAATTTGTTTTCAGGGAAAATCATGAATTGGTGGTTGGCGCAAATGAGTCAACGCAATGTATTGGTTAAAACTGATTCTGCGGTTTTCAAATTCTGCAGAGGTTCCATGCTTTTACCTTATTTAGTCAAAAATTTCAAATTCGATTTATTGCCAATTTATATGGTTCGCCATCCATTTGGAGTGGTCGCTTCTCAGCTTAAACACGGCAGTTGGTCTCATGTTGAGAAAATATTTAGACTGCCCGATGCGCCACATAATGAAGTATTTAAAATTCACCAAAAATATTTGGAAAGCTTAACCTCAAAAGCCGAATTGCTAACGGCATACTGGTGCATCACCAACGCTGTTGTTTTGAATCATCCTGAGAACAATCGAAAATGGATTACAATTTATTATGAAAATTTAGTAACTTCACCAGAGAAGGTTTTGAACAAAATTTTTCAACGTTGGAACATCAAGCCAGATTTTGATAAGTTGGATGTTGAAAAGCCCAGCAAAACAGCTCTGAATCTGACTAAAATTTCCCCAAAAGCTCAGATTTCTTCTTGGCAAAATTTCTTTTCTGAGTCAGAGATCAATAAAATGTTAGCGGTTCTAAATTATTTTAAAATTTCCGCATACGGCAAAGATATTTATCCAAAAATGTAGTTTTTATTACCAACGTCTGCTGTTCTTATTTGGATCTTTTCCTCCAAATTTACTGAATTTATAGGTGAAACTAAGCATAAAATATCGTTCCAAAATCAGTTGATTAGTATCCTGGACAAAGTCGTCTCCAGTAATTCGTCTTGTCCCAATATTTTGATCTAATAAATCATAAACTTTGAATTTCAAAGTGGCGTTTTCATCTAAAAACTGGTAACCGAGACTCATATTCCATTGCAACGATGTAGATCTAAAATCTGCAGCCACGTTCCCATATTTGAAATAAGTAATATCATTTCCAAATACAACATTTTTTGGCCAGTATGTCGTGGCTTCTAGAGAAAAATTCAAATTTGTGAATTCTTCATTTCTATCTGAATTAATATTGTAATTCCTCAAATTATAATCAATGCCAAAACGTGGTGTAAATGTAACAACTTCATTTTTTTCGTAAGTCACACCAAGTCCTGGAGATAATACGTAATTTTCACTTTCAAATTGCTGTCCGTTGGTAAAACCTAAATTTTTAGAATATTGACCATTGATATTACCTCGCAAACGATAAGTATCTTCATTTTCAGCCTTAATTTGTTTACTATAGTAGAAATTTAAATAGGCATTTTGCGCACCGCTAACATTATCATAAGTCGTTGTTCTCAACAAATCCTCATCAGTAAAATTTACAGAGACAACTTGATCAGAAATAAAAGTGTAATTGGCATAAAACCCATAACCTGAGCGGGTTTTAAAATCAAAATTATTGAAATTAGCGCTGATTCTTTGGCTAAAAGAAGGTTTCAAATTTGGATTACCTTCGATGACATTCAACGGATTGGTCTGAATTCTTACTGGTTGTAATTGCTGAACACTTGGGATATCTGTGCTATTTCTGTAGTAAAAACTCAAACTTTTAGATTTTTCGAAACTATATCGAATATTGGCACTTGCAAAAAGATTATTGAAATCATTATCGAAACCAACATCTTGAATTAAATTATCCGTTTTCAGACTGGTATTTAGCAACCCAACATTGAATCCAGTTCGTAGTTTTTCGCCTTCATAGCGCAACCCAAGACTTGGAATATGTTTTACACCTCTTACTTTGAATTCATTACTCAAATTCTCGTTGAAGTTTGAATAATTATTTGTGCTGTCATCAAAATCGAACACACTCCGTTCATTTTTACTAGATTCATTTTCATAAGAATAAGAAACATCCAAAAACAAATCTTCAGTCATAACGGCCCGATAGCGGGAACTAATTTCGTAAGTGTCTGAATGATTTTCTTCGGCAATCAGCTGGTCTTGAATTTCTGTATTGGCATTGTCAGCAAAAGTCTCCCCGTCTTCTTCTACCACAGGCGGGTTGTCGAGTTGATCAAGACCCATAACGTCGAGGTCCAGGGGGGTCAACAGTTGCTTC
>JBHEPM010000010.1:20703-26454 GCA_046260295.1 Psychroflexus sp.
CACCACGATTACCGAATTTTCGTGTGGCATTCAAATTATTACTAAAATTCAAATTTGTACTTTCAGTTTGGTTTTCACTTATCGAGTTGTTGATTAAATCACCGTTTTCATCAATAGATTCTCCGGTGTTAGAAGCTTGAGTAATACCTTTATTAATATTAATGGATGGACGAATGGATATTCGTGTCAAAGTATCTGGTTCTGCTGAAAAATCCAAATTTGCTCGATGAGAATCATTGTCTCTTACAGAACTGCTTTCAGAATTTGAAAAGAAATTTCTATCGGGCAAAATATTTTCTCTTCGCGTTGAAGTTCGTGTTCTAGTATTGTTTCCCCCGTAAAAGTAGTCTGTAGAAATTTCGTATTTTTCGTCCCACTCGTTAACAAAATTTAAGCCCGCAGTTTCTGATTTAGTGATGCCGCTATTGCTGCCAAAATTTAGCCCATTGATACCAAAACTACCATTAGAATTACTCGTTACTGAATAAGCTCGGCGACCCATAGCATCATAAACTTCATCAAAACTAAACCCGGAACTGTTGATATTATTAGAACTTGCCAAAATACTCAGTCTGGTTTCATTTTCAAAATAATTAGCGATGCCACTCATTTCATAGCGATCGTCTGTACCACCACCAATGGTTGCTCGAGAGAAAAACCCACGATTTTTATCTTCGTCTATGGTGATATTGATGGTTTTATTTTCAGAATCACCCTCTTCCCCAGTAAATTCCTGAGATTTGGTTTTTGTATCTACGACTTGAATTTTATTGATGATTTCTTTCGGTAAATTTTTAGTCGCAATTTTGGGATCATCACCAAAAAACTCTTTCCCATTGACCATAATTCTTTGCACTGGTTTACCGTTAACGGTAATATTCCCAGCTGCATCAACTTCTACACCAGGCAATTGTTTCAGTGTTTCTTCTAAGTTGGCGTCAGGACGAGTTTTGAACGAAGCCGCATTGAATTCCAAAGTATCTTGCTTTATGGTAATTGGTGAGCGGTCAATATTCACAATCACTTCATCTAGATTGCTTGCCATTTCCTGCATTTTGATGTCTCCCAATTCTATTTCTGAACTATCTAATGATACTATTTCATGAAAAGGTTTCATTCCGGTGTAACTAACGTTCAATCTTAATTTTGACAATTTAGTTTTAACTTCTACAGAAAATTTTCCGGACTGACCTGAAATTGTATAGTTCAGCATAGTTGAATCTTTGACACTTTCCGCATAAACTGTAGCTGAAGCTAATGCTTGATCTGTGGCATCATCCAAAACTCGACCAGAAATAGTATATTCTTGTGCTGAAACTAAACTTGAAATAAAAATGAAGCAAATTGCAATTTGAAATTTTAGCATGATTAGTTATATTTTTTTGGTTGATTAGGACTTTAAAAAAGCCATAAAGTTAAATTATAACTAAAAAAACCCTTCAATATTATATAGGATTTGTATAGATTTTGAAAATTGTAAAACATTTTTTTCCTGTTCAGGTTTGTAATATTTCACCCAACACACTGATCAAATGCAGAATAGAATTCATCTCAGCATATTTTTTGTTTAAAACAACTAAAATTTATTTTTCATAAATAAAAAAACGAGGCTAAAACCTCGTTTAATTTAAAAACTTCTAATTAAGATTTTACTCAATATTTAGAAATAAATTATTCGTCTCTAAGCAAATTCAAAGTGACATCAATATTGTCTCTAGTTGCGCGAGAAAATGGACAAACTTCATGAGCTTCATTGATTAGTTTTTCTCCGGTTTCAATATCTTCCACACCTGGCAAATAAGAATCAATCACGGCGGCAAGTTGCAAATCGCCTTCTTCAGTTTTACCAATGCTGATATTTGCAGTAACGCTAAAATCGCCTAAATCAACTTTGTGTTTTGAAGCAATTAAGCTCAATGCGCTTCCAAAACATGCGGAATATGCAGAACCGAAAAGTTGCTCCGGATTCACGCCATCTCCGCCGTCACCACCAAGTCCTTTTGGCATACTCAATGCTAAATCTATCGGTCCGTCTTCAGTTTTTACGTGCCCTTTTCTGCCGCCTTTTGTTGTAGCTTTCGCTGTATAAAGTGTTTCCATTTTAATTTATTTTAAAGTTAATTCGAATATACTAATCACTTTGACTGATTAAAAAAATGAATTCATAAATTTGTACTAAATCTAAGATTAAATGTCGTCTAAAGAAAGAAATAAATCTGCACTTCATGAAAACGAAAGTGCTGCCAACACCAATTTAAGTCAAACATCTGCAGAACGCATCAAAGCTTTGCGTAGGCAAAAAATTGATGTTGAAGATTTAATTCAAAAGATTTTAGACGGCAATAAAACTGCACTAAGTCGCGCGATTACTTTGATTGAAAGTCAACAAAAAAAGCACAACTCCAACATAAAAACAATTATCAAATCTTGTTTACCACACGCCAACAAATCCATTAGGATTGGAATTACTGGCGTTCCAGGTGTTGGCAAAAGTACTTTTATAGAAAGTTTCGGTCGTTTGCTAATTTCTAAAGGAAAAAAAGTAGCCGTTTTGGCTGTTGATCCAACGAGTTCTGTCACCCGAGGCAGTATTTTAGGCGATAAAACGCGAATGGAACAATTGGTTTTGGAAGACAATGCTTTCATACGACCGACAGCTTCTGGCGAATCGCTTGGTGGCGTGGCGAGGAAAACACGTGAAAGTATTCTGTTGTGTGAAGCTGCCGGTTTCGATGTTATTCTGGTAGAAACTGTTGGCGTTGGCCAGAGTGAAACTGCTGTTCATAGCATGACGGATTTCTTTTTGCTTCTGAAATTAGCCGGTGCTGGCGATGAGCTTCAAGGCATCAAACGCGGCATTATAGAAATGGCAGATGCGATTGTTATCAATAAAGCTGATGGCGAAAATATTAAAGCTGCGAAAAATGCAAAAGTAGAATTCAACCGGGCATTGCACATGTATCCTGCAAAAGAAAATGATTGGACACCAAAAGTGAAGCTAGCAAGTGCTTTGAAAAGTGAAGGAATTGACAAAATCTGGGAAATGTTTTCAAAATATTTTGAAACTACAAAAGCCAATGGATATTTTGAACAAAAACGAATTGATCAAAATAAATTTTGGTTGAAACAAAGCATTGAAGACGCTTTGAAAAATAATTTTTATCAAAATGAAAAAATAAAATCTGCTTTACCAAAAATATTCAAAAAAATTGAAACCAACGAAACTACGCCTTTTGAAGCCGCAGAATATTTACTTGATTTGGTAAATAAAAGTAAGTGAAATTAGTTTGACTTTACATTGAATTTTCTCTGTAAAAACAAATGCAAACGATAAAACCCATAACCAACAAAAGCGCCGATAATTCCTCCGGTAAGAATATCACCAGGATAATGCACGCCGATATAAATTCTACTATAAGTTACAAAAGCTGCCCAAATTAAAAGCCAAAGCAAAATGTTTTTATAGTAACTTTTCAAAAGATTCCCGATGAAAAATGCTACGGCAAATGAGCTGATGGCATGACCAGAAAAATAGCCATATTTTCCGCAACGCTTGGCTAAAAAACGACCGTGTTCAATGAAATCTTCGTTGCAAGGTCGCGGTCTTTCAAAAGTGTCTTTGAAAAAATTCGCAAATTGATCGGTGAAAGTCACCATCAATCCAACGACTAAAATAGTTATTAGAAGTCCTTTGGCTTTTAAAGCTCTAAAGACCAAAAACAACAAAATAGCATAAAGTGGCATTGAGATTTCTTTTTCGGTGATGAACACCCAAAACCAATCCCATTCTTTGATGCCGAGATTATTCAGATAAAGAAAAATTTCAGTATCTAGTTGTTTTAATTTTTCTATCATTACTGATATCTTTCAACTTCACGATCGTAAAATTCCGAAGCTTCTTTTATTAAATTATTGGTTTCTTCGATTAATTCTTCCTGATTATCAACATCAAATTCTTCAAGCCATTCTATTTCATCTGTTTTTAAATCGATAATAAATCGAGGAAATTCAGTATGAATGATAAAAATAGACTCTGGCAAATCCGTATTATCGCCTAAAATAAACCTTGGTAATTTCATTATGAAGTTATATTTTTTAAATCGAATTTTTCAATTTGTTGTTTGGATAAATAGTTGAAACGAATATACAACATTATTGCAGAAGCCGTTAATCCAGAAAGCAAACCTAACCAAATTCCGCTACTTCCCAAAACGTCTTCTTTTCCTGTAAAATACGACACAGGAAAACCGATGAGCCAATACGCAATAAAGCAAATCAAAGTCGGAATTTTCACATCTTGAAGTCCGCGCAGAGCTCCCAAAATTGCGACTTGTAAACCATCGCTGAGTTGAAAAATGGCAGCAATAATCAATAATTGAGATGCCAAAATAATTACTTCTTGATCATTGATGTAAAGAGTCGGTAAAAAGTCTTTCAACAGAATAAAACCTAATGTAAAGACACTAGAAATCAGAAAAACCTGAAAAAAGATTGAAAAAGCTAGCATTCTTAGTTTTTTGAAATCTTGTTTTCCTTTTTGGTTAGAAACTCGAATTGTTGCTGTGACACCAAGTCCAACAGCAATCATAAACGTCATCGAAACGAGATTCAGTGCAATCTGGTTTGCTGCTTGTGGATTGGTTCCTAAAGTTCCTGCCAACAAAACGGTGGCTGTAAAAATTCCGCCTTCAAACAACATTTGCAAAGCAGTTGGAAACCCAAGATTAATAAGTCTTTTGAAAATATTTTTGTTCAAAGGTTTTTTCATCAACACAAAATACGATTTCAGTTTTGGGCGTCGACTCAAAATAAAATACAACAAAAAGAGCATGAAAACACGAGAAATTAAAGTTCCGATGGCGGCACCTTCCAATTCTAATCTTGGAAAAAACCAAATGCCATAAATCAATAAATAATTGAAAATAACATTGACAACATTTGCCAAAAGCGTAGCATACATGGCATATTTGGTCATAGATAAACCATCAGCAAATTGCTTGAAACCTTGAAAAATCATCAAAGGAATCATAGAAAATGCTACGATGTCTAAATAGGGCAATGCTAAATCTACAACTTCTTGTGGTTGGTCTAGCAAATACAAAATCGGTTTTGCCAGCAATAACAATAAAAATAGAATCACACCATTTACAGTACACATAACCAATCCATGCTGAAAAAATACACGTCCTTTCTGGACGTTGCCTTCGCCATCAGCTTCAGCAATAAGGGGAGTTATGGCAAAACTAAAACCTATGCCAAGAAAAAGTGCAAAAAACACCAAAGTGTTTCCCAAAGAAACCGCCGCTAAAGGTGCAGCACCAAGTTGACCAATCATCAAATTATCTACAAATCCAACCAAAACATGACCAAGTTGACCCATCATAATTGGAAAAGCTAAGCTTAAATTCTTCGAAAATTCTTTTGTGTAAACCGATAAGTTCAAATCCAAAATTTTAGTTTGCAAAAATAAGATTTGGGTTCAACTTAAAGGCATGGAAATATTATTTTAAACTTAAATTTTCTTTAGAAGTAATTTGAAATTTTCAATAGTAATTCAAAATGAAATGTCTGAATTGTTATTTTAAATTATATTTGAATTTTTAAATAAAAACCGACTGATTTTGAAGAAAGATTACGACAAAGCGGAAGTCATTGAGCATGTTGCACAGATTTTACAAGAAATTCCTACTTCAATGGAAATTGTGAAAGACGATGCTAAAAAAGACTGGCGTTTCAGGTATTTGGCCAAAC
>JBHEPM010000010.1:26464-29269 GCA_046260295.1 Psychroflexus sp.
CTATTTTCTTCAAAATGGATGGTAAAGGCGATGGATTTTGGACAGAACTAATCAACGATTTAAAACTTGCCATCAATGTTACTGGCATCAAAAAAGGTCTGAAAGCTTTGAAAACTCAAAAATTTGTTCGACAACAACGCCCGAATGATGGTGAATTCCTGTATTGTTGGTTTTGGGGGATTTTGCCTGATGCTCGTGGCAATACGAGCGATAAAACGCCTTACAAAATGAAAGATGAAATGTTTAGGATTTCAAAAGCGCTTCAATTGCCAATTTACGCAGAAACCCGAATCAGAAAAGTAAGTGTTGCTTACCGACGTTATGGTTTTAAGTTGCTAAAAGAATGGAAACATCCTAGCGGCGATACCATGTATTTTTTAAGATATACACCACCTAAAGATTAACTTTTAGAACTTATCTGAACAAAAGATTTAACATCTTCAGCAGTGATTTTTTTGTCACCTAAAATAATTAGCCGTTCAACTACATTCCTCAATTCTCTAATATTACCAGTCCAATCTAAAGATTTCAACAATTCTTGTGCTTCTTTAGCAAATTGTTTAGGCTTATTGCCTTGTTCTTTGGCGATTTTATCTGCAAAATATTCAACTAAAATAGGAATATCTTGTCTACGTTCGTTCAGCGCCGGAACATTGATGATGATTACCGCCAAACGATGATACAAATCTTCACGAAATCTTTTTTGTTCTATTTCTTCTTTTAAATTTTTGTTGGTCGCTGCAATAACGCGCACATCGACTTTAATGTCTTTATCACTACCAACACGCTGAACTTTGCTCTCCTGAAGCGCTCTCAGAACTTTGGCTTGGGCGGACAAACTCATGTCACCGATTTCGTCTAAAAAAATCGTCCCACCGTTGGCAGCTTCAAATTTTCCTGCGCGGTCTTTATTGGCGGAAGTAAATGCACCTTTCAAATGTCCAAAAAGTTCACTTTCTATTAATTCTGAAGGAATGGCAGCACAATTCACTTCAATAAATGGTTTCTTTTGTCTTTCGCTATTTTCGTGAAGCGCGTGAGCCACCAATTCTTTACCTGTTCCGTTTTCACCAGTAATCAAAACTCTGGCGTCGGTTGGTGCTACTTTTTCTATCATAGACTTGATGTGCGACAAAGCTTCCGATTCACCTATCATTTCAAAATTTTTGCTCACTTTTTTCTTGAGCTGTCTATTTTCTTGTGCCAAATGATTGTGATCTAAGGCAATTCTGACAGTATTGAGCAGGCGATTCAAATCTGGTGGTTTGGAAATATAATCAAATGCGCCCATTTTCATGGTTTCCACAGCAGTTTCAAGATTGCCGTGGCCAGAAATCATCACAATTGGAATTTCTGGTTTTATTTTCTGGGTTGCTGAAAGCACTTCTATACCATCCATTTTGGGCATTTTGATGTCGCATAACACTAAATCGTAATCATTTTTTTTGAATAATTCTATGCCAGACAGTCCGTCTTCAGCTTCTTCAACTTCATAAGATTTTTCTTCTTCTAAAAGAATTTTTTTCAACACACGTCTAATCGCATCTTCATCTTCTATAATTAAAATTTTCGCCATAATTTGAAATGAATTTTACGGTTTAAATATAGGTGTTCTGAAATTGTTCAGCAATGAGAATATTTGATTGTTTCTTTAGAAATGAAATTTTTTCTTTAAAAAACAAAACCCACCCTATAAAAATAGGATGGGAAAAAAATTGCTATGAAAAAGAAAAACACCACTATAAATCTATAGTGATGTTCAAATATATATAATTTTTTGTTAACTCGATTAAGAAAACATATCTTTTACCTTTTCAAAGAAAGATTTATCAGAATTTTTAGGGTCTGGTTCAAAATTGCTATCACCTAGCATTTTTTCAAAAAAGTCTTTCTGTTCTTTATTAAGCGTTTGCGGTGTCCAAACATTGGTATGAACTAGCAAATCGCCATGACCGTAACCATTTAAGTTTGGTAAACCTTTATTTCTTAATCTCAGAATTTTTCCGCTCTGCACGCCAGGTTCTACTTTTATACGAACTTTTCCTGACACAGTTTGAATTTCTTTGCTGGCACCAAGTGCAGCTTCAGAAAAACTAATGTACAAATCGTGATGAAGGTTTTCGCCATCTCGTTTGAGATGTTCGTGTTCTTTCACTTCAATTAAAACGATTAAATCTCCAGGAATGCCATTCCCTACTGGTTCATTTCCTTTGCCAGAAACTTTTAATTGCATGCCATCATCTACGCCTGCCGGAATTTTGATAGCAACCATTTCTTCCGTCATTTTCAGTCCGTGGGCATCGGTTCCACTACCTTTTTTGTCCAAAATCTGACCAGAACCGCCACATGCAGTACATGGTGATGCCGTCTGCATTCTTCCAAGAATGGTGTTTGTGACACGCATTACTTGTCCAGAACCTTTACAAGTTGGGCATGTTTTGAAAGTGGTATCGTCTGGTTTTTTCTTTCTGGAAACTTTTATTTTTTATCAACGCCGTTTGCAACTTCTTCAAGTGTCAGGCTAACGCGAATTCTTAAATTTCCGCCTTTGCTCCTGCCACTTTGTCCGCCGAAACCGCCGCCGAAACCGGAAAATCCGCTAGAGCGTCCGCCACCAAAGGCACTGCCAAAAATATCGCCGAACTGACTGAATATGTCATCCATATCCATTCCGCCACCGCCGCCGAAACCTTGAGAACCATCAAAAGCGCTATGACCGAATTGATCGTATTTCTGTCTTTTTTGCTCGTTTCCTAGCACTTCGTAAGCTTCAGCTGCTTTTTTAAATTTGGTTTCAGCCTCTTC
>JBHEPM010000010.1:29279-29581 GCA_046260295.1 Psychroflexus sp.
TTTTGCGGTAAGCCTTTTTAATTTCAGCTTGAGAAGCGTTTTTACTTATTCCTAATATGTCGTAATAATCGTCTTTCATAAAAATTTATTTACCAGTAACTACTTTTGGAAATCTGATAATTCTTTCTCCCAAAGTATAACCTTTTTCAACTACATCGATGATTTTCCCTTTCATGTCTTCACTTGGTGCTGGCACTTGCGTAATTGCTTCATGTAAATCTGAATCGAAACTGTCGCCGGCTTTGACGTTCATCTCTGCCAAACCTTTGCTGTATAAAGTTTCTTTCAGTTTATTGTGAATG
>JBHEPM010000100.1:0-7469 GCA_046260295.1 Psychroflexus sp.
GTATTGAGCGATTCTATGACTTTTAAATTTTGCAACGCGCGACCCAAAAGCTGCATTCTGCTGTAAGAATTATTGTCGAAAGTATCGCGATGAATTTTGCTGTTTTCGGCACCGTGATCTATCAAATCTGCGATAATTCTGTGGGTTTTGCTGGAAGTCAGCGGAAATCTGAACGAACCGGTGTCGGTCATTATTCCAGTGTAAAGACAGCTTGAAATCGTTTTGTCTAATTCTGATTTCTGGTCTAAAATTTCAATAAAATCGTAAATTAATTCACAAGTTGAACCAATCATGGTGTCTACAAATCTGAATTTGGCATAATCATCTGGTGCTTGGTGATGGTCAATCATCACAAAAGTTTTATCTAAATTTTTTAAAAATTCCCCGAGATTGCCGGTTCTGTCCAAATTATTGAAATCAAGCGTAAATATTAGATCACTTGCGTTCAGGCTTTGTTCGCACTTTTTAGAATCTTTATCATAAATCAAAATATCTTCATTGCCTGGCATCCATTTTAAAAATTCAGGATACGAATTTGGCATGATGACTTGGGTGTTGTGTCCAGTTTTTTGAAGAAAATGCGATAAAGCCAATGTTGATCCTAAAGCATCGCCATCAGGATTTTTATGCCCGATGATACTGATTTGTTGTTTGGTTTTCAGTAAACTCTGAATTCCGTTTAGTTCTTTAATTTTCATAATTTTCAAATGTACAAATTCTCAACAAAGCAATCATAGTTCAAGTTTAGGTTTTATCAATTTATTAGAATTTTGAGACGAGATTTTGAATCAAATTTTAACTTCAACTGCTCATGATTACTTATTCTTTTGAAATGCTTACTTTTGCATAAAAATTAAATCAAATATCATGGCAGGCAATAGAACATTTACTATGCTAAAACCTGATGCAGTTGAAAAAGCTTACATCGGTGAAATCATTAATCAAATTACCAATTCTGGGTTTAAAATTGTGGCTTTAAAAATGACACAAATGACCGAGAATGATGCAAAAACTTTTTATGAAGTTCATAAAGAACGTCCATTTTATGGTGAACTTGTTGAATATATGACAAGCGGACCGATTGTGGCTGCGATTCTTGAAAAAGAAAATGCAGTGGACGATTTCAGAACTTTAATCGGCGCAACCAATCCAGAGGAAGCTGCAGAAGGTACAATTCGTAAAAAATTTGCAACTTCCATCAGTGAAAACGCAATTCACGGAAGCGATTCTGACGAGAATGCTAAAATTGAAGGTGATTTTCATTTTTCAGGAAGAGAACAATTCTAAATTTTATTTTAGAAAAAAGTTTAAAAAAAAAGCTGTTTCAAATTGAAACAGCTTTTTTTGTTTTCTATATATTAAAGTTGCTTACTTAGCAATATTTATAGCGCGAGTTTCTCGAATGACGGTCACTTTCACTTGACCAGGATAGGTCATATCGGTTTGAATTTTTTGTGAAATCTCAAAAGAAAGTGCAGAAGCTTTTTCGTCTGTAACTTTTTCACTTTCAACAATAACGCGCAATTCACGACCAGCTTGGATGGCGTAGGCTTTTTTGACACCACCAAATCCAAATGCGATGTCTTCCAAATCTTTCAAACGCTTGACGTAAGAATCTAAAACTTGACGTCTTGCGCCAGGCCTTGCACCGCTTATGGCATCACAAACCTGAACGATTGGCGATAGGAGTGAAGTCATTTCAACTTCATCGTGGTGAGCGCCAATGGCGTTACAAACTTCATCTTTTTCACCATATTTTTCAGCCCATTGCATTCCTAAAATAGCGTGTGGCAATTCTGTTTCTGTTTCCGGAACTTTTCCAATATCATGCAACAAGCCAGCACGTTTGGCGAGTTTTGGATTCAATCCTAATTCTGAAGCCATAATGCCACAAAGTTTGGCAACTTCTCTGGAGTGTTGCAGTAAGTTTTGTCCGTAAGAAGAACGATATTTCATACGTCCAACCATTTTGACCAATTCTGGATGTAGACCGTGAATTCCTAAATCTATAATGGTGCGTTTTCCGATGTCGATGATTTCTTCATCAATAGATTTTCTTGTTTTCTTAACGATTTCTTCAATTCTTGCGGGGTGAATTCTGCCATCAGTTACCAATCTGTGTAAAGATAATCTGGCAACTTCTCTTCTGATGGAGTCAAAGCAAGATAAAATAATTGCTTCTGGCGTGTCGTCTACAATTATTTCTACACCAGTAGCGGCTTCAATGGCACGAATATTTCGACCTTCTCGACCGATAATTCGACCTTTAACGTCGTCGCTTTCTAGGTTGAACACGGACACGCAATTGTCGATGGCTTCTTCGGTACCGACACGCTGAATGGTGTTGATGACAATTTTCTTAGCTTCTTGCTGTGCAGTCATTTTGGCTTCTTCCACTGAGTCTTGAATCATTTGCATGGCGTCGGCTTTGGCCGTTTCTTTAAGCGATTCCAGAAGTTGTGCTTTGGCATCGTCTGCGCTTAAACCACTGATGACTTCAAGTTGGTTGATTTTTCGCTGAAGAATTTTGTCGATTTCTTCTTGGCGTTTTTCCAAATATTCTGTTCTGTAGTTGTAATCTTTTACTTTTTCTTCAAGTTCAGCGTTCATTTTTTTGTTTTTGGCCAATTCGCTAGAAACTTGAGATTCTTTGTCTTTGGTACGCTTTTCAGCATCGCCAATTTTTTTGTCGCGAGACATAATGACTTTTTCGTGCTCAGATTTGAGCTCGATAAATTTTTCTTTGGCTTGTAAAATTTTATCCTTTTTAACGCTTTCAGCTTCTTTTTCAGCTTCACGAAGGATTTTTTGGGCTTCTTTTTCAGCAGATTTTAAAGTGCCTTTTGCACTTTTTTTGTCAAGGTTTTTGGAAATCAAAAATCCGATGACCAATCCTGCTATTGCTGCTATTATTGTAATTGCTATATCCATAATGTTTATATAATAAAAAAGCCTGTATTAGTGTCGTTTTGTATAAAACTCCGTAAAAACAGGTTTAGGGCTACTCAGCTGATCAAGGATCCGCTTCACCGAAGTGGCGGCTTGCTTTAGCAACTGAAACTCACCCTTTTTAATAGTTAAGTGTTGAGTTTATCAAAAAGGTAACGACTAATACAGGCAGTGTCGATTTTTATGTAATGAACGTTTAGTTTAATTGTTTTTTTATCATTTCATCCAAAGCTTCAAGTTTCATTTCAACTTGATTGATTTCACTTTCAGATGATAGTTGATTTTGCTCAATTTCCGCAGCAAATTGCAAAGCACTCATTGCGAGCACGTCTTGCTTGTCTCTGACTGCGTAATCTTGTTCAAATTTTTTGATGACTTCATTAATGCGTTTAGCAGCTTTTCTTAAGCCTTCTTCTTGCGACGGTCTAATAGTTAATGGGTAGACACGGTCGGCAATCGATAATTTTATTTTTAACTTATCTGTTGACATTTTAATCTGCTAATTGAATAATGCATTCATCAATTTCTTTAATCAAACTATTTATTTTGAGTTTTGTTTCTCGTTTATATTCGCTACTGCCAAGCATTGCGTTGGCTGTTCTGAGTGTTTTATTCTCTTTCTTTAAAAGCTCAATTTCACTGACTGATTCAGAAACTGAAGTAGAATGGTCATTGAGTTGATGCTTTAATTCATTGTTTTCTAGCTTCAAATTTTTGTTCTCAACCATCAATTTTTTGATGCTTTCTTCCAGAGAATTAAGATTTTTTATCAACTTACTCATCTACAACTTTCGTAATGCCTAAGCGCAAATTTAGTATCTATTAATGAATATGACAATAGTTTTGCAACTTAAAATCCAAATTGATTTTCAGAATTGCTTTCAATATTGTGATTATCAATTTTCAAGTAGTAGCTTTGTGAAAAAAATATATGACGCCACAATCCGTGTTTTATATCATTATTGCTATTCTTGTTTTGAATTTTTTGTTCGAAACTTTTCTAGATTTTCTGAACGCCAAACGCTTTTCAGCTAATTTACCTGATGAAGTTTTAGATATTTATGACGATAATGAATACAGAAAATCTCAGGTTTATAAAAAAGAAAAATTCAAATTCGGTCTTTTAGAATCTGTGTTTTCATTGGTTTTAATTTTAGCTTTTATTTTTCTAGATGGTTTTTTCATTGTTGATCATTTGGCACGTTCAATCACTTCTGAACCAATTTTGGTGTCTTTGATTTTTTTCGGCATTATTTTCTTGGGTAGCGACCTAATCAGCACACCTTTTTCATATTATTTCACTTTTGTTATCGAAGAAAAATATGGGTTTAACAATTCAACAAAAGCAATTTTTGTTCAGGATAAGTTGAAATCTTGGTTGATGACCATAATTTTTGCTGGTATAATTTTGACTTTAATTTTGTTGTTTTTTCAATTTTCTGGAGATGATTTTTGGTGGTACACATGGATTTTAATCGCTTTGTTTTCAATATTTATGAATATGTTTTATTCGAAATTAATTGTACCGATTTTCAATAAACAGACGCCATTAGAAAGTGGTGATTTAAGAAATCAAATTGAAAAATTTGCCCAAAAAGCCAACTTTCAACTGGATAATATTTTTGTCATTGATGGTTCGAAACGCAGTAGCAAAGCCAATGCATATTTCTCTGGTTTTGGAAAAGAAAAACGCATTACATTATTTGATACTTTGGTTGAAGATTTGGATAATGAAGAAATTGTGGCAGTTTTAGCGCATGAAGTCGGGCATTATAAAAAGAATCATATTATTATAAATCTAATCATGTCTATTTTAATGATAGGATTTACACTTTGGCTGTTATCGCTTTTCATCAACGAACCGCTATTATCAGAAGCTTTAGGCGTAGAAATTCCGAGTTTTCATATTGGTTTGGTGGCATTTAGCTTTTTGTACACGCCAATTTCAGTTGTTACGGGGTTGTTTACCAACTATTTATCTCGAAAATTTGAATACCAAGCTGATAATTACGCCAAACAAACATTTGCCGCGGCACCGCTAATTTCAGCCCTAAAGAAATTGTCTAAAAAAAGTTTGAGTAATTTAACGCCTCATCCTTTATATGTTTTTGTACATTATTCTCACCCAACAATGATAGAACGATTTAGAAATTTAAAAAATAATTCGTAATTTCATTTACCCAAAGCAACGATACCATGGAAATTACTGATGCTTACATAGAAGAAGAAAAAAAAGAAATTGCCAAGCAGTACAAAAAATTGCTCAGGATTAGTTATCGAACGCTGAGTAGTGAAGACAAAAAGCAAATCAGAAAAGCTTTTGAAACTGCCGTAGAAGCACATAAAGACCAACGAAGAAAATCAGGTGAAGCCTACATTTTTCACCCGATAGCTGTTGCTAAAATTGTGGCTTATGAAATTGGTTTGGATGCCACATCCATTATTTCTGCACTGTTACATGATGTGGTTGAAGATACTTCTTACACGCTGACCGACATTGAACAAATGTTTGGCGAAACCGTAGCAAGAATTGTCGACGGACTGACGAAAATTTCCAGCTTGAAAAAAGATGGTGATATTTCGATGCAAGCAGAAAATTTCCGAAAAATGCTTTTGACACTTAATGATGACATCCGTGTCATCATTATCAAAATTGCCGACCGTTTGCACAACATGCAAACCATGGATTCCATGCGTCCGGATAAACAAGTGAAAATCGCTAGCGAAACGCTTTATATTTACGCGCCACTTGCCCATAGAATTGGTTTGTATAATATAAAAACTGAACTCGAAGATTTAAGTTTGAAATATACTGAACCTGAAGTTTATAATGATATTGCTCACAAAATAAAGGAAAGCAAAGAAGAGCAAGACCAATATATTCAGGATTTTTCTAAAATTATTTCTGATGCCTTAGACAAAGAAGACATTGAATTTGAAGTTAAAGGTCGACCAAAATCCATCTATTCTATCCGAAAAAAGATTATCAATCAAAATATTTCTTTTGATGAAATTTATGACAAATTCGCTTTGCGAATCATCTATAAATCCAATCCAGATAATGAAAAATTTCTGGCGTGGAAGATTTATTCGATTGTTACCGACTATTTTAGACCAAATCCCACCCGATTGAGAGACTGGATTTCTTCACCAAAAACCACCGGTTACGAAGCGCTTCACATTACAGTAATGGGACCAAAAGGCCGTTGGGTTGAAGTCCAAATTCGCAGCGAACGCATGAACGAAATCGCGGAAAAAGGTTACGCAGCGCATTATAAATACAAACATAAAGATGAAGCGCAAGATGATCAAGGATTGGATTTATGGCTAAACAGACTTCAAGAAGCTCTGGAAAACAATGAAATGAATGCTGTTGATTTTGTAGAACAATTTAAACTCAACTTATATTCCAAAGAAATTTTTGTGTTCACGCCCCAAGGTGATTTAAAATCTTTACCGAAAGGTTCCACAGTTCTTGACTTTGGATTCGCCATTCACACCGATGTTGGCTATAAAACAAGAGGAGCCAAAGTTAATGGTAAGATTGTAGCCTTGAGTCGAGTTTTGAAAAGTGGTGATCAAGTAGAAATCATTACATCCTCAAATGCTAAGCCAACTAAAAATTGGCTCGATTATGCCACAACTGCACGCGCTAGAACAAAAATAAAATCTGCGCTAAAAGAAAAACGAAAGCAAATTGGCGAAGAAGGCAAAGAAATTCTGCGTCGAAAGTTGAAGTCTCAAAAAATAGAACTCAACGAAAAATCGGTGAATGAAATGGTGAATTTTTTCAAGCTGAAAACCAGTTTGGATCTATTCTTCAGAGTAGGAATTGGTACGATAGACAATAAACAAATAAAAGAATTTGCATCTTCCAGAAGCAATGCTTTGGTCTCGTTTTTCAAAAATAAAATTAGACGTTCGCCAGTTAAAAATGAAGAAAAAATTGACAATGACGTTACCGATAAGTACGACCAACTCGTATTTGGCGATGATGATCAACAATTAGATTACAAACTAGCAAACTGTTGTAATCCCATTCCAGGTGACGAGGTTTTTGGGTTTACAACCATCAATGAAGGTATCAAAGTTCACAAGAAAAATTGCCCGAATGCAATTCAGCTTCAGAGCAATTATGCTTATCGAATTCTCAAAGCCAAATGGATTGATTCTAGCCAAGAAGAATTCAATGCCACAATCAAACTTACCGGCATAGACGATTTAGGATTGGTCAGTCATATTACAGATGTTATTTCTAAAAGTTTGAATGTGAATATTCAAAGTTTAACTTTTACAAGTAAAGCAGGTGTTTTTGAAGGTGTTATTGTGTTGAAAGTGAAAAATTTAACGATTTTGAATACGCTAATCCAAAGATTGAAAAAAATCGATGGAATTGATAAGGTTACACGTGAATAAAAGCTTATTTTTGTAAAATATGATAAATAAAGATAATTTAAAAAACGATTTAGCGGTAGTAAAGAACGTTTTTACCAAATTTTTGGAAAGCAACGGTCATAGAA
>JBHEPM010000101.1:0-7368 GCA_046260295.1 Psychroflexus sp.
AAATTTGTATAAATCAAAAACAAACTGCGTTGTGTGATTTTGCGCTTGCTATGTGCGTAAAGTCGGTTGAAATCTGACACCAAATAATCGGTTTCAATATTATATAGCGTTTCTAAAATGCTATTCAGGTGAGTTTTTTTGGCACTTGCTGGCAAGAAATCAGACACTTTTTCTGCAAAAGTCAACATGCCGACTTTATCGTTTTTCTTCAATGCAATATTACTGAAAGCCAAACTGGCGTTGATGGCGTAATCCAGTAATGACAAACCTTCAAATGGCATTTTCATCACGCGACCGACATCGATAATGTTGTAAATCGGTTGTGATTTTTCATCTTGATATTGGTTCACCATCAAACTGTCGTGTTTGGCAGTGGCTTTCCAGTTTATGGTTCTGATATCGTCGCCGATTACATAATCTTTGATTTGTTCAAATTCCATTGTGTGCCCAATCTTTCTGATTTTTTTCATTCCAAAATGGCCCATTTTCTGGTCGATGGCAAGAAAATCTAATGCGCGCATTTGGATAAAAGATGGATAAACTTTTACCGATTTTTCATAATCAAATCGGTAGCGACGCTTGACCAATCCTAGTTTTGTGCTGACAAAACAATTTAAATAACCAAAAGTGTAAACCCCGCGTTTCTGGGGCGTCAAAGTATAATTGAAAGCGTTTTTTTCTTTAGCTTTTAAACTTAAAAACTTAAGAAAATCTCTTTTTTGAAATTGTTCCGGAATTTCGTCAATAATACTTATTTCTACAGGAAAATTGTAAGAATTTATACAGTTGACTAAAACTTTATTTGCATCGCTGTTTGAAAATTTTTCTGGTAGAATGCGTTCTGCTGAAAATTTCTTTTTTCCAAAAAGCCGAACAAATTCCGAAGCAATTATAAACACAAAAACCAGCAGAATTAACCAAGTTATCGTGAATAAAGTTGGAAACCAAAACGACAGTAAAAACAATACAGCAAAGCCAAAAAGCGAGGCGTAAAAATTCTGACCGAAGTATAAAGATTTATAAAACTGAATCACTATCTAGGGATTTCTACAGATTTGATAATCATATCGATGACTTGTTCTGGTGTTGTGCCTTCCATTTCTTTTTCTGGAGACAAAATAATTCTGTGGTTCAAAACCGGCATCAAAGCGGCTTTTACATCTTCTGGCGTGACAAAATCACGTCCGTTGATAGCGGCAAAAGCTTTAGCCGTTTTCAATATTGCCAAAGAAGCTCTTGGCGAACCACCTAGAATCAAATGCGGATGATTTCTGGTTTGATTGACGATTTCAGCAATATAATTGAAGATTTTGTCTTCTACCACAATTTCATGAATCTGATTTCTGAATTTCAGTAAAGTTTCTGGATTCATGACCGGCTGAATCTGGTCAATGGCTTTAGCCGATTTTCTTTGGTGATGTGTTTTTAAAATATCGATTTCTTGTTCCAAGTTGGGATAATCAATTTTGATTTTGAATAAAAATCGGTCTAACTGTGCTTCTGGTAAAGCGTAAGTGCCTTCTTGTTCAATTGGGTTTTGTGTGGCAATGACCATAAATGGCGGTGGCATGTCGTATTGAATGCTGTCCATTGTGATTTGTTTTTCTTCCATCACTTCAAACAAAGCAGCTTGGGTTTTTGCCGGTGAACGGTTGATTTCGTCAATCAATACGATATTGGAGAAAATCGGGCCTTTTTTAAATTCAAATCCGCTTTTGTCGCCTTTCAGAATTGAGGTTCCCAAAACATCGCTCGGCATCAAATCTGGTGTAAATTGAATTCTATTGAATTCTGTATTGATGGATTTTGCAAAGAGTTTTGAAGTAATGGTTTTGGCAATTCCCGGCACGCCTTCTATCAAAACATGCCCATCTGTGAGTAAGCCAACGATAAGCAGTCTGACAAAATCTTCCTGACCGACGATGACTTTTGCCAGTTCAGATTTAATGGCTTCTACGGAAGTTTTCAGTTCTTCTAAAGGAATTCTATTATTGAATTCTAAATTATCGTCTTTTTCATTTTCCATAATCTATATATTGAGTTTGGTGATTTTGTTATTCAGGGTTTTGAGTTCGTCTTCTGAAATTTCAGTTCGATTTTGAATCTCGCTGATATATTGAAAAACATCTTTTAAAATGTCAAAGTCAATGGCAGTTTTATGTGCCAGATTTTTTATGAAACCGATATTTAAAGTTTGCGTATCTAGCTGATATTTGTATCGAATTTTTTCTAAAAATAATTTGATAATTTTATCAGCCATGGTTTTATGATCTTTATTTTCTAAATACATTCCGGCAATTGTTTGAGTGAATTCGTAAGTTTTATTGGTTACTGGCGGAATGATTTTGATGGGTTTTTGTTGGCGTTTACCATTGAAAATCACAAAAAATAAAGTGGCGATTAATACCATGTAATAAGCCCATTTTAAATAAATATTGGACAACAAATAATGCAACGGACTGGAAATTCCATCTTTGCCAAGCTTGTAATATTTATCCCAATAAATCGGTTGATTCAGGTCTACATAATTAAGTAGGTGAGAGACGTATTCATGGTTTTGTTCACTGATTATGAAGTGATTGGTGAAAACTTGCGGCGCCAAATGAATTAAAATTTGACCGTCGCCCCAAGGAATTTTTATGAAATTGATATTTTCAGATTCATTTTCTATTTGATTGTCTTCCCAAACGGCAACATTTCCAAGAACTGTGGTTTTTGAAGTATCAATTTCATTGAAATATAAATATTCGTATTTTTTAGGTGAAACTTTTGCTTTGGGAAGTTTCAAATTTTCATTCAACAAATTGAAAGCGGGTTTGTAAGTGATTTTTGAATTGCTTACATGAAACGTAATATTCAAACCCAAAGTGTCTAAAATTTTTTCAGGAATACCACCAGAAGCAAAAAATGCATTGTTGCCCTGACTTACCCAGTTGAAAATTTGATCGGTTTCTTCGTTTGAAAGACTGACGTAATTATTTAGAAAAAAATAAGTGCCGTTACCAATATTGCCTTTATTGAATTCTTCAAAAGGCGGTTTTGACTTGTTGATTATTTGTTGACTTTTATCTTGAAGATTTTCGAAAAAAATTTCGCTTCCCAAAGGCCGATTATCGTCAGAAACATAACTTGGCGTCCAATCGATGGGTTCATCTTTGGTGAGTTCCAAAATCATCGTGAATACGATGAGCGCCAAAACGCCGTACATTATTGTTTTCTTGGTTTTACTCATGTTTTGGCTGTTGTTTCACGATCTTATTCAAATTTTCAAAGCGCGATTTAAGTTTTTCAAAAGACAAATTATTCAGTTGAAAATCGCCGTACCAAACAAAATCGTAATATTTCGTAATGGCTTCAAAATCCTCGCTAAAACTTTGGTTTTTAACTTCTTGAATGTATTCAGTATTGGTTTTTTGAAATTGATATTCAAGAATGTTTTTGTTTTTTAGATTTTTTAAAATCAACAAATAGTAATAACGTATGGCTAAACGATAATCATTATTTTGAATGGCTTCTTGAATAAGATCTTGAAGATTTTTCTGATAAATTAATTCTTCTTCTTCAGTTAAATTAACCTCAGGATTTTTAGAATTTTTCGTGAGTTTCTGTCCCGGATTGTAACGATTTAACAACCAAACCACAAGAAAAACCAAACCTAGAATTGATACAATTTTCAAAATCAAGCCTAAATATTCCCAAAAAGAAGCGCCGACCATGTCACCGAATAACCATTCTATAAATTTAGTGAATTGCATATTGATCCAATTCATAATTTCTTGTGTGATAGATTTTTCACCAACAGCTCTATAATAGTTGTAATCACTATCATTTTTAAAATCTTGAATAATTTCTGGATCAAATTCAACAGAATGCTCAAAACTGTATTGATCTACCAAAACAGAGTCAACTTCATCCTTGTTTTGTGCCAATACAGCGGCAAAACAAAATAAAAAGCTAATAAAAACAGTTTTACGCATCGGGGATTAGTTATGAATTTCCAATTTGGTCAATGTCTTCTAAAGTTCCCGTTTTATTATGAACTTCATTTAAATTGAAATAGATAAACGAAATGGCAATAATAGTGACTAAACTTAAAATGTGTTGCGCTAAATTAGCAATCACAGAGAATACAAGATACAGAAGCCTGACCCCTGTTTCTTTGAACATAGAGGAGTCACCACTTTCAATAGCTGTGAATGTTTCTATCCCGGTAAGAATCATTGCTGGGAGTTGAAATACAGAACTGATGACTGAGATTAAAATACCGATAACCAACAATGTGGCAAATGTAATCCACCAGTTGTTTTTGATAAGTTGAAAAGATTCTGAAACCGCATCTGAAAATCCTTTGTTTTGAAAAATCATAATATAAATGACCAGACTAAACGGAATCATTAGGTAAATTCCTGGTAAAAAACAAAGCATAAATCCAATACCGAGGATTAGTCCAATTAATAGAACAATACCGCTGATTTTCAAATAATTTTGATTGACAGTATTTCTAACTTCGTCGTCGTTTATTTTTCCATTATTATTGACGTAACTTTTGATTATTCCTGAAATAGTACAAAAACTCAATGCATAATAAAGAATGCTGAGGACAATCATGGCAATTAAGGCAATGCCGAAATTTGGCAAATATTCCTGTAAAACATTTATGTCATTTCCCAGTTGCGCATTGCTGGTTAAACTTAAACTTTGGTACTGAGAATAAGTCGTTGCCGCCACCAAAAGTAAAAGTACAATACCAACGTGTCTAAAATAAAGTCGGAATATCGTTTTGTATTCATTTCTGATGAAACCAAAAGTGTCAGAAATTGTTGTTCCTAAATCTCGTTTTTGCTTAAAATTAATGTAATTGTTGTTCATGTTTTTTGTGGATTAGAGTTGGTAAAATAACGTAATAATATAGAATTAACGCCAAAGACGCTGAAATAATTAAAATAGCTAGCCAATCTGGCATTTCTGTAAGCCGGGTAACAAACCCTTCTAAAAATCCTGCAATAATAAAAAATGGCAACGTGCTGATTACTATTTTCAAACCATCTTTAGAACTTTTTGCAAAAGATTGTAATCTGGTATAAGTTCCGGGAAATAAAATGCCTTTCCCAACGACCAATCCTGCACAAGCCGCGACGATAATTACGGAAATTTCTATCGTGCCGTGAATCCAAATTGTTCTGGCAGATTCCCAAAGTAAACCTTGGTCGTAGAAAAAATATTGAAAAGATCCCAGCATAATGGCGTTTTGCATAATGATGAAAATAGTGCCAAGACCAAACAAAATTCCGGCAACAAAAGCAAATAATGAAACTTTGATATTATTGACAGTGATGCCCAAAAACATATCTGTTTGGTTGGCTTGTTTGTAAACCGCCATTGGGTCGCCATTATTGATATTATCTAAAGTTGAATTGACATAAGCATCGCCCAAGATCAACCTGACAAATGAAGCGTCGGTGGCTGCAGAATAAGCACCAACGATACTAAAAAGCAAGAAAATGCCAAAAGCCAGCAACAATTGTTTCTGGTATTGATAAAAAAACAGAGGAAATTCTTTGGTATAAAATTTTACCAAACGATTTTTTGATTCTTTTTTGGTTTTATAAATTTTTTGGTGTGCCAGTACAGAAAGTTCATTCAAGTAACTGTGTGTCTGACTTCCGGGATAAAAAGTTTGCGCATAATTGAGGTCTTCCGTCATCACAATATATAATTTTGAAATCTCATCAGGAGAGACTTCAATATTATTTTGAAGAATAGTTTCAAATTTTATCCAATTATCTTTATTTTGCTTGACAAAAGCCGCTTCTCGCATTTTTATAAATTTAGTCAAAGAAAAGCAATTCATGAGTAATTTTCAAATAGAAACCGCACAAAATGTCAAGATTCAACAAAATATTGCGACCGTATGGGATCGGATTTTAGCATATATTATAGATATGCTGATTATATTCGCTTATGCAATTCTCACAACTTTAATTATTTCGTCTTTAGATGGCAATCCTTTTGAAAATTATGCCACGTATTTAGTCATTGGTTTGCCACCGTTTTTGTACCATTTAGCTTTTGAAATGTTCATGAATGGACAAAGCCCGGGGAAAGCAGCCCTGAGGATTCGTGTGACTAATTTAGACGGAACAAAACCTGTGTTTTCAGGATATTTGCTACGTTGGCTTTTGCGTTTTGTAGATATTGGTCTAGCTAGTGGTGGCATTGCTATTGCCGTTATTTTGTTAAACGGCAAAGGACAACGCTTAGGCGATCTTGCCGCCAAAACCGCAGTGATTTCTGAAAAAAGAAAAACCAGCCTTTGGCAAACACCAAACATGCAATTACCTGAAAATTATATACCGAAATATCCTCAAGTTACGGTTTTTGAAGACAAAGACATGCGCAAAATAAAATCTATATTTGAAGATGCTAAACTCCGCGGAGAACACAATATTATAATTAAATTGAGCAATAAAGTTGCTTCGGAAATGAAAATCACTCCAGAAGAATCGCCTTTAACTTTTGTAGATATTGTCTTGAAAGATTACACTTTTTATACTCAAAACTGATGGATTTTACTTTATTGCTAGACATATTGGGAGTAATTGCGTTTTCCATTTCAGGAGTTTTAACTTCTCTAAGGAAACGCATGGATGCTTTCGGAATTTTGATTATTGCATTTGTAACTTCTATTGGTGGTGGCACGATTAGAGATGTGCTGATTGGATATCCTGTGATGTGGATGCGAGAAATGACTTACGTTTACGTCATTATTGCTACGACAATTTTGGCTGTAATTTTCAGAAAAAAATTGAGTTATCTCCGGAAATCACTTTTTTTGTTCGACACTTTAGGAATAGGATTATACACGGTTGTGGGCGTAGAAAAAGGCATTTCAGCTGGATTATCACCGATAATTTGTGTGGCTATTGGCACGATAAGCGCCTGTTTTGGCGGCGTCATTCGAGATATTCTTTGCAATGAAATTCCTGAAATTTTCAAAAAAGAAATTTATGCTACAGCTTGTATTTTAGGCGGATTCAGTTATTTTATTATGCTGAAACTCAGTTTTCCTGTGGAATTGATTTTCTTACTCTCTGGTTTGTAAATTCACAATATGAAAAAACAGCGAATATATTTAGATACATCTGTTTTCGGAGGATATTATGATGACGAATTTCAGGAGTTCACAAAACCATTGTTTGAACGAATTAATAATGGAGAATTTACAATTATTTTCTCGACTATGCTTGAAACTGAATTAGGATTTGCACCAGAAAAAGTACGTAGAATAGTTCGCAGTATTGAAAATGAAGATACAGAATTTGTTGAGGAAACAGGTCCTGCTGTTGAACTTGCGACTGAATATATAAC
>JBHEPM010000102.1:0-7126 GCA_046260295.1 Psychroflexus sp.
TCTTAAAACTTCAAAAGCAGAAGTAATGCTTTCGTCAATTTTTCTTCTAATAATAGGTCTGACTTCGCTATTTGACATTTCAAAATCAATCTCGTCAGCAAGATCTTTGGTTCCAAAAATATCAGGAGACGCCAATTTTGCACCCTCTACATCATCAAAAGCTTCAAAAAACAGTTCAAGAAAACTATCTTGACTATTTTTTCTCGCTTCGGCAGCGTCTTTTAAGGCTTGGTTGAATGAAGGGTCTTTGGAATCGTTTGCCAAACCTCTCAATAAATCACTTACTGAAATTTGCAAAATAACGTTGATTCCGCCTTTTAGGTCAAGTCCTTTATTAAGTTCTTTTCCTTTGGCTGTATTATAATCAATACCAGCAAAAACTGGTTCATCACCAATGGAATCCAAATAAGATTCTGCTTTTAATGCGCGTTGCTCTGAGGCTTTTTCAACATTATCAGGAATTTCCTGAGTGGCAAAAGCCTCTGCTTCGTTTTCAACTTTATTAGCTAAATAGGTGAACGAAAGCTGGTAAATACTTACCAATCCGAACAAAATAGCGAATAATTTGATTAGTCCTTTATTCTGCATTCTTTAAAATATTAGTTTCTTGTTATAAAATCAGGCAAATATAGGTTTTCGATATAGAAATGGCAATATTTTTTTTAAAGATAATTTTAACCTTTTAAAATAAATTTTGAAATAAAAACCGATTAATCCTTAAAACCTACATTCCATAAAAAAAACCCGAATACGATATTCGGGTTTTTATTGTTATAAATTTGTTTTATTCTAAAAGTCCGTTAGTTTTCTTCACAGCTTCTGCGCTTTCTTTCAATTTAGCAATTTCACTGTCGTCTAAATCCAATTCAACTATTTTTTCGATTCCGTTTTTACCGATAATTACCGGCACACCGATACAAAGGTCTTTCAACCCATATTCACCATTCAAAAATGTTGAACATGGGAACATTTTCTTTTGATCGCAAACTATGGATTGCACCAAAGATGAAACCGCTGCGCCTGGCGCATACCATGCACTTGTGCCTAGTAATTTAGTCAAAGTTGCGCCGCCAACTTTGGTGTCTTCAGAAACTTTTTCAAGTCGATCTTCAGATAAAAATTCAGAAACTCTTACACTATTTCTTGTTGCCAATCGTGTTAGTGGCAACATGCCAGTGTCGCTATGTCCGCCGATTACCATTCCGTCAACGTCAGAAGGAGGACAATCTAAAGCTTCGCTTAATCTGTATTTGAATCTGGCACTATCCAAAGCACCGCCCATTCCTATGATTTTGTGTTGTGGCAAATCTAAAACTTGATGCGCTAAATAAGTCATTGTATCCATTGGATTACTCACGACTATAAGTGTTACATCTGGTGAATGTTTTATTAATTCTGTAGCCACATCTTTTACAATTCCAGCATTAATTCCAATCAATTCTTCTCTGGTCATTCCAGGTTTCCTTGGCACACCAGAAGTAATTACAGCGACTTCACTACCTGCTGTTTTGCTATAATCTTTGGTTGTCCCTGTAATTTTTGTATCAAATCCATTCAATGTTGCGGTTTGCATCAAATCCATAGCTTTGCCTTCTGCAAAACCTTCCTTAATATCTAATAACACAACTTCTGAAGCGAAATTTTTAATCGCTATATATTCTGCGCAACTTGCCCCAACTGCGCCTGCTCCTACTACTGTAACTTTCATTTTAAATAATTTTTATATTAATATTCAATTTTAAATTCCAAAACTTATACCACCTGAAACCGTGTTGAATTCCTGAAAACTATAGTCTACATGAATTCTAAAAAAACTTAATTTTAATCTTGTGCCAAGTGTTGCTTTCACTCCAGAAATATCAGATTTCACAGAAAACGGATCATCTAATGTTTGTCCCGCAACCACACCTTCATTTATGGTATAGTTTCCTAACAAGTTCGTTTCTGAACTTCCATTCACATAACCGATTCCACCGTAAAAATTAATTGTATTAAATTTCGTTGAAGCAACTAAAGAATACAACCACGAATCAAGTTCAGACTCAATTCTTTGGTTATTACCTTGAATCAAATTACTTGAATCTAAAGCATAACGACCGTCAATTTTAGAATATCCTATTATTCCTGAAATCGCTACTGGTAGATTTTTAACGCCTGGAATCCATTTTGAAAATTCATTTTGCAAACCGAATCCGTACATTTTCAAATCTACATCTTCAGTGTTGACTTCCGGCAAAAATCTGAATTTCACTTCAAAACCAGCGACTAAACCGACATTGGCTTGCACAAAAGCACTTGGCAAAGTACTGACGCCTTCGGAACCAATTCCCTGCGGTAATCTTAGCATGACCTCTTCTTGATTGCCATTATCGTCTTCAAAAACAATTCGCATATCAATTTCAGGATCATTTTCACCTAAAGAAGTAGCAACCATTTGTGAGCTTGCCCCTGATTCAAATTCCAAAAAATTATAATCTGCGGTATTGAGTTCAAAACTTTTCTTTGAATCATCAATCATAGATGCGTTTCCTGTAAATGAAATTTCAAATTCACCGAGTTGCTTGGCTTCACCAGAATTGTACCAACCACTGCTTAAGCTGTAAACCAAAGCTTCTGTGGAAGGTGCAAAATACGATTGACTGAACTGTTGTGCATCTTCTAATCCTGAAGCCAACAAGTCGTTAATTCCGCTTTGCGCATGACCGATTTGACTAATCATAATCAATCCGAATACAAAATTTACTTTTTTCATAACATCAAGGTTTAAGTGAATATCTAATTTATTCCACTAAGCATCGATATTAGCATAAACTGCATTTTGTTCAATAAACTCTCGTCTTGGCGGCACCTCATCTCCCATTAACATTGAGAATATTCTATCAGCTTCTGCTAAATCATCAATGGTTACTTTTCTTAAAATTCTAAAATTTGGATCCATCGTTGTGTCCCAAAGTTGCTCGGCATTCATTTCACCAAGACCTTTGTAACGCTGAACACCAACTGAGGTCTTATATTCAGCAACAATTTCATTTCGTTCTTTTTCACTCCAAGCGTATCGTTTTTTACTGCCTTTTTTAATTAAATATAAAGGTGGTGTGGCTATATAAATATGCCCTGCTTCAATCAGTTCTTTCATATATCTGAAGAAGAACGTCAAAATCAGTGTCGCAATATGACTCCCATCGACATCCGCATCACACATAATAATAATTTTATGGTAACGAAGTTTGGATAAATTCAGCGCTTTTGGATCGTCTTCTGTGCCAATGGTCACGCCTAAAGCTGTATAAATATTTTTGATTTCTTCATTTTCAAAAACCCGATGTTGCATGGCTTTTTCAACATTCAGAATTTTACCACGCAATGGCAAAATAGCCTGAAATTTACGGTCTCGACCTTGCTTGGCTGTTCCGCCCGCCGAGTCTCCCTCAACGAGAAAAACTTCGCAATCTTCTGGGTTTTGTTCTGAACAATCTGAAAGTTTTCCTGGTAAGCCACCGCCACTCATCACTGTTTTTCGTTGCACCATTTCACGCGCTTTTTTAGCAGCATGACGGGCTTGCGCTGCCAAAATCACTTTTTGAACAATGATTTTAGCATCATTTGGATTTTCTTCTAAGTAAATATCCAACATTTCAGAAACCGATTGCGAAACTGCTGAAGATACGTCTCTGTTTCCAAGTTTTGTCTTCGTTTGTCCTTCAAATTGTGGATGCGCAACTTTTACCGAAACAATTGCGGTTAAACCTTCTCTAAAATCATCTCCAGTGATTTCAAATTTCAGTTTATCTAAAAGCCCAGAACTATCTGCATATTTTTTTAAGGTAGAAGTCAAACCTCTTCTGAAACCAGAAAGATGTGTCCCGCCTTCATGGGTGTTGATATTATTCACATAAGAATGTAAATTCTCACCGTAGGAATTGTTGTAAACCATGGCAACTTCAACTGGAATTTCGTTTTTCTCGCCTTCCATAGCGATGACTTCAGAAATAATTGGTTCTCTGTTGGCATCGATAAATCTGATGAATTCTTTCAATCCTTCTTCAGAATAGAAATCATTGCTTCTATAATTACCATCTTCGTCTTTTTGACGCTTGTCAATGATTGAAATTTTGATGCCTTTGTTCAAAAATGCAAGTTCACGCAATCTCTTGGCTAGAGTTTCGTATTTAAATTCAACAGATTCTTGAAAAATTTCATAATCTGGTTTAAACGTAATTTCTGTTCCTTTCAATTCTGTATCACCAGTAGGTTTCACTGGGTAAAGCGTTTTTCCACGCTCGTATTCTTGTTCCCAGATTTTACCATCTTTAAAAACTCTGGCATGTAGACTTGCTGAAAGCGCATTCACTACGGAAACACCAACACCGTGCAATCCACCAGAAACTTTATAAGAATCTTTATCGAATTTACCACCAGCACCAATTTTGGTCATCACGACTTCCAGTGCTGAAACGCCTTCTTTTTTGTGTAAATCTATTGGTATTCCACGTCCGTTATCAGAAGTGGTAATCGATCCGTCTTCATTGATGACGACGTCAATTTTATCACAATATCCGCCCATGGCTTCATCTATGGAGTTATCGACAACTTCATAGAGCAAGTGATGCAAGCCTCGTTCACCGACATCACCGATATACATTGAAGGACGCATCCTTACGTGTTCCATTCCTTCTAAAGCCTGAATACTATCAGCTGAATAATTGTTCTTTTTGACTTCTTCGCTCATAATTTTTTATTAATAATCGACCAACAAATATAATGAAATGAATGGGTTTTCGAATCCTTTTAAGACGTTTAAATCAATTTTAATTCATTATTTCTAATTTTGAAGTGTTTTTGTCATTTTTTTCATTTTCTTTCGTTTAAGAGCAAATCAAATAGATTTCAAAGAATTAAAGGTTTATAACAACTTTTGTATTTAAATTTAACAAGCTTTAAGGATAAAATTTAAGCATTATCAACTAAAATTGTAAAAAAGAAGCGATGAAATTAATTTATTTATTTTTAGGAATTACTTTACTATCAACCAGCGTGAATGCTCAGGAATTTAAAGATTTAGATAAAAGTCCTATGGATGCGGTCATCACCAGAAATGGAGACAATTCACCTTTGGCAAGAATTATTTACAGCCGACCAAAAAAGAAAAACCGTGAAATTTTTGGCAAACTTGTACCTTATGGAGAAGTTTGGCGAACTGGTGCCAATGAAGCGACAGAAATTACATTATATGAAGATGTGCTTTTCAATGGTGAAAAAGTTGAAGCTGGGACTTACACTTTATTCACTATTCCAAATGAAGATGAATGGCAAATTATCATCAACGAAAAAATAAATACTTGGGGCACCAATTATGATGAAGATTTAGATGTCATCAGAACTGAAGTTGAAACCAAAAATACCGCCGCTACAGTTGAAGATTTTTCCATTACCTTCAAACCAAGAACCAATGGTTCAGATTTACTAATGGGTTGGGATAATGTCTTTATCCAAATTCCGATTACCAAAATTTAAATTTCATACTTTTTAAAACAAAAGGGAATTCAATGTTTTTGAATTCCCTTTTATATTCTGAGTTAGTATCAACATTTAAGTCATCGATTCTAAAATCTCTTTAACGTCTTTTTCTGTGGTATCTGGATTGATAAAACAAAATCTGGCGCAAGTTATGCTTTCGCCATTTTCAGTCCATTTTGTTGGCGTAACCAACGCAAAACCGCTGTCGTGGTTTTTATAAGTCCAATCTCTGTAATCTTCAGCATCCCAGCCTATTCTGGTAAATAAAACACAAGATAAACCTGGTTCTCTAACCAATTCCACATGCGGCATTTGTTTGATTTGTTTCGCAGCATTGATAGCCAAAGCCAAACCGCGCTCTATGGCTTGCGTGTAGCGTTCTGTGCCGTGCATTGCCAAAGAATACCAAAGTGGCAAACCTCTTAAACGTCTGGTCAATTGAATTTGATAATCTGCTGGATTGAAACCTTGTGCGCCTTCATCTTTAAAAATATCCAAATACGCGCCTTTTTGGGAATGCGCATTTTTGGCTAGTTCCATGTTCTTATAAATTATCGCACCACAATCGTAAGGTGAAAACATCCATTTATGCGGATCTATTGTTACGCTATCAGCTTTTTCGATGCCATTGAACAAATGTCGCACACTCGGTGCTGCCAGAGCACCGCCACCATAAGCAGCATCAACATGGTACCAAAGCTTTTCAGATTCACAAATATCTGCAATTCCAGCTAAATCATCTATAATGCCGGCATTTGTAGTTCCGCCGGTGGCAACAACTGCAAATAAGCGTTTTCTGTCAAATTCGCTTAAGCTTTCTATTTCTTTTGATAAAGATTGTTTTGTTAATTTATGTTCATCAGATTCATCAACTAAAACAATATCTGCATCAATTACTTGTGCCATAGATTTCACAGAAGAATGCGCACCTTTGGAAGTCATAATCAAACCTTTGAGCGCTTTGTTTTCATCATTCAAAGAGCGCCAATATTCTCTAGCCGCTACAATAGCTGACAAATTCGCCGCTGTTCCACCACTGGTAAACACGCCGAAAGCTTCTTTTGGCAAGCCTGTGAGTTCAACCAACCATTTCATGGCTTGGTTTTCACAGAAAATTCCACCGCCGCCAGTCATCCAATACGCGCCATGAATACTAGATGCAGAAGTCACCAAATCAAACAAAACTGCCGCTCTGGTTGGCGCTGCTGGTACAAATGCCAAATGTCTGGGATGGTCTACTGGAACCGAAGCTTTAACTAAAATATCTCTGAACAACTGAAAAGCTTTTTCGCCGCCAATGCCTTCTTTAGTCACGGTTTCGCCAACTAATTTCAGTAAATCTTCTTCTTTTTTTGGTTTGCCCAATTCCGGAGACGTGTTTGAGATTCTGCTGATGGCGTATTTCATCACATCCAGCGTCATTTCAACAGTTTCCAAATCTATGGCGTGCATACTTTTCATAATGTCTTTATTTTGAATGGTAAACGTCTAGCTCTAAACATGTGAACTCTAGTTTTAGCGGATCTAAATTTTCTAATAAAATCGATATTAATTTATCACCAAAATCGACGTAAATTTCACTGAAATTTAAATATCGTTCTTGCAAAAG
>JBHEPM010000103.1:0-7122 GCA_046260295.1 Psychroflexus sp.
ACTTTATATTGGGTTGTTGTTAGCCATTTTAAAATTGAAAACAGTTTACAATTAACGAAACTTTCGTATCTTTGAATTTTTGATTTCATATAGCAACTAAATTAATGGTGAAACGATTTGAAACAAAATTATTAGAAGAGGCTTTTGAATTTATTCAAAAACAAGACCTAAAGGCGAGAAAAAAAATATTTCAGAACATTAGACGAGCTGAACAACATTCTGACTCAAAATTTTTCAAAAAACTAAGCAACGAAATTTGGGAATTTAGAACCTTGTATTCAGGAATTCAGTACAGACTTTTAGCTTTTTGGGATAAAGAAGATAAAAATAAAACGCTGGTTTTTGCGACACACGGAATTGTCAAAAAGACAAGTAAAGTGGACAAAAAAGAAATAGAAAAAGCCGATAGGATTAGAACGAATTACCTAAAACACAAAAAAGATGAAAAGTTATAAATTAGACGAAGCGGAAGAGCTTTTAATTGGAAAAAAAGGAACAAAAGAAAGAGACGAATATGAGTTTGAATTAAAACTTGAGCTTATTGGTGATATGATTAAAACTGCCCGAAAAAAACGAAAACTAACACAAGAACAACTAGGAGAATTGGTAGGTGTAAAAAAAGCACAAATATCAAGATTAGAAAATAGTACTGGAAATGTAACTTTTGAAACCGTAATGCGAATTTTTAATGCATTGGGCGCAAAAATGAATTTAAATCTTCAGATGTAAAAAAATTCAATAATAAATAACGCTTTAATAGCTGATAATAAACTTGAAATATATTCTTGAATTCATACACATACCAATATTAAATGATCAAAAATAGTGCTATAAATACACTACTTTTGCCAAAACTTTCAATTTGAAACGCATAGAAAAAGACCTCGTCATTGTAGGTGGTGGCGCAGCCGGATTTTTTGCTGCCATCAATTTTGCAGAACAGCAACCGCAAGCTTCGGTTTGTATTTTGGAAAAATCAAAAAACGTATTAAGTAAAGTGAAAATTTCTGGTGGTGGAAGATGCAACGTTACCCATGCTGAATTTGACCCCAATGATTTGGCTAAAAACTATCCGCGTGGACATAAAGAATTGCGCGGTCCATTCCATCAGTTCATGACTGGCGATATGATGGCTTGGTTGGAAGAACGTGGTGTAAAACTGAAAATTGAAGCAGATTTAAGGGTGTTTCCAACCTCAGATGATTCTCAAAGCATCATCGATTGTTTTCAAAATGAAGTTAATCGACTGGGCGTTGAACTCATCACCAATTGTGGCGTGAACAATTTACAACCAATCCAAAATTCAGAATACAATTGGGAGATTGAAACTTCTGAGATTATTTTTGAATCAAAAAAACTTCTTATCGCCACCGGCAGCAGTCCAAAAATGTGGAAAACTTTAGAAACACTAAATCACCGAATTATTCCGCCTGTGCCATCTTTATTTACCTTCAATATTCAAGATGAAAAAATAAAAGATTTGGCGGGCATTTCTACTGAAGCCAATATCGAAGTTTTTACGACTTCCAATCGCGGTGTTGCAAAATCTGAGTTGAAAACTTTGCAATCTTCTGGAGCTTTATTGATAACGCATTGGGGATTTAGCGGTCCTTGCGTACTGAAACTTTCAGCTTGGGGCGCACGAACTTTTTTTGAGCTGAATCATCAATTTCAACTTAAAGTGAATTGGGTGCAACAACACAATCAAGAATCTATTGTTTCAATTTTGAATCAACTTAAGCTTGAACTTTCCAAAAAACAAGTGGCTAATCATCCACAATTTAATTTACCAAAACGACTTTGGCAGGCTTTGGTACTGTCTTCAGAAATTGAAGGACAAAGCATTTGGGCGGATTTAAACAAACACCAACTTCAGAAATTAGCTAAAACTTTAACTTCAGATGTTTTTCATGTAAATGGAAAAAGCACTTTCAAAGAAGAATTTGTAACTGCTGGCGGTGTTGATTTAAAAGAAATCAATTTTAAAACCTTTGAAAGCAAAATTCACACGAACTTATATTTTTCTGGAGAAGTTTTGAATATTGATGCCATTACCGGAGGCTTCAATTTTCAAAATGCGTGGACTAGCGCCTTTGTTTGTGCCAAAGCAATGGGCAAAGATTTTTAAGCGTTTTTTCAAACAAATACAAATTAAAAGGGGATATTAACAAGTGTTAGTTTTGATAGCAACTTAATATTGTTATTTTAGCGAAAAATGAACTTTATATGAATATTATGAAAATTTTACCCCTCTTTTTATTCTTTTTTGGTGTGCTGTCAAATGCACAAAACGCAAAACAAACTGTTGAAGACTACTTAGAAAACAATAGCCGTGAATACAAATTAAGCCAAGATGACATTACTGATTTATATATAGACTCTCGCCATTTTTCTAAAAGTACAAATGTTGAACATGTTTATGTACAACAAAGATTTGAGGGCAAAGCAATTTATAATGCGATAAGTAGTTTTGCTTTAAAAGAGGCAAAAGTCGTTTACGCATCATTGAATTTTGAAAATGATTTAGAAAACAGAATTCAAACTAAAAATCATTCACTTTCAGCAATTGAAGCTTTACAAAATGCTGCATCAAAATTAAATTTGAATGATTTACAACAACCGAATATTATAGAAGAAATAAATAACAATCGTTTTTTGATTTCAGAATCTAATATAGCTTCTGAACCAATTTCAGCAGAATTGGTTTTTCAAAATACCGAAGATGATCAGTTGCGTGTTGCTTGGGATTTGTCCATTCGTCTTAAAGATGGTTCACATTGGTGGAGTTTAAGGATAGACGCCAATAATGGTGAAATCTTAGACCAAAATGACCGTATTGTGAATTGTGATTTTGAAGGAGGAGAATTTTCAAACAATCACACGCATAATTCTCAAAATAAAAATTTTGAATCCCAAAACACGCAATCACAAGCGTCAAATACACCGCAATACAATGTTTATCCAATGCCAGTGGAATCTCCAAATCACGGCGTGAGGAGTTTGGAAATTGATCCTGCAGATTCAAACGCTTCGCCTTTTGGATGGCACGATACAGATGGTGTTGCTGGCGCTGAACACACCATAACTAGAGGAAATAATGTTTGGGCATTTGAAGATAGAGCAGGAATAAATGAAGTTGGTTATTCACCAGATGGTGGCACAAATTTGAATTTTGATTTCTCTTTAGATTTCGATCAACCGGCTGCGCTATATGAAGATGCAGCAATTACAAATCTATTTTACTGGAACAACCTAATGCACGATGTTTGGGCAAATTATGGTTTCGATGAAGCTTCTGGTAATTTTCAAGAAACAAATTATTCTGGGGAAGGATTAGGTGAGGATTTTGTATTTGCGCAGGCTCAAGATGGTGGAGGTGTGAATAATGCTAATTTTGGGACAGGACCAGATGGTAATAGTCCGAGTATGCAAATGTTTTTATGGACGCCACCTGGAAATCCAAATCCTAATTTGAATATCGAAGCACCATCATCTTTAGTTGGTGGTTATTTTGGTGTAGAAGCTACTTTTGGTCCAGTATTGTCTGGTGATGCGATTTCAGCAGAATTGATTTTGATTGAAGACCAAAACTTTGGCGGAAACACAGATCCATTAGATGCTTGCGATAATTTAATAAATACAGCAAATATCAATGGGAAAATTGCAGTTATCCGACGTGGTGATTGCACCTTTGTGAGCAAAATAGAAAAAGCACAGAATGAAGGCGCATTGGCAGTAATTATGGTCAATAACAATGCTTTTGAAGAGCCTTTTGGTATGGGTGGAGATGGTGTCAATATTAATATTCCTTCTGTAATGGTAGAAAATGACTTCGGAGAAGATTTAATTTCAGATTTGAATTCTGGAGAAACAATCACTGCCAATTTAGCGAATAATGGTCCATATTTTATTGATGGTGATTTTGATAACGGCATCATTTCACACGAATATGGACATGGAATTTCAACAAGATTAACAGGCGGAAGATTTGATGCCAATTGTCTTTTCAATGAAGAACAAATGGGAGAAGGTTGGAGCGATTGGTTAGGTTTGGTCATGACGATTCAACCAAATGATGTTGCAACCCAAGGTCGTGGTTATGGCACTTATGCGGTTAGCCAATCGATTACGGGTTCTGGAATACGTCCATTTAGATATAGTACAGATTTTGGTGTAAATAATGCTACGTTTGGTCTAACCAATAATGGGAACTTGACAATGCCACATGGTATTGGTTTTGTTTGGGCAACGATGCTCTGGGATATGACTTGGGCACTGATTGATGAATATGGTTACGATCCAGATTTATACAATGGCGATGGCGGGAATAATATTGCCATGCAATTGGTGATTGATGGCTTGAAATTGCAATCTTGTAATCCTGGATTTGTGGATGGGCGAGATGCCATACTTCAAGCAGATGAACTGGCTAATGATGGTGAAAATCAGTGTTTGATTTGGGAAGTTTTTGCTAATAGAGGATTAGGTTGGGGTGCTGACCAAGGCGATTCCACTAATCGTTTTGATCAAGTTGAAAATTTTGATTTGCCACCAAATGATGTTTTGCAGTGTAATGTATCAAATACCGAATTTGACAATGAAAAGTTTGAAATTTATCCAAATCCAGCTACTAATTATTTCAAAATCCAATTTGGAAATATCAATTTGAAAGATACTTCAGTAGAAATTTATGACATGAATGGGCGTTTGATTTCCACAAAAAAGGCAGATCAAAATTACCAAGTTGACGTGAGTACATTATCTAAAGGCGTTTATGTTGTTAAAATTGAAGCGAACGATAAATTTCATACAGAAAAATTAATTATAAAATAAATTTAATTTTAAACTTGTAAAACCCTGTTTAGGCCTGACTTAAACAGGGTTTTTTATTGAATTTAATTTCTTTAATAAACGTTTACAAACGGATAAAATCGTTTACAAACGTAAGTAAAGGTAAGTAAATGTTTATTCGACGGATAAAATTTGAATGCTGTTCCATATTTGCACTGTCGATGTGAATGAAACCCATCGATTTGGTACAGACAGACTGTATTAAAATTATAAACACTTAAATTTTATTGTTATGAGTACTTTAAAAAATTCAGTTCAATTAATGGGAAATGTTGGTCAAACACCGGAAGTAATCAATTTAGAATCCGGAAAGAAATTGGTGAAGTTTTCGTTGGCAACCAATGAATATTACAACAATAACGAAGGCGAGAAAGTCACCAATACGTACTGGCACAATATCGTCGCTTGGGGCAAAACTGCAGAAATCATAGAAAAATATGTCGATAAAGGCAGAGAAATTATTGTTCAAGGTAAATTAACACCACGATCTTATGAAGATAAAAATGGCGAAAAGCGGTACATCACTGAAGTTAACTGCAATGAAGTTGTATTGACAAGTAAAAATTCATAGTTGAAATAGACTCCAAATCTTGCTTTTTGTTAGGTAAGGTTTGGAGATATTTTATTTTAAAAACTCCAAGCTTAGATCAGAGTTAACTGACCCTTTAAGAGCTTCAAAACTCTTGAAGGCTTAAGCGTTTTTAAATGAAAATGATGAGCAAACTGAGGTAGATTAATATCTTTAGTTTTAAATTGTATTAGATTGACTATTGAATTGATAATATTTCCGACAACCACCAAATATTCACTTAGAATTCTAATAGTTTTAAATAGAAATCCCTTCAAAAAGACTAGTCTTTTTGAAGGGGAATTGTACTCTTTTTAGCAAGAAAGACTAGTCTTTTTTTGATGAAGGGAATTATTTATACCTTAAAAAGAGAGTTGTTTAGGCAAATTGATAATCCGCAAATTTATCTTCAACTTCATCAAAAGTATCAAAAACATCTTTGGCATCGTCAGAAGTGACCATTTTCATGCGGTATTCTTTAAAATGCGGAATGCCTTTGAAATAATTGGTATAATGTCGGCGAGTTTCAAAAACTCCAAGCTTTTCACCTTTCCAATCGATGGCCATTTGCAAATGTCTTCGAGCAATATTCACCCGTTCCACCAAATCTGGTGGTGCAACATGTTCGCCAGTTTCAAAATAATGTTTGACAGCTTTAAAAAACCAAGGCGAACCAATACTGGCACGACCAATCATAGCGCCGTCTAAACCGAATTTATCTCGCATTTTCACCGCTTTTTCAGGTGAATCTACATCGCCGTTGCCAAACACAGGAATGTGCATTCGGGGGTTGTTCTTCACTTCAGCAATCGGTCGCCAATCCGCTTCACCTTTATACATTTGAGCGCGTGTTCTGCCATGAATAGCAATGGCTTTGCAACCAACGTCTTGCAAACGTTCTGCAACTTCATATATTTTTATGGAATCGTGATCCCAACCTAAACGGGTTTTTACAGTAATCGGCAAATTAGTGTGTTTTACCATGGCTTCGGTCAATTTCACCATCAGGTCAACATCTTTCAAAATTCCTGCGCCAGCGCCTTTAGAAACTACTTTTTTGACTGGACAACCGAAATTGATATCGATAACATCGGGTTTGGTTTTTTCGACGATTTCAACAGATTTCAACATAGAATCCAAGTTGGCACCAAATATCTGAATGCCGACTGGTCGTTCTTTTTCATAAATATCGAGTTTCATCATGCTTTTGGCAGCATCTCTAATTAAACCTTCGGAAGATACAAATTCAGTGTAAACCATATCTGCACCATATTCTTTACAAAGTGCACGAAATGGCGGGTCGCTTACATCTTCCATCGGTGCCAAAAGCAGAGGGAATTCGCCTAAATCTATGTTATCTATCTTAGCCACAATTTTTTATTGCAAAAATACAGAATTCAAAACAATTTGCACAAAGCTTTTACACACATCAAATATTGAAGTCCAAAGCCAAACAATTACATTATATTTGCGGATTCAAATTAACGTCAATTCAATTGATGTCAATAGGTAAACGACTATGAAGAACATTCGAAATTTTTGCATCATCGCGCATATTGATCACGGCAAAAGCACACTTGCAGACCGTTTGTTGGATTTTACAAAATCTGTGACAGAACGCGAACGCAAAGAGCAACTTTTGGATAATATGGATCTGGAAAGAGAACGTGGCATTACGATAAAAAGCCATGCCATCCAGATGG
>JBHEPM010000104.1:0-2673 GCA_046260295.1 Psychroflexus sp.
CGTAAGTATCGATGAGTAATGAATAGGTTTCAGAATGGATGTTTTCCATCATAATTTGGAAACCGTAGAAGAATTTTGCTTCTGTATATTGAACTTCGTTAACGAAATTTTCTGCCAGATTTTCATTCACAATGCCATCTGAAGCGGCAAAAAATGCCAAAATATGCTTGATGAAATATTGTTCATCTTTATTCAGTTTTGTTTTCCAATCTGTCAAATCTTGATGAAGATCAATTTCTTCCGCAGTCCAAAAACTCGCTTCGCATTTTTTGTACCATTCCCAGATATCGTGATGTTTGATTGGAAATAGGACAAATCTGTTTTCATTTTCTTCTAAAATAGGCTCTACCTTTGACATATTCTTGTGGTTTTGAGAAGTTTATTGTCTGAATTTATTCTAAACAAATATGTAAAGAAATCACCTAACTTTATTTAATATTGAAATAAAGTTATCCACAGAGTTTTCCACAATTTGGTCTTTTGCCCACTAGCCAAAGCTTTATAAAAACGAAAAACAGAAATTTTATGACTTGTTGAATTTTTTCAGAAAAAGATTAAAACGAAATTTCTATAATTTCTCTGCGTTTTCTTCTAAATCTTTATACCAATCTTCACCAAATTTTCGGATCAGCGCATTCTTGGTAAAACGATACACGGGCATTTCTAAACTTTTGCCAAGCGAACAAGCGTCGCTACAAATATCCCAACGGTCGTAATTCACAGCTTGTAGTTCAGATAATTTTTGAACGCGAATTGGATAAAGTTCACAAGACACGGGTTTTTTGAAGTCGATTTCGCCAGCTCTGTACGCCGATTCGATGCCGCAAAGTGCGGTGCCATTTTCAGCAAAAGTGACATAAGCACATTCTTTACCATTGACAAGTGGCGTTTCAGGTTCGTCAAAATCGGACATAATGTGTTTGCCTTGTGCTTCGATGGCAGAAATGCCTTCTTGGCGCAAAAAAGGTTTAACTTTAGGATAAATGTCTTCCAAAATTTGCAATTCTGCTTCTTCCAGTGGCGCACCAGCATCGCCAGAAACACAACATTCGCCTTTGCAAGCTGAAAGATTACAAGCGAATTCATTGTCGATAATGGCGTCTGAAATAAGTGTTTTTCCAATCTGAATCATGCCGCAAATTTAGTAAAATCTTCCTTTGAACAATTTTAAATCTCCTTGATTTTCAACCTGAAATATTAACTTTTATTTCTTATTTAAGGAAAAAAAATATGATTTGAAATCAATTTTCTAGAATTACTTTTGCAAAAATTTTTGAGTATCTCGTTATGTTTGATTTTAAACAAATTTTTACCGCCGGAATGATTCTTTTTGCCGTGATAGATATCGTTGGCAGCATTCCTATTATTGTTGATTTGCGTAAAAAAGTAGGTCACATCCAAAGCGAAAAGGCTTCGATTGTGGCTTGTATCCTGATGATTGTTTTTTTGTTTGTTGGAGAAACCATTCTGAATTTAATTGGCATCGATGTCAATTCTTTTGCCGTCGCAGGCGCATTTATTATTTTCTTTTTGGCTATTGAAATGATTTTAGGCATTCAGCTTTATAAAGACGATGCACCGGAAACCGCTGCCATCGTGCCTTTGGCTTTCCCCTTAATTGCCGGTGCTGGAACAATGACGTCTATTTTGTCTTTGAAATCTGAATTTGAAACACCAAATATTATTGTGGCGATTATCCTGAATGTAATTGTGGTTTATGCGGTCTTAAAGTCTTCTAAAAAAATCGAAAAACTTTTCGGAAAACAAGGAATTTCCGTGATTCGTAAAATATTTGGCGTAATTTTGCTAGCCATAGCAGTGAAATTGTTCACCACAAATATTCAAAGTTTATTCAATTAAAAGATATGAAGTATTTTATTTATTTCCTTATAATATCTGCGTTTGGATTATTGATTTTTAGCACTACTTTTTTAAATTTTGATGATCTTCTCGGCGATGAACAAAGTTTTACCGGTGTTGTCGGCATTTTGGTTTGCCTTTGTACAATCTTACTTTTGGTCATTCTGTTGATTTCAAAACGGATTAAAGAACAATACGACGCTTAGTTTTGTATTAAAAAGAAATAGAAAACGCTTCAGATGAATTTCACCTGAAGCGTTTTTTGTTTCTGATTTTAAAAAACTACTCTTCTTCCTCAATTTCCACACGATTGTCATCGGAATTTGTGTCAATCAATTTATTGTAAGGATCTACACCGGCTTCGACGGGTTTTTCATCTACGATAATACTGAATTCGTTATAAATTTCTGAAATTAAATGCTTTTTTAGATACAGCACATTTTCTTTTTCAATTCCATCGATTTCGTCATTGGTTTCACCGAAAACACCAATTTCAACATAATCTTTCAGCTGAAGTGATTTTAGGTTTTCTGGATCATTTTCAGATTCATCTACTGAAGTTTCTTCATCGCTGAATTTTTTCTTGCCTTTTTCAGTAGATCTGTATTTCCTTACATTGGTTTTAAAAGTGACTTCATATTTGCCATTTTCTAAAGTTTTGTAAGTTGCTTTCAACGCATTATTGTCATAAAGAGTAATGGTTTCAAACATATCTTTTACCAAATATTGAAGCGAATCTGGTGTGTTTTCTTTCAAATGATTCACAAATTCTACAGAAGTTGTGTACGGCGGTTCTTGGAATGCCACTTGATC
>JBHEPM010000104.1:2683-6575 GCA_046260295.1 Psychroflexus sp.
TTTCAAAATGTTATTCATTCGTTTTTCACCTAAATAATCGCTCATGGCGTAAAGCACCAACGAACCTTTGTTGTAATGAATGTATTGTTGATTTTCGTTGTACATCAGCGGCAATTCTTTTTGTTGTTCAAAACGGCGACTTCTCAAATATTTATCTAAAGCATCTTTTAAGAAAGTCCGCATTTGGTCAGCGCCGTATTCTTTTTCCAGAACTTTTAGCGAACTGTATTCAGACATACTTTCAGACAATAAAGTTGCGCCACGAACATCAGCGCCAATCACTTGATGCGCCCACCACTGATGCGCCACTTCGTGTGAAGTTACGCTAAATGGATAATCCACGCTTTCATTGTCTTCGTCGTCAACTTTGGCTATAAAACCAATGGCTTCAGAATACGGCACGGTGTTGGCAAAAGATTGTGCAAACGAACCAGAAGTCAGCGGAAATTCCAAAATCCGAAGTTGGTCAAATTGATATGGACTGAAATTTTCTGAATAATACGCCAATGATTTTTTGGTGGCATTCACCATTCTATCAATATTATAATCGTGTGGTTTGTGATAAAATACTTGGATGTTTACACCATTCCACTTTTCTTCATAAACCTCATATTCAGCGGAATTAAACGCATAGAAATTCAATATTTTCTTATCCATTTTATAATGAAAATATTTTCTGTCGCCGTCTTCCCATTCTTTTTGAAGATAACCCGGCGCAATGGCAATTTGATCTTTGGAAGTTGAAACTGTGGTTTCAAAATCAATCCAATCGGCATCATCAGAAATATAAGTATTGCCCAAAGCGGTTGAATCATAAGGCGATTTCATGCGTTCTTTGGGTGATAAACCATATTTTTCTCGGGTTTTGTTATTGGAAATTTCATAATTATCATTGTAACCGAAATTTGGAAAAATTCGATTGTTCATAAAAGTTCCGTTACTTCTCACTGGAGAATTTGAACGCAAAATAGTATTGGGTTCGTTTTCCATTTCAAAACTAAACGTGACTTTTTCTCCCGGTCTTAGTGATTCATCAAATCTGAATATTTCAAAATTATACACAGTATCTTTAAGTACAGATTTTCCTGTTTTACTGAATGTATAAGATTGCGGATAATCGTTCAGTTCAATAATTATCGAATCGATAGGGTTTTCAGTTTTATTTTTCAAAATGAATTCGCCTTTCACTTTAAAATCGCGTGTTTCAGGAAATAAATCTAAATCTACATTCACGCTGGTAATTCTAGGTTGTTCTAAATCAGCATATTTTGAATATTGTTTTTCATAATCGACCTGAAGTTGTTCCCTTTCATTGCCAGAGTAACGTTCATTTAAAATATTATCGGTGTAATAAATCCAGGACCCAATACCAATAAAAACAAGTAAACTTACAGCAATCAGGGATTTTTTCAACGGGTTCAGATGATGTTTTGCACGTTTTATTCGTTGTTTTGCTGAATAAGACACGCCTCTGCGATAAAATATAAGCGACAAAATGTAGAGAATTACTGCCAAAGCCAACCAGTAGATTCTATAGACATAAAATACTTTTAAACCTGGACCATAACCAACCATATCAGAATAGGTCGCGCCACCGCCAGAATTGAATCTAAAAATACTTTGTTCGATGCCAAATTTTGGAAAAAAGTTTAATAAAATCATGAAGGCTAAGAGTGAAATAAAGCCCACAATATGATTTTTGATAAGTGTGTGAAACAAAAATGCCATTACCGTCCATGTAAACACACGCAAATAATCTATGGCGAAAAATTGAAACAAGTACAAATCGATTTCCAATTTGAAATAGTCATCGTAAATCTGAACGCCAATTGCCAACAACAAAGCTGCGAGGTAGAAAAAAGCTTGCATTTTGAAAATGGCAATAAATTTAGCCAATATAAATGACCAATTTGGAAATGGTGTGACATCAACCAATTGGTTCATATTTGTGTTTTGCGCACGATTGATGAGCATCCCGGCAATCAAAAAAGTGATGATTATCATAAATCCACTGATGACGCCGGAAGCGGTTTGCATCATTTCACGCGTGACCGGATACGTTGAAGTTCCATACACCGGAAAACGTTCAGCCAGCGTAATTAATGTAACGAGCAAACTCACCAAAGCAAACGAAATAAACACCCAATTTTTAAAAATATATCGCGCTTCAAAACGGCTGTGTTTCCAAGCCATTTTCAACCAATGTTTGAAATGATAAGCTTTATTAACTTCAGGTAATTTTATTCGAATAATACCACCAAAATTCTTTTTGATGACACGTTCAGCTTTGCTTTTGAAAAGTTTAAATTGAATAGCTTGCTGGTTGAATTTGAATTTCCAAAACACAAATACAAAAATCAAAAGACTTATTCCAGCCCACAATAAGCGGTTGTAAATTACGTAATTTTCAAAAGGTAAATAGTTGTGATTTCTATCGAAAACAGTCCAGTATTCTGTCTCATAAGACAAGGCTTGTGCGCCAAGTGGATCAATTAAAGCTGCTAAGGTTTTATTATCGATATCTGCGGTTAAAGTCTGTGCAAAACCTTGGATTACAATTAAAATCAAAACACTGATGAAACCAATAAAAATATTTCTGGAAAAAGTTACCACCGCAAATACAAAAGCACCAAAGAAAATGATGTTTGGTAAAATGAAAATCAACAGTGGTTGAAGATAATTCCAAATGTCGAAATCCATGAAAAGTTCTGAATTTGTGCCCGGGAAAATAGTGCCGAGATACAGCCCAAAACAGATGAAGACAATAATCATAATGACGATGCTCAATGAACTTAAAAACTTTCCGAAAAGATAATTGAATTTTGTAATCGGATAAGAAAACAAGACCTGATGCATGTCGTGTTTGAAATCTTTACTCACTGAAGCACCAATAATGGACGGCAACAGAAAGTATAAAAACATCGATAAACCATTAATCATACCATTGATGGCTAATGCAGAATTTTGATAAGTTGGTGATGTAGTTGAAACCGTAAAATTGTCGAAAAGCCCACCAGAAGCCGCCATCATAATCATGGCGAAAACGAACATGATTCCTGTATAGATGTATGTAATTGGTGTTTTAAACCAAGTTTTGATTTCGAATTTGAATATATTTGAAAACATCTGGATTAAGATTGGAGGTTAATAGCTTCATTTTCGTCAGCTCTGAGATGAACAAAATAGACATCGCTCAAATCTGGCTCTACTTTCTGAAAACCTTCTCCTGGTTGAACATCATTATACACACGAATGTTCAATGAATTATCTTGGTTATAATTTGAAGAAATCAAATTGAAACTGGACTCGTATTTTTCCAAGTCTTCTCGGTCAATGGTAAGTCCCCAAATTTTATCTTTCAAATCTAAAACCGCATCGATCGGTTTTTTGTGACTCAATAATTTTCCGCCATTTAGAATTGCCATATCTGTGCACAATTCTTTTACGTCATCCACGATATGTGTAGAAAGTATTACGATATGATTGGTGCCAATTTCTCGTAAAACATTCAGAAAGCGGTGGCGTTCAGCTGGGTCTAAACCAGCCGTTGGCTCATCGACAATTATCAGTTTTGGGTTGTTCAAAAGCAATTGTGCAATCCCAAAACGCTGTTTCATCCCGCCGGAATAGCCAGCCACATGTTTGTTTTTTACATTATACAAATTGGTGACTTCTAGTGCGTAATCTACGATTTCATTTCGCTCTGCTTTGCTGGAAACTCCTTTCAATTCTGCAAAATAATGCAGTAATTTTTCTGCGGATAGTTTTGGATATACGCCAAAAGATTGTGGTAAATAGCCCAAAACTTTGCGTAATTCCATTTTTTGATTTAAAATGTCAATATCATCCAAGTAGATTTCACCAGAATCTGGCTGTTGCAGAGTCGCAATGG
>JBHEPM010000104.1:6673-6998 GCA_046260295.1 Psychroflexus sp.
AACATTTCACTTATTTGTAGTAAACTCATTAAAATGTTACATATTTTCACTAAAAACTATTGAATCTTACGATAAATTGCGATTAATCTGGGATTTCAATATCAAAATTATTGGTCTGCATCGGCTGTTTCGCCTTCGTATTGTGTAGACTCTGTTCTGGCATCATAACCAATTTCCCTTAAATATTTTGAAAAAATTTCGGTATAACCGTGTGTGCAAATTACTTTTTCACAATTTGTAGCTTTTATACTTGAGAGTAAACCATCCCAGTCACAGTGGTCGCTCATTACAAAACCTTTGTCGATGGCGCGTCGTCGCCTAGCTC
>JBHEPM010000105.1:0-6829 GCA_046260295.1 Psychroflexus sp.
CAATAACGCCCGATCCTGCACCTCTAATAGCATTTTGAGATTCGCCACCATTACCAAAATAATATTCAAAAGGAGTTCTGGCATAACGCCGTGTCGTTACATTTTTGACGTGAACCACGCTATTTACCGTTTTTTCTGCAGCTTCCGTGAAATCTAATTCTGTGGTTGAATTTTCATTAGAAAAATTAGCAACTTGTTGAGTTTGGAATGGTGTTTCTGTTTGCCATGGCAGATTTTCAGCAACATTATTGTTCATGTCTTCAAAGAAAAACTTGTACCCGCCAAGACTCACGAGACCGGCAATTAAAGCCACTGTAAATAATTGAATGTTACGTTTCATAATCTTATTATTTTATTATCGAAATTAATTTTTTTCATATTCAAAAAAATCATTTTTAACCTTGTTTTAACCGACTATTTAAGCTGATTAAAAATCATATATTTGTAAACTTGAAAGTTATATAATGAATTTACATTTTTACAAATATCAAGGTACTGGTAATGATTTTGTCATTTTTGATAACCGACAAAATGTATTCAAAAAGGATACCAAATTAATCAAACATATTTGCCATAGACGGTTTGGAGTTGGCGCTGATGGTTTGATATTACTTGAAACATCTGCAAATGAAAATTTAGATTTCAAAATGGTATATTACAATGCAGACGGGCGTGAAAGTACCATGTGTGGCAATGGTGGTCGCTGTATTGTTGCTTTTGCAAAGCACTTGGAAATTATTAATAGCACAGCAAAATTTGAAGCGATTGATGGTTTGCATAAAGCTGAAATCAACGGCGATTCAGTTAATTTATTAATGGCAGATGTGCCATTAATAAATACTGGACGTAGTGCTACTTTTTTGGATACTGGTTCACCACATCATATTGAATTTGTTGATAACCTAGAAGATTTTGACGTGAAAAAACAGGGGAGACGTATTCGACATTTAGAAAATTACGAAACCATTGGTGGCGTAAATGTAAATTTTGTTCGATTTACAGATGATGTGCTGAAAGTTAGAACCTACGAACGTGGCGTTGAAGATGAAACTTATTCTTGCGGAACTGGTGTGACTGCTGCTGCCATCGCTGCAAAAATGTCAGGTTTTGTGTCTGAAATTCCTGTAAAAGTCAGTACAAAAGGCGGTAATTTGGAAGTTGATTTTGAACTTTTACCACCAAATGGCTGTCAAAATATTTGGCTGAAAGGTCCGGCAACTTTTGTTTTTGAAGGTGAAATATCATGCTGAAACTAAAATCTGAACATATAATGCTCCGTGCTTTGGAATCTGATGATTTGGATTTTTTGGAATTGATTGAAAACGATGAAAGATTCTGGCATTTGAGCGATACTATTCAACCTTTTTCTCGAGAAGTTTTAGCCGCATATTTAGAAAATTCACATCGTGATATTTTTGAAGTCAAACAAATGCGAATGGTTATTGCTTTGCACAACAAGCGACCAATTGGCTTCATCGATTTGTACGATTTCGATCCGAAGAATAAACGTGCAGGATTGGGGATTTTAATTGTTGAAGATTTTCAATCCAAAGGCTACGGCAAGGAAGCTTTGGAGTTGATGATTAACTATTGTTTTTCAGCTTTGGATTTACATCAAATTTACGCTTCAATAATTGAAAATAACTTAAAAAGTTTAAAATTATTCAAACAATTTGGGTTTGAAATCATTGGTTTGAAAAAAGATTGGACTTTTACACAAGGACAGTTTAACAACGAATATTTATTACAAAGAATTAAAAATGTACATTAAAAAAATACTATTAGCAGTTGCTATCATTGGTTTGGTGGTTTTGGGAGTTATAAGTTACAATATTTATCAAGTGATTTTTTCACCAAATACAGATTTTGAAACCGAAACACAATCTGTGTTTATTAAAACTGATAGTAATTTTCAAGATGTGGTCAATAAATTAAATCCTTATTTGAAAGATGCGGATGATTTTATTACCGTGGCAGAAAAAAAAGCGTATCATCAAAATATCAAAGCCGGTCATTTTATTTTAAAAAATGGAATGAACAACAATGAAATTATCAACACTTTACGTTCAACGAATGTTCCGATAAAAATCAGTTTCAACAATCAACATCGTCTTGAGGATTTGGCAGGAAGAATTGCCGAACAAATTGAACCAGACAGTTTAACTCTGTTGAAAACAATGACAGATTCCACGTTTTTAACACAACAAAATGTTTCTGCTATAGAAAGTTTAAAATTCTATATTCCAAATACATATGAATTTTATTGGAATACTTCTGCAGAAAAATTTCGTGAAAAAATGCTGAAGAGTTATGAAGCTTTTTGGAATGAAAACCGAATGGCTAAATTAAAAGAAATTGACCTTTCCAGAACAGAAGTCATGTCATTGGCTGCAATTGTTCAAAAAGAAACGGCTAAAGTTGAAGAACGCAAACGCGTGGCAGGTGTTTATATGAATCGCTTGAATCATGGAATGAAACTTCAAGCCGATCCCACTGTTATTTTTGCGATTCAGAATGCCAATCAAGATTTTGAAACGCCAATTAAGCGTGTTTTGTACAAAGATCTGGAGTTGGATTCACCTTATAATACTTACAAAAATACTGGTGTGCCTCCTGGTTTAATTGCTATGCCAGATATTTCTTCAATTGATGCGGTTTTGAATTATGAAAAACACGATTACCTATATTTTGCTGCAGATGTAGATAAGCCAGGTTATCATAAATTTGCAAAAACACTAGCACAACATAATAGAAATGCTAAAAGTTATCAGAATTGGGTGAATGGTAAAAAAATATACCGATAGTTTTAAAAATTTAGATTCAACAAAAAACGCCTGCAAAAATTTAGAATTAAGCTGGCGTTTTTTAGTTTAAATTGAAACGAATTAAGCTTCAACTTTTGCATACATTTTTTCACGTTGTTCCTTAATTTTAGGATCAGACATGTATTCATCGAAACTAGAAAATTTATCGATAATTCCGTTTGGAGTCAATTCTATCACACGGTTACCAACGGTTTGCGCAAATTCATGATCGTGCGTGGTTAGCAAAATATTTCCTTTGAAATTTTTCAATGAATTGTTGAAAGCCGTAATTGTTTCTAAATCCAAGTGATTGGTTGGTTCGTCCAAAATTAAGACGTTGGCACGCATCATCATCATTCGGCTGACCATACATCTTACTTTTTCTCCACCTGAAAGTACATCGCAAGTTTTTAAAGCTTCATCACCACTGAATAACATTTTACCTAAAAAACCTCTGATGTGAACTTCTTCGCGTTCTTCTTCAGTTTTTGCCCATTGTCTCAACCAATCTACAAGTGATGATTTGCTTTCAAAATATTCACTATTATCGTTTGGCAGATAAGACTGATTGGTAGTAACGCCCCATTTGTAGTTTCCTTTGTCGGCTTCTATTTTTCCATTGATAATTTCATAAAAAGCAGTTGTAGCTCTGGAATCTTTAGAGTAAAAGACAACTTTGTCGCCTTTATTCAAGTTTATGTCGACATTGCTGAATAAAACTTCACCGTCAATGCTGGCTTCAAGATTTTCAGTATGTAAAATTTGATCGCCAGCTTCACGTTCTTTTTCAAAAATAATAGCTGGGTAACGGCGGTTGGACGGTTTGATATTTTGAAAATCTAATTTATCCAACATTTTTTTTCTGGAAGTTGCTTGTTTCGATTTAGCAACATTGGCACTAAATCTTTCTATAAACTGCTGTAATTCTTTCTTTTTCTCTTCCGATTTTTTATTCTGCTGAGCGCGTTGCTTGGCAGCTAATTGTGAAGATTCGTACCAAAATGTATAGTTTCCGCTGTAATGCGTGATTTTTCCAAAATCAATATCGGAAATATGCGTACAAACGGCGTCTAAAAAGTGACGGTCGTGTGAGACAACAATGACTGTGTTATCGAAATTCGCCAAGAAATCTTCTAACCAACTGATGGTTTCGTAGTCCAAATCGTTGGTCGGCTCATCCATAATCAAAACATCAGGATTTCCAAAAATGGCTTTGGCTAGCAAAACACGAACCTTTTGTTGGCCGTCCAAATCTTTCACCAAAGTGTAGTGATGCTCAGAACCAATTCCTAAGTTGGACAATAAGGCAGCAGCATTGCTTTCAGCATTCCAGCCATCCATTTCTTCAAATTCAACCTGAAGAATACCAACGCGTTCGCCATCAGCATCGCTAAAATCTTCTTTGGCGTAGATTTCATCCATTTCTCTTTTGATTTTATACAACGGCTCATTTCCCATAATTACGGTGTCGAGGACATTATATTCATCGTACATGGAATGGTCTTGTTCCAAAACCGACATTCTTTTACCAGGTTCAAGTGAAACATGACCTGAAGTCGCTTCTATTTTTCCTGAAAGGATATTCAAAAAAGTGGATTTTCCAGCGCCATTTGCGCCTATGATCCCGTAACAGTTGCCACTGGTAAAAGTTGTGTTCACTTCATCAAAAAGAACTCTTTTACCAAATTGAACAGATAAGTTTGATACTGAAAGCATAATTCTTGGCTTAAATTTTTTGCAAAAGTACTGAAATTTACTTGATTAATAAAGCCTTGCTAAAATCTTGTATTTTAACTGTGACTTAACACGAACTACCATTATGTAAACATAAATTTGTGTGAGAATGTGAGAATATGAAATATAGTTTACTGCTTGTTTTGATTTTAGTATCAGCATGCCAATCTGATTCCTGTGAAAATTTGACTTATGTCGGGGGACAAATTGTCAATCCAAATACTAATTTTGTGACAATTGAATACAAGGATGAAGTTGTAGATACTATTTTTTTGAATGATGATTATAGCTTTAGCTATAAATTCGACCAGATAGAAGAAGCAGTTTATACGTTTAAACACGAGCCTGAAACCCAATCTATTTACTTAAAACCAGGAGACAGTTCAGTATTTAGGTTGAATACGCTAGAATTTGACGAATCTTTATCTTTTGGCGGTGATTCTTCGGTAGAAAACAATTTTTTGATTGACATGTTTTTGCTGAATGAATCTAATAATGATTTGATTTTGTCGTATTACAAAATCAATCCTAAGGATTTCACGCAGATGACGGATTCTATTCTTGAGCGACGAATGCTAGCATTTGAACAACTCAAAACTAAAAATGATTTTTCAGAATTATTTACTGAAATAGCTGAAAGTACCATTAATTATGAGCATTTCGATATGCGAGAGCGTTATGCTTTTCTAATTAGAAAATATTTACCTGAAAAAGTAAAAGAATTGCCAGAATCTTATTTTGACTACCGTGAAAAAGTCGATTTTAATAATGAAAAACTCCTATCCAATTATAGTTATTTGCGCTTCTTGGATAATTATTTACGGAATAAATCCATAGAACTTTGCGAAGCAAAAAATAGAAGTTGTTTTGATTTGAATCACTTTGATAATTTAAAACGACGTCTAGATTTAGTTGAGAAGCTTTTCACTTCGGAATATTTACGAGCCAATTTCTTCAATCGATTGATTCGTCGTGAGATTGTATTTTCTAAAACAAGGGAACAGTTGGAAGAAACCATTTCAACAATTGAGGATTTTAAAATTTCGTCTATCGATAAAACTGAACTTCATGATTTGGCTAAAATCCAAAGCAATTATCTAGTAGGGAGTGAGGTTGTAGATTATCGTTTGAGAACTTCAAAGTTGGACACTATTCGCTTTAGTGATTTGAGTGATGACAGACCAATCGTGCTTTATACATGGTCGGTTTTAAGTCCTGAAACTCATCAAAAAAGTTTTCACAAAGTGGTTAATTTAAAGCAAAAATATCCTGAAGTGAGGTTTATAGGATTGAATCTTGACTTACAAAATCCAAATACTTGGTTGAATACTTTAAGGAAGCATAATTACGATTTCAAAAATGAATTTCAGTTAATTGTTGATACTCCAGAGTACAATTATGGTTTTTTTAGAAATTATTTGAACAAAGTTTACTTCATCAATACTTCTCATGAAATAGTAGATAACGCTATGAAACTGCATGATCCACATTTTGAAAGTGAACTTTTAGGACTTTTGAATCAGTGATTTTTTGTAAAATAATGACGTAAAAAAACGAGGTTTTTAAAATGAAAACCTCGTTTATCATTATCATTGAGATATTTTAGTTCAAAATTTCGAACTCTTGATTTTCTCCAAGTGAAGATTTACGAACATTTACAACTTGACCATTTTGATCTACGACAAAAGCTACAATATCTAATTGTGATACATCTTCGATAACATCTGGAATTTCATATTCAATGTTTCTCTGCCACTGATTATCAAGCCTTGTTTCAGAATTAGGTATTTCATCCCCTAAAATATCTGTAAGCGTAGAACGGAGTGTGTAGTCATGTATATAATTTTCAACAGGGTTAGATCCTTCGTAGTAATCAGTATAGTTTACTTGTGGCCAAACTAATCCGTTTTCTAGCACTTGAACTATTAGTTTTAAATTTTGGAAATCTTGTGCAAATTCAACTTTTACATCAATATTTATTTTATCATCGCTTAAGGATGAGTTTAAAGCTAAGCCTAGTCTTGGATTACTTCCATGGGTAAATTCAACAACTTGATAAATATTGAACGGTTCAGGAAACTCCCATTGGTGAATTCTGTTAATAAATCCTTTTGGATAGCCAGGAGCATTGATCAATTGTTCAAGTGGGCCAGCATTCGTATAATTGTATGGATCTGCACTTCCAGCAGGAGCTCTATGTATGGCTACAAAAACAATTTCGTTTTTAATTTCTTGTACTTTTTTCATAGCGTAAGAAACTCTTGGACACCACCCGCACCAAGTGCCTGTAT
>JBHEPM010000106.1:0-6797 GCA_046260295.1 Psychroflexus sp.
CATAATTATTGCTAAATATTCATCAGCATTGCCTCAAAAAGTTAAATTATCCTCAAAACACTGAATTTCAAATAGAAAGGCTTAAAAAAATTAGATAAATAAGCTATATTTTATATACTTTTGAAGATAGATTACTAACTTATCCTACATAATTATGAGACTATTTGTTATATTTTGTTTATCAATTCAATTCATTTTTGGACAAGTTCAAAATGAATTGGACAATAATATTGCTGTGGAAATCACAAAAAATCAGCAATTTTTAATTCACGGCAATCCAGTAGATTTAGAGAATGTTTCTCAACATTCTGAAGAAAAAGATTTTGAGCCTTATGTCACGATTATTGCCAACGAAAATACAAGTTCTGAAATTATTGAGAAATTGCAAAATGCCATTAAAAAAACGAGCGTTAAGGTTTTAAACCTTCAACGTGAAGTCGTTAATCGTTATAATGACGGGCAAGATATTACAGATGAAATTCTGAAACAATACAACACTTTGGTGAAAGATTGGGTGAACTTACCTGAAGACGCCCGATACTACAGAACTTCAGATTTGGAATTTGTAGCTTCAGTCAGCAAAAACATGAGCTTCGACCAGCGCATCAGAAATGAAAAACTGCCTGGATTTTTGCCAATTGTCAAAGAAGAAGTCATTCAAAATGACCTCACTCAAGACAAACTAAATGCTTGGAAAAAAAATAGCAACTACATCATTACAGTTAAAGATGATATCATTTCGCAAACAGCTGTTGATTCGCTAAATGTTGAAAAATTCAAAGGCTACAGGCTCAAAAAACGAATTATCGATGAAGAGCGCAAAATTATTATAGAATTGGTCAAAGGAAAAAGAAGTTCATTGTCAATTTCCTTTTAAGCGAAGCCAAAGCTCTTTAAATAAAGCTTTTGCATCATCAGGTCTTTTGGGAACTTCCTTTATCTCTAAACCTTGTTTTGTTTCTATAAGTTCATAAGAAAAAGCGAATTTGGTTTCCTGTTTTCCTAAGCTAATCAATCCAAACCGCAAATCATTAAAAAATAAATTTTCACCTTTGGTTGTAATTGTGTACCAATTGTTAGTGATTTTTTTCAGACGTCCCAAATTTTCATATTTTGACAAATGAGCAATCAATTCATGATTTTTAGGATAACTTCTAAAAGAAATCGGTTTGCTGTCAAAAAATGAATATTCACCAATTAAAAACGCAGATTCGGTCTTGACATTAGCCGACCACAACAAAGTATTAAAAGGTGTTGGTCGCGTATCAATTGCAGAATAATTGATGTTTTGGTGTTCTAAAGCAGATTCAAATTTCTGAAAACTTATCAATTTAAAAACCAAAGTCAGCACCAAATATCCGGAGCTCATCAGCAATCCCAATCGATTTATTCTTCTACGTTTTGGATGACTTCGTTTGTAGCGCGAAGCCAAAATAAGGCAAGTTAAAAACGGCAAAGTGTAAATCGGGTCGATAACAAAAATGGATTTGAATGCCAAACGGATTTCAAAAGGCCAAAACAATTGCGTGCCCCAAGTTGTAAATGCGTCCAGCAATGGATGCGTAAATAATCCCCAAAATAGCATCCAAGTCCAATTTTTGAAATTGGCTTCACTGTGAATTTTGGACAAAATAAAACCTAAAATCGGCGACAATAAAAGTGAAAACAAAATAGAATGCGAAAAACCGCGATGCATTTCTAAAGCGGTTACGGTGTCAAAAAACTTACCTACAAAAACATCTAAATCTGGAATCGTACCGGCAACTGCGCCATAAATCATGGCTTTGTTGCCAACTTTTTTTCCTAAAGTGGCTTCACCAACGGCTGCGCCAAGCACTATTTGAGTTAAAGAATCCATCAGGCGGTCACAAATTGAATGGTTTCTTTATGCATTTGTTTGAGCAACACATTTTTATCTTTTTCAATTCTTGCAATTGCCGCTTCATCGTAATGACGAATTGTGAATAGTGAAACGCCTTTTTGATGTGAAACTTTGAATTTTGCTTTTAAAATTTCAATCAGTTTATCCACGTTTTTAAATTTATTATCCACACAAACTGAAAAACTAATGGCAGAATTCTGAATCAAATCAACTTTCACTTGATGTTTATGAAATAATGCAAAAACTTCGCTGATATTTTCTTCCACAAAAAATGAAAAGTCCAAAGTGGAAAGTGACATAAATACCAAATCTTTTTTTACGATATAACAAGGCAAAAGCGGATTCAGCAATTTGCCTTTTCCGACTTTTGTCCCTGGATTTTCAGGATTATAAAATGACTTTACAAATAAAGGAATTTCTTTTTGTTGCAATGGCTGAAGCGTTTTCGGGTGAATGACAGAAGCGCCATAAAACGCCAATTCAATAGCTTCTTCATATGAAATATGTTCAAGTAAAGTTGTATTTTCAAACACACTTGGGTCGCCATTCAATACGCCAGGCACATCTTTCCAAATCGTCACATTTTCTGCATTCAGGCAAAAAGCAAAAATTCCAGCAGTGTAATCTGAACCCTCACGACCTAAAGTTGTCGAAAAATTATTTTGGTCTGAACCGATGAAACCTTGGGTAATGCTAAGTTCTTCAGAATTGATGTGTTTCAGAATTTTTTGCTGTGTGTTTTCCCAATTCACATCGGCATCGCGATAAGTATCGTCAGTGTCGATTAAGTTTCTGCAATCGTGCCAGGCGTTTTCAATCCCAACAGATTTGAGATAATAACTCACAATACTGGTGCTGATTAACTCTCCAAAACCAACCACTTGATCATAAACAAAATCGTAGTTTGGCGATTTATTTCTGTCGAAAAAAATATCCAATTCGTCAAAGAAATAATTCACTTTTGTGTAAGCAGGATTGTTTTTGTCTTCAAAAAGTTCGTCTAAAATATCATAATGCGCCTGTTTCAGTTTGGCTAGAGCGAGTGGAAATTCGTTGTTATTATCAAAATACAAATGAATAATATGCTCAAGTGCATTGGTGGTTTTTCCCATGGCAGAAATCACCACAACTTTTTGTTTAGGCTCAGTAATTTGTAAAACTTTTGCAACATTTCTGACGCCTTTGGCATCTTTTACGGATGCGCCACCAAATTTAAAAACCTGCATTATATATTTATTTAAATTAATTGAAATTTTTGATTTGATCTTCATTCAGTTGAACGGTGCGCCATTCTTTAAAGACTTTAGCTTCGTATTTTTCATAGAAATCAATAGCTTTGGTATTCCAATCCAAAACCACCCATTCTACTCTTTTGATTTTTTGTGTTTTAGCATAAATTATCACCGCTTCAAAAAGTGTTTTGCCAATAGATTTTCTGCGCATAGATTCAGTAACAATCAAATCTTCAAGATGAATTGTTTCGCCTTTCCAAGTTGAAAACCTAGAATAAAACAAAGCCATGCCAACAATTTTTTGCTCGACTTCTGCCACAAAACATTTGAACAAAGCAGATTCGCCAAAACCGTATTCATGCAAATCTTCTACTGTAACTTTAACGGCGTTCGGTTCATTTTCAAAAACAGCCAATTCTTTGATTAAATCTAGGATTTGTGGCAAATCTTCTGGCGTAGCAAATCGAATTTTGAAATCCATAGTATTGAATTTTGCGGTAAAAATAGTCAAGATGAAATTAAAATGTCATAATTTAGGAATCTGATAAGGTTTTTTTCTATTTTTGCCGAAACTACAACGTTTTCGTTATGAAAAAAACCAACCAAACGCTAGGCGAATTTATTATTGAAAACCAAAAAGCTTTCAAATATACGTCTGGCGAACTTTCTCGATTGATTAATTCTATAAGATTGGCTGCGAAAGTGGTCAATCACGAAGTTAATAAAGCTGGTTTAGTCGATATTTTAGGCAATCACGGCGAACAAAACGTTCAAGGTGAAGACCAGAAAAAACTGGACGTTTATGCGAATGAGAAATTTATTCAAACCTTAATCAACAGAGAAATTGTTTGCGGCATTGCTTCCGAAGAAAACGACAATTACATCACCATTCAGGGAAATAATAAGGATCATAAAAACAAATATGTCGTCTTGATGGATCCGCTTGACGGCAGTTCCAATATAGATGTAAATGTGTCTGTAGGAACAATTTTTTCGATTTATCGCCGCGTCACTCCGATTGGTCAACCGGTGGAAATGGAAGATTTTCTACAACCCGGAAATCAGCAAGTCGCTGCAGGCTACATCATTTACGGCACGTCCACGATGTTAGTTTACACTACTGGTCATGGCGTGAACGGTTTCACTTTGAATCCAGCCATTGGCACATACTATTTATCACATCCGGATATCAGAATTCCTGAAGATGGTAAGATTTATTCCATTAATGAAGGAAACTATATTCACTTTCCACAAGGTGTAAAAGATTATATTAAATTTTGCCAAGCCCAACGTGATATTGACCCTTACACTTCAAGATATATCGGTTCTTTGGTGTCAGATTTTCACAGAAATATGATTAAAGGTGGCATTTATATGTATCCGAAAAGTTCGAGTGCCCAAAAAGGAAAATTGCGTTTGCTTTATGAATGCAATCCAATGGCTTTCATTGCAGAACAAGCTGGTGGCAAGGCTTCAGATGGTTATCAAAGAATTTTGGACATCAAGCCCACAGAGTTGCATGAACGTGTTCCGTTTTTTTGTGGCAGCAAAAATATGGTCAAAAAAGCAGAAGAATTTATGAGGACGGCTGAATAGTTTTAATTGAGTTAATATTGAGTTTTAAGCTGAAACGGCTAAATGTATGTTTGTCACATTTAGCCGTTTTGTTTTTTTATTGAAATTTGGTTTTCGGTTAGAAATAAAATTATTTCGTTTAATTTTAATTTATTTTCTAAAAATACACTACCGACGCTTCGAGACTTTTTCAGCACAAATCTCGCCATTTTTTGCGCTGTTGTCAACAGTGATTTTTAATTATCCTATTGAAATATTAAGTTGTTTTCCAAGTCCAAGTTCAATTATTTTTTGATATGTAGAAATCTGAATATCACTTAACCCACGTTCAATTCTGGAGATATAACTTTTTTTGGTTCCTGTTCGTTCTGCAAGCTGCTCTTGTGTTAATTTAGCCGATTTTCTTGCTTCTTGCAACATAATTCCAAGCCTAAAAGCAAGAGATTCCATTTCATAGTTGTCTCTTTTTTCAGTTCCTTTTTCACCGTATTTATTGGTCAATACATCTTCAAATTTTGTTATATTTTTCATTTCAATCGTTTTTGTCTTGTAAAAATTCCTTTTTTAATCTTTCGGCTAGTTTTATTTCTTTCTTTGGTGTCTTTTGGGTTTTCTTGACAAAGCAATTCGTCAAAACAACTAAACTTTCTTCATCCTGAAAGCATAAGATCCGAATACTTTTAAATGCCGTTATTACTCTTATTTCATAAATTCCATTCGTGCTTTTTAACAATTTGAAAAATTTAATCGGAACTCGTTTTTCATAGCGAACTAAATCTAAAGCATACTCGATTTTTTTCTGAATTTTATCATCTTGCGAATGATAGAATTTCAAAAAGTTATCTTTGTATACAATTATTTCTCTTATCACAACACAAAGTTAACTAATTAGTTTACTTTTTAAATAGATTCAGAAATATTTTTTGTGAGAAATTTCGTTTGTATTATTGCCAACAAACTGATTTTAAAACAAGTAACTCATTGCATTTTGAAATTCTTCTTATTCATCAGACTCAATAAAATTCAAATATGTTTCAAATGAAAATTGACCAGAAAATAATTTGATTGATTTTTTGATAATTTCATTGGCGTGTTGGTCTGAAAACCCAAGTCCTACTGCATATCGATGCAGTAAAAACGCTTCAACATCATCCATTTTCCCATCGATATAAACAATTTTGAGCAAATCAAAAAGATATTCCAATCGTTGCTCTTTGGAACCGATAGAATGTACAGGATAAGCACCTGGATTATTTAGAATTTGTTCATAATCCGATTCAGAAATATCGAATTTTTTTGAAAATCTTTTGAGCAAAGTTTCTTCAACAGGCGTAATCTTCCCATCGGAAGCGGCTAAGTTTACTATGTTTGCAAAATGGTTAATTCTCGTAGATTTTCTGGTATTTTTGTAAATATCTTCAGCTGACATAAAATGATGTTTTTGGCGTGTAAAGATAATATTATTTTGCGATGCTTATTTAAAAGAATATTGATTTTTGTAATTTGCACCTATGAAAAAGAAAACAATTGGAAGATTGGATCGTGCAGAGTTTCCCGACCTTAATCTGAAAGAAATTTCGGTCAAAATCGATACTGGCGCCTATACTTCATCCATTCACTGTGAAAATATAGAGGAAATTGATGGTGTTTTGCATTGTATTTTTCTTGACTATGAACATCCAGAATACAATCATAAAGCCTTTAGTTTCAAAGAATACAACAAAATACGAGTCAAAAGTAGCAACGGAATTGCACAAAGCCGATTTGAAATAAAATCCAGAATTAAAATATTTGGAAAAATCTATAAAATTTCACTTTCTTTGAGCAATCGAAAAGAAATGAAACATCCTGTACTTTTGGGACGTAAATTTCTTAATAAAAAATTTATAGTTGATTCAGAATTGAAAGATTTATCATATAACGCCATTCAAAATGAACATTAAAATTCTCTCCAGAAACCCAAACCTTTATTCAACCAAAAGGTTGATGGAAGCTGCTAAAAAAAGAAAACACGACGTGCAAGTTATTGACCCACTCAAATGTGATTTGGTCATTGAAAAACGCAATCCTAATATTTATTACAAAAGCAATTATATTCTGGATACAGA
>JBHEPM010000107.1:0-3450 GCA_046260295.1 Psychroflexus sp.
TCTTTGTGTTCTTTAGCTTCAAGCACGTCTTTGATGCTTTCATTATAAGGCCCATCGTTAAAGTCGCCCATTATCATAATTTTGGCATAAGGTTCTTCATTCTGAATAGAATCTTTAATTTTTTTGGTCAACTTTGCAGCACCAACTCGATTGGATCTAGATTTTCTTTCACCGCCACTTCTCGATGGCCAGTGATTGACGATAAAATGCATTTCTTCACCGTCCAAAAGACCTTTGACGTGTAATTGATCTCTGGTGTAAATTCGGTCATTTGAACCGTCTTTCTTATAAAGTAACAATTCATGCGCTTTAGAATGCGTGGGTTTAAAAACTGCTTTTTGATAAAGCAAAGCAACATCAATACTTCTGCGATCGGGAGAATTGTAATGAATAATTCCATAATTATATGGTCGAAGTTTCGGATCGTTGACAAGATCTTCCAAAACTTTAAAATTTTCAACTTCGCATACGCCAATAATGGCTGGTGGCATTTTAGTGACTTCTGAACCGATATCTGCAACAGCTTCAGCCATATTTTTAATTTTTTTAGGATAAACTTTCTTTCTGGCGCCTTCAGACATTTCCATAAGTGGACTTCGTTCGTCATATTTATCTGGATCATCTTCCGTATCAAAAAGGTTCTCTAAGTTGTAAAATGCAACAGTATTAACCTTAAATTCCTTTTTATCTTGTGCGCTGATTCCTAGCGAGATAAGGAATAATAATACGTAAATCAGATTGCTTTTTCTCATAATTTCAATATTAAAAAATTGTAAAAAGTTATTTTTTTCAGATGCCAAAAATAAGCAATAAAGATAATTTGCATACATTTGCAGGCTGTAATTAATAATTTCTTAAAATTAAATCAATTTAATTTAAATTATGATAATGAAAAAACATTTTATTTTTTCAGTCTTTCTTATGTTTTTTAGTGTTGCATTGTTTGCTCAGCAAACAAATGTTACTGGTAAAACTGTAGAAAATGACACGGAAGAGGCGATTCCCAATGCCATAATTTCCATTGAGGATTCTGGTATTGAAATCAGGACAAATGCCAATGGAGAATTTAGCTTTGCTGAAACAGATTTGCCTTTAGGCGAGCAAATGCTGAGAGTGGCAATGTCTGGATACGAAACCAAACGTTATCCTATTATTATTAATGAAGGCGAAGTTCTAGAATTGGGAGAATTGTATCTTGAAGTAGATGTTAATGAAGAAAACAGACAAATCGGGATAATTTCTTTATCTGAAGATGAACTCGATGGCGATGACGCCACTTCTTTTAACATTTCAGGTTTGTTATCTTCTTCTCAAGATACTTATTTAAGAGCAGCGGCTTTTGATTTTAGTGCAGCATTTTTTAATCCACGTGGTTTAGATAATGCCAACGGCAAAGTGCTGATCAACGGTATCGAAATGAACAAACAAGCAACAGGTCGTCCGAACTGGGCAAACTGGGGCGGTTTGAACGATGTTCAACGCAACAGAGTTTTTACTAAAAGTACAGAAGCTAGCGATTATAATTTCGGAGATGTTGCCGGGACTTCAAACATCATTATGCGAGCTTCGAAAATGAGAAAAGGTGGACGTGTATCTTACGCTAGCTCAAATAGAAGCTACCAAGGCAGAATTATGGGCGGTTACAATTCCGGTGCATTAGACGGCGGTTGGTCATATTCTGTATTGATGTCCAGACGATTTGGTGAAGAAGGTTTTAGAGACGGGACGCTTTACGACGCCAATTCATTTTTTGTGGCAGTTGAAAAGCAAATCAGTGAAAATCACAGTTTAAACTTTACTGGCTTTTATGCGCCAAACCGAAGAGGAATGGGGACAGCAGTCACTCAGGAAGTTGTCGACCTAAAAGATATTGCTTATAACCCAAACTGGGGCTATTATGATGGTGAAATGAGGAATTCTAGAATCAGAAAGACCGAAGAGCCAGTATTTATGCTGAATCACTACTGGGATATTTCAGATAAAGTGACTTTAAACACGAATGCTGGCTATCAGTTTGGATTTTTCTCTACAACAAGAGTTGATAACGGTGGAACCGATTTATTCATAGATCCAAATACTGGAGAGCAAGATTATATTGGCGGCGCTAGAAATCCATCACCAATATATTATCAAAATCTACCCAGTTATCATTTGCGATTTCCTGATCCGACGCCTGCAAATTATCAAGCTGCATTCGAAACTGGTCAAGAGTTTAGAAACGATGGTCAGTTCGATTGGAATAACCTTTATTTAGCAAATCAGCTAAACCGAACCAGAGGAGGTAATTCTACTTATGCTATTCAGTCTGATCGAGTTGAAGACAAACAATTTATGGCAAATACTATTTTAAATGCAAAAGTGTCAGACAATATTACCATAAATGGCCGTTTGAATTACCGAAAGTTAGAAAGTGAAAATTTTGCGCAAATGGAAGATTTACTTGGTGGCCAAGGTTTTTTAGATGTAGACTTTTTTGCAGAAGAAACTGACTTAATTACTGGTTTATCTGATGATTTAGCGCAAAGTGATAGAAACAATCCTAATAGAATAGTAACAGAAGGCGACCGCTATAAATATAATTATAAAATTGATGCTGAAGTTTATGATGCTTTTGGTCAAGCGCAATTTCAATACAGTAATTTTGATTTGTATGTTGCTGGAAATTTTGGAAAAACGAAATATCAAAGGACTGGATTATTTGATAATGGCTTTTTTCCTGGGGAACGCTCATTTGGGGAAGGTGAAGAACTTGACTTTACAACACTTGGAGCTAAATTTGGAGGAACCTATAGAATCTCAGGACGTCATGTTTTAGGATTAAATGCTGCACATATACAAAATGCACCAACTATACAGAGTTCTTACAATAATGCAAGACAAAACCATGATGTTGTAGATGGCTTAACTGAGGTAAAAATACAATCTGCAGATTTCACCTATAATTACAAATCACCTATTGTGAGCGGTAGAATTACAGGGTTTTACACTGGATTTCAGGATGAAACCAATGTTGGTTTTTATTATACTGAAGATTTGACTGGTTTGCCAGGTGGTAACCTTGGAAATGCTTTCGTTCAAGAAGTGATGTCAGGAATAGATAGAAAGCATTACGGGGTAGAATTTGGTGTTGAAGCACAAGTCTTATCAACTTTAAAGCTGAAAGCTGCTGGATCGTTTGGACATTATATTTATGATAGCAACCCAGATTTATATGTAACAAGCCAAGCATTTCCTGATCAACAAATTAGTTTTGGTGATGGGAAAACAGATATGAAAAACTTAAGAGTTCCAGGAGGACCAGAACGCGTGTTTCAATTGGGTTTTGAATATAGAGATCCAGATTTTTGGAATGTTGGTTTAACAGCCAATCATTTTTCAAACGCTTTCATTAGTCCTAGTGGTATTTTACGTTCAGATAATTTTGCACTTGACAATGATGGAATTGCTTTT
>JBHEPM010000107.1:3460-6785 GCA_046260295.1 Psychroflexus sp.
GGATATAACGAAGAGGTGGCTAAACAAATATTAAAACAAGAAAAATTCGATGATTACTTATTGTTTAATGCGGTTGGTGGTAAATCTTGGAAAGTTGATGATTATTACATCGGATTCTTTGCTGTAATTAACAATATTTTTAACCAAGAGTATAAAACGGGTGGATTTGAACAGTCTCGTCGCACTAACTACAGGACACGTGGGACAGATTTATTGGCTCAAGAAAATGGACCATTGTTCGGAAATCGCTATTTCTTTGGATTCGGAACAACTTATTATTTAAGTGCTTATATTAGATTCTAAAATATTTAAAACAAAAAAATCACAACAATGAAAACAATAAAAATTAATTTAACGCTTTTATTAGTCCTATTTTCTTTAGGAATGATATCAACCTCTTGTGTTGAAGATGATGATTACAATACACTCGAATTCTTGCAAACACCTCCAAATATTAACCCCAACGATGTCATTAGCCTGTCTTCTGTTTATTCAGAATTAGCACAAAATGAGAATGAAAACTATACCTTTCAGCAAACTGGAAAGTACGCAGTAGCTTATGTCGTTTCTTCTGATATTGGTGGAAATTTTTTCAAAGAATTAGTAGTGCAAGATGCGCCTGAAAATCCAACAATTGGAATTGCAATTCAAGCCAATTTGAATCCATTATTTACTAGGTATAATTTTGGTAGAAGAGTTTTTATTAAGCTTGACGGTTTGACAATTAGCCAAAGACGCGAGGGTGAGAACCAGTTTAATGAAACTAGACTTGGTATAGATGACGGCGAAGATGTTGCTCAAATTCCAGAAGCTTCAGTAGAAGAACATGTAATAAGGGATATTGTTGTTGAAGAAATTGTACCTACAGTTTTAAATATCTCTGATTTAGCTGAAGAAAATTTAAACACTTACATTCAGCTTCAAGATGTTCAATTCAACAGAACTTATTTTTCTGAAGGAGAATCTGCAACTTATGCATCTGATGATGGTGATGATTTTGATGGTGAAAGAATTCTTGAAAGTTGCGAGTCTAGTGCTGATCTGATTTTGAGCACAAGTACATTTTCTGACTTTAAAGGCTTAAGTCTGCCTCCTGGAGCTGGTTCATTAAATGGAATTTTGACCAGAGATTTCTTTGGAGAATTTTACACAGTTTATCTCAACACACCTGCAAATGTTGATATGACTGGCGAAAGATGTGATCCAGAAGTTTTTGAATGTGATGGACCTACAAGTTTAGCAGATGAAATTTTAAACGAAGACTTTGAAGGTGTAAATAATTTAAGTCAACTTTCTGGCTGGGTAAATGTTAATGTAACAGGTGGAGATACTGACTATTTTATAGGAAACTTTAGCAACAATAATTATGCTCAAGTTTCTGGTTTCAACAGTGATGAGTCAGAAATTGAAGCTTGGTTGATTACCCCAGAAATGAACCTTGATTTATCTTCGCAAGAACAATTTACTGCCAGAATCGAAGCGGCTTACGATAACGGAAATATTTTAAGTGTATTAATCACAACAGATTACACTGGAGATCCAACAACGACTGAGTGGGAAGCATTAGATGTTAACATTCCAAATGGTCCTGCAAATAGTTTCGGTGGTTTACAAAATGTTGGTCCAATTAATATCTCTTGTATCGAAGGTCAAGCTGTGAGAATTGGATTTAAATACGAAGGATCTGATCCTTCTGCAACTACACGTTACCATGTTGACGATGTTAATGTTTCTGGTTTGTTAGACTAAAAATAAAATTCGATTTTATCTATATAAAAACTGCTTAGGAATTTTTCCTAAGCAGTTTTTTATTTCAAGAATTTCCCTAAGGGATTTTTACTAAATTTGACCAATTGATATTTATTCGTGAGCGTCTATAAAAAACTTTTTCAACAAACTTTCATTTACGGCTTGGCAACGGTTTTGCCGAGAATGATGAGTTTTTTATTGGTGCCAATTCACACTGAATATTTGCCTGATGAATCCATGTATGGCGAAATTTCTGTCATTTTCGCTTATTTTGTTCTCTTCAATGTGGTGTTGTCTTATGGCATGGAAACTGCTTTTTTTAGATTTTTCAATAAACAAGACGCCAAAAATCAAGTCATGTCCACTTCTGCATGGTCTTTGGTCATTTCTACGCTAGTTTTTCTTGGTTTGGGCATTGGTTTTCAAAACCAAATTTCAGCTTTCGTTGAGATTCCTGCGGAATACATCAACTTGATTATTTGGATTTTGGCATTAGATGCATTTGTGATTATTCCATTTGCTTATTTACGCGCTCTTGGTCAACCCAAAAAATACGCAATCATCAAAATCATCAATGTCTTCATTAATGTGTTGCTAAATGTTTTCTTTTTGGTTTGGCTAGTTAATTGGCAGTCAAACATCAGTTTTTTTGAAAAAATATACGTTTCAAACTTTGAAATCAATTACGTATTCATTGCCAATCTTGTGGCGAGTACAACGACTTTAGTCTTGTTGTTGCCGTTTTATTTTAAATTAAAATTTTCCTTTGATATTGCTTTATGGAAAAAAATGATGCGTTACGGCATTCCGGTGCTTATTGCTGGTCTTGCTTTTTCTGTCAATGAAGTTTTCGATAGAATTTTACTGAAATATCTTTTACCTGAAGACACTGCCAAAGCTCAAATTGGCGTGTATTCAGCCTGTTACAAATTAGCGGTATTTATGACTTTATTTGCCACCGCATTTCGGTTGGGCATCGAACCTTTTTTCTTTAGCCATGCCAAAACTCAAAATCCACAGAAAGCTTATGCATTAATCACCAAATATTTTGTCATTACCGGTTCGCTTATTTTTTTAGGTGTCATTGCATTCATCGAACCTTTAAAACTGCTGATTGTTAGAGATGAAGCTTATTATGATGCTTTGGAAATCGTGCCAATTATACTTTTAGCCAATTTGTGCCTCGGAATTTATCACAATTTATCGGTTTGGTACAAAATCACCGACAGAACCAAATTCGGCGCATATATTTCCGTCATCGGCGCAGTCATTACATTAGTTGTCAATTTTGCTTTAATTCCAATTATTGGATATTTCGGCTCTGCCATAGCCACGCTTTTGGCCTATTTCACCATGATGACTTTGTCATATATTTATAGCAAAAAATATTATCCAATTCCTTTTCAAACTGGAAAAATCATGATGTATCTCGGACTTTCAACAGTCTTAGGTGCCATATCTTTTTATTATTTTACAGAAAACTATATCTTCGGCATTGCAAGTATTTTGATATTGGCAACTTTAATTTATGCCAACGAACACAAAGAAATCAAAAGCATGCTGAAATCATAAATTT
>JBHEPM010000108.1:0-6261 GCA_046260295.1 Psychroflexus sp.
TCATCATAGTGTTCAACTTGAGAGCTTCTTTGGTGATTTCGGCAGTGCTGCCGATTTCAGTCTTACTGGTGTTTATCGCCATGAAGTTCTTCAATGTGCAAGCCAATATTGTGGCTTTATCAGGAATTGCTATTGCCATCGGAACCATGATTGATTTGGCGATTATTCTTTCAGAAAATGTATTGAAAAAACTGGAAGACTCGCCAAATGAGTCGCTAGTCAAAAATATTTACGAAGGTTCCGCCGAAGTCAGTTCTGCGATTTTGACGGCGGTCTTAACCACAGTCATCAGTTTTGTACCTGTTTTCGCTTTGGAAGCAGCCGAAGGAAAATTATTTATTCCGTTAGCTTATACCAAAACTTTTGCACTGATCGCTGCATTTTTAGTCACCGTTTTGATTTTACCGACTTTGATGTATGTTGTGTTCAGGATTAAAATCAACAAACAAAAATCGGCTTATTATCTTAATGCGTTTCTTTTTGTCATCGGACTTTGGACGATTTTTAATGCCTTTTGGTTGGGTGCGTTTATTTTGATGTATGCCATCAGTTATTTCCTCACTTACCAAACCTACAATGAGAAATTCCGATTCAAAAACCTGCATTTTTATGTCTTGATTGTTGGTGTTTTAGTTTTGCTTTCTAATTTTTGGTTGCCGCTTGGCCCACAACAATCTATGTTATCCAACATTGTTTTCGTGGTGATTTTAGTCGGTATTTTGTTAGCATTTTATCTTTTGCTGCAAAAGTATTATTACCAGATTTTAAAGTTTTTCTTAAACCACGTCAAAGCCTTTTTGCTACTTCCATTGTTTTCTATCTTGATTGGAGTAATGATTTGGCTTGGCTTTTCAAGCATTTTCCATTGGTCAAAACAAGCGTCCAATGCTGTTGGTTTTGCGATAGAAGACACAGGAATTTGGAAGGCTATGGATGAAACATTTCCCGGTATCGGCAAGGAATTTATGCCAAGTCTGGCAGAAGGGAGTTTTATTTTGATGCCCACCAGCATGACGCATTCGGGTGTTGAATTCAATAAAGATAAACTTCAGCAAATGGATATGCTGGTGAAGCAAATTCCGGAAGTGGAAACGGTAGTTGGTAAGTTAGGTCGGGTTGAATCGGCCATCGACCCCGCACCGATTTCGATGTTCGAAAATTTGATTACTTACAAATCAGAGTTTATTTTAAATGAGAATGGCAAACGCCAGCCTTTCAAAGTAAATTCGGATGGACTTTTCAAATTCAAAGGCTTAAAAGTTCAGAACAATCAGGTGGAAATCACCAATAATGCTGAAGATGTTATTTGGTTCGATAATGCTGAATTTGTGTTTCAAAATGCATCTGATGAAATTTTCTCTGATCAAATTCAATCCGAATTGTTTTTTGAAATTGACAATGATTTCAAGTCGTATTTAATGGAAGATGAAGACGGAAATTATTTTAGAAACTGGCGAAAGCACATTCAGTCGCCAGACGATATTTGGACTGAAATTTCTAAAGTCACTAAAATCCCCGGCATCACCTCAGCGCCCAAATTGCAACCTATCGAAACCCGACAAGTGATGCTGCAAACCGGTATGCGCGCGCCGATGGGCATCAAAGTATCCGGGCCAGATTTAGAAACTATAGAAGATTTTGGACAGCGATTGGAAGGAATTTTAAAACAAGTGGATCAGATCAAATCCCAAGCCGTATTTGCAGATCGGGTGGTGGCCAAACCCTATTTGCACTTGAATCTCAATCGTAAAAATTTAGCCCGATATGGCTTGAGCATCAACGACGTTCAGGAGTATATTTCTGTGGCCGTGGGTGGACAGTCTTTAACTCAAACGGTAGAAGGGCGCGAGCGATACAATGTGCGTGTTCGTTATCCGAGGGAACTGAGAAACACTCCGGAAGCGATTGAAAATATGCTGATTTCCACAGCTTCCGGCACTCAAATTCCTTTGGGTGAGCTGGTGGATATCGAGTATGAACGCGGTCCGCAAATGATCAAACGGGAAAATACATTTTTGAATTCTTATGTCTTGTTCGATCGCGCTGATGGCGTTGCTGAAGTTACCGCTGTGGAAGCTGCCAGAGATGCAATTTTAACTGAAATTGACAATGGCAACCTGAAAGTTCCAAGTGGCGTCAGTTACCGTTTTGCAGGAAGTTTTGAGAATCAGGTGCGTTCAGAAAAGCGTTTGTCCTTGATAATTCCTGTGGTGATGGTCGTGATTTTCTTGATTTTGTATTTTCAATTCAAGTCGGTGCGCATCAGTACGATGGTGTTTTCGTCCATTGCTTTAGCTTTTAGTGGTGGTTTTATCATGATTTGGTTCTACGGTCAGGATTGGTTTTTGAACTTTAGTCTGCTTGGCGAAAATCTGCGTGATATTTTTCAAATCAAAACCATCAACTTGAGTGTCGCCGTTTGGGTTGGATTTATTGCGCTTTTTGGTATTGCCACCGATGACGCCGTCTTAATGGCGACTTATTTGAGGCAATCCTTTAAAAACAATCCAACTAAAACGAAAGCTGAACTCCGTGAAGCGGTTATGGAAGGCGGACTCAAGAGAATTCGGCCTGCTGTGATGACTTCGGTAACGACTGTGATTGCGCTTTTACCAGTTTTGTCATCCACAGGAAAAGGTTCCGACATCATGGTACCGATGGCGATTCCTGCTTTTGGTGGGATGTTGATGGCAAGTATAACTTACTTCTTGCTACCGATTTTATTCTACATCGTGTATAGCAGAGCTTTAAAAAATACTGATGAAATTGATTTGAACTGAATTTAATTCAACAAGAAAATGATTAAAGATTTATACATAAATTTAAATACGCTACTGACTAAATTCATTTTAGTGGGGTGTCTGCTTTGCTTTAGTGCTAACGCACAGGATTTGGACACCTTGAAGGTGAGAGCGGCTCAAAATAATTTAGACCTAAAAGCTCAATACAAAGCTTTTGAAGCCCAGTTGGAAAACGTTACCCAAGCCAAATCCTGGCAAGATCCCAACCTGAGTTTTGGCTACTTTATCAGTCCGATTGAAACTCGGGTTGGTCCGCAAATTGCCAGATTTTCATTAACACAAATGCTGCCTTGGTTTGGGACTTACAAAGCCAAAGGTGATATGGCAGCCTTTAGAGCTGAAGCAGAATTTGAAAAATTTCAAGATCAGAAATTGAAGTTATATCTAAAGGTGGCTGAAAAATACTACGACCTCTCGGCTTTAAGATTTATCGCTGAATTGGAAACCGAGCAACTTCAGATTTTAGAAGATTTAAAGACCATTGTGGAATCCAATTATGAAAATAACAAAGCAAATTTAGTGGATATTCTTCGCGTTGAACTTCAAATTGATAAACAAAAAAATACAATTCAAGTCTTAAAAGAACAAGACCAGGCTTTGGTAACACAGCTCAATCAACTGATGAATCGACCATTGCAAACGCCTGTTTTGATTTCTAATCCTGAGCAAATTTTAGAACAAAAGGAATTCAAGGAAATGGATTCAATTTCCGAAAATCATCCAAGACTGGAAATGATTCGAAATCTGCAAGAATCCAACAAAGCTGAAAGCGTTTTGGCGAAAAAGCAAGCTTTGCCACAATTTGGAGTTGGATTGGATTATGCGATTATTCAGGACCGCAATGTGATGAATGCAGATGCTGGACAAGATGCGATTATGCCCATGCTGTCTGTGAGCTTGCCGATATTTGGAAAGAAAAACAAGTCTCGAAAAAAACAGACGTCACTTCAGGGCGAGTCGCTTCAATTTCAATTGGAAAATGAAGAATCACGATTAGAATCTGAAATTCTAGTGGCTCAATATCAATACGATGAATTAATCAATTCTGTAGAATTACACGAAAAGCAAATGCAAAAATTGAATGATATTTTAAAACTTTCAGAAGTGGCATTAGCTAATGGTGAAATGCAAATCGAAGAAGTCTTACGATTATATGAAGAGCATCTATTGCATCATAAAATGAAAATAAGAACTCTGGCAGACCTTCAAAAGACAAACGAAACACTTAATTACCTCACTTCAAATTCAGAATTATGAACGTTAATAACTTTTTAGAAAACTGGGGAAATGCCGCTAATACGGCCTTAGGATTTTTTTGGATGGCGCTTTGGGCGTTTATCTTAGGATATGCGTTGAGTAGTCTTATTCAAGTTTTTGTGACCAAAAAAAACATGCAAAAAACCATGGGAGCATCCAATGCCAAATCTGTACTTTTCGGGACGTTTTTTGGTTTTATCAGTAGTTCTTGCAGTTTTTCAGCCTTAGCTACCACAAAATCGCTTTTTCAAAAAGGAGCAAGTTTTGTATCATCTATGGCATTTCTACTAGCTTCAACCAACTTGGTTATTGAACTTGGTATCGTGATTTCCATATTTTTAGGTTGGCAGTTTGTGGTTGGAGAATACGTTGGCGGGATTTTACTCATTCTGATCGTTTGGGTCTTAATTGGATTAATCAACCCAAAATCCATCATTTCAAAAGCTAGAAAAAAACTTGGAGAAGCTGATAAAGAACAAGTGGATTCCAAGCCTATTTCAGAGAAAATTCAGAATAAAACCAATTGGGTAAAAGTAGGGAAACAATACGGGATGGAATGGAAAATGGTCTGGAAAGATGTCACCATCGGCTTTACCATTGCCGGCATTATTTCAGCTTTTGTTCCAGATTCTTTTTTTCAAACCTTATTTATCAATACTGGAGAAGGGCAGACTTCTTTTGGGTTCTTTACGCTTTTAGAACATGTTATTATTGGCCCTTTTGCCGCCTTTATGACCTTTATCGGGTCTATGGGAAATATCCCGCTGGCCGCTTTATTGTTTGGTAAAGGTGTTAGTTTTGCTGGTGTCATGGCATTTATCTTTAGTGATCTGGTCGTCTTTCCCGTATTAAGAATCAATGCCAAATATTACGGTTGGAAAATGTCTCTTTTCATACTTTCTCTGCTGTTTACAGCCTTGATTATCACTTCGCTGGTTTTACATTATAGCTTGGATGCATTCAGTTTGTTGCCAGATATATCTTCTGCCAATATCACAGACCAAGACCATTTTCAATTTAATTACACCTTTTTTATGAACATAGGCTTTTTGATCATCTCGGGGATTTTAGTGTATCTGGGGTTCTTTTCAAAAGAAAAAGACATTTCTCACATGAAAGAAATGGCGCCTAAAAGTCCGCTGCTGGAAAAGGTTTTAAAATACTTAGCCTTTATCAGCTATATCTGGTTAGCAGGCGGAATCTTAGTGAAATATATACTCAATTTTTAAAAAAATCAAAATGAAAACGAATTTTAAAACATACCTAATTGGCGGATTGCTTTTTGTGATCGGTATTTTACTGGGTCTTTTTCTTTTTTCTTCAGATGACAATCAAACAGAAGAAGATCATAATCATTCAGAAGCGCAAGCAGATTCGGTCTGGACTTGCTCCATGCATCCCCAAATTCGCCAGGACGAACCAGGCGATTGTCCGATTTGTGGAATGGATTTGATTCCAGCGTCTTCAATGGAAGATAATATCGATCCTGATGCAATCGTCATGAGTAAAACCGCTCGGAAATTAGCTGGAGTGGAAACGCTTGTGGTTGGAAATCAAGAGACTAATTCTAACTTAAGTTTCTCTGGACGTTTGCAAATCAATCAGGATAATACACAATCTTTATCTGCTAATTTTAAAGCTAGAATCGAACGGCTTTTTGTCAATGAAGAAGGCGAACAAGTTCAGAAAGGTCAAGTCATTGCTGAGTTGTATGCTCCTGAAATTCAGGTTTTGAAAGAAGAACTGGAGTTGGCTAAACATCAAAAAAATCAACTGCTTTTAAAAAGCATCGAACGAAAAATAGCCAATTATGAATTGTCCGTCAGCGATATTGAATCTATAAAAAATGGCCGATTAAAATTGCGATCTCCAAAAACAGGTGTGATTTCAAACTTAAAAGTAAAGCAAGGCGATAATCTGAAAGCTGATCAACAATTGATGCGCATCACCGATTTATCGACACTTTGGGCAATCGTAGATATCTATGAAAATGATCTTAACAAAGTTAATGTTGGAGACAAGTTTACTATACAAACGCCAAATTATAAAGATACTTCTGGTAAAGTGACTTTCATTTCGCCGGTTTTAGACGACCAAAGTCGTTCAGCCAAGGCACGAGTTGTGATTCAAAATCCCAATCGAAATTTGAAGCCTGGTGTTTTCATCACGGCAGAACTAGAAAATTCAACATCAAAAACAACTT
>JBHEPM010000108.1:6466-6751 GCA_046260295.1 Psychroflexus sp.
AGGAATACCACAAATTAAAAAATGCATTGGTTTCAGATGATTTTGAGACCTCAAAAGCTCAGTATAAACAAGTCAATATGTTGTTTTCTGAATTGAATTCAAAAACGTTTCAAAATGTTGAAAAACTGAATTCAATAGATGAATTAAGAGACGAGTTTATAGCACTTTCAGAACACATGATTGCTGTAGTGAAAAGTTTAAACTCCATGGACAAAACGATATATATACAGAAATGCCCAATGGCCGATAGAGGCGAAGGGGCACGCTGGTTAAGCTTTTCAGAAG
>JBHEPM010000109.1:0-6743 GCA_046260295.1 Psychroflexus sp.
CTTCCTGGATCATTCCAAAAATTCGATCTTTAAAAACTTCCTCCTGCTGCTCCAAGGTAACCCCAGTTAGCTGTACAATTTGTTCCCGTAAATTATCAATAAAACCTAATATGTCTTCCTTTCTTTCAAGAAGATCACCTACAAAAATGCTGAATTGCCTAAATAATAAAAAGAAAAGCCCTCCAATAACTAGGAATAAAATGAATGTACTGATAAAGGATGAAAGTAATTTTCTGAATTTTAATTTTTTCTCAAAAATAGTATTAATAGGAAGAATCAAAGTCGTGAAAAATATACCAAATGTAAGCGGAATCAAAAAAGAAGAACCATAGTACAATCCTACAATTAGGAGGAAGCAAAAAAACAGGACACTATTAATCTTTTGAAGTTTAGTACTTGAGGCCATTATCTAATTTTTGACAAATAAAACTAAAAAAATGGCAAGTACCCCATGTTTTTTAATCACACAATAACTACCTGCCATCTTAAATTTAGACTAAAGTCGAATTAATATCTAAATACAGCGTTTACTTTTTTGTGATTTTCATCTGGCATATCCTCTTTTTCCGTGATATAGATGGTGCCTCCTTTTTCAAAAACTTTAATGGCGATAAGGTTAAGCAAAGAAATATTATTATCTGTAAGCTCACCTTGAATATTTGCCTCTTGACTATTGTTGTCATAATCACCAAATATTTCTGCTCCATTTTGAACAAATAAACTATCTATTCTTCCTTCTATGGCCGACCTTATAATTGCATTTATATCTGCAGAAGCTTTGCCAGTTCCAATATATTCAGAATATAAATTTATTTTTTCTTTACGTGCTTTTTCAAAGTGAGGTTGTAATGAACTCCAGGTTTCTTCGTGGAGTTGATTGATGTCCTTATCCTCTGGATTTCCTGAAACATGCTCATCATAAAGGTTTTGATAAGTATTAACTTCCTTATATACAGGAAATTGAAAATCTTGGCAAAACACGACTAGTGGTGGTTCTTGGTTATCATGAAGTATGGTCATAATACCGTCGTTTACTGCTCTAAAGTAACGTTTCATTTCGTTCAATTCTTCTGCTTTTCCTTCTCCAGCTCCATGATACATACTAGATTTGCTTTCGCTTTGTTGTCCAGATCTGAACTGAAGATTTTTCTGTTCAAAATCATAACCAACAACATCTTCCAATCTCGATGGAACTTCTTCAGGAGTAATAACCTCGGTGATGGTATAGCGAGTGCCTTCGTAGAATTTTACCATATCATTTTTAAGTGATAATAGGTAAAACAAGCCATCACCATTAAAAAGTGGCATTAAGGACTTGAGATAAAACTCATCAGAAATATAGTTGAATGCTTTGAAGTGAACAGGAACCGTATATGTTTTGAAGGTATTTTCTGAAAGAAAAATAGCCAAACCATCTGACTGATGTCTCCAAAATTCACTGTCATTAACCAATTCATTTACAGGCTTGACCATTTCTTCAATTTCTTTATCGCTCAAACCTCGTTTTTCTAACTTGGCTTTAGCGTTTTTAAGTTGGGTTTTAAGTTTAATTTTATCTTGTCCATCTAATGTTTCTGCACCAGCACGATGAGTTGGTATATAGATTGAAACATGATTTGAACTTTGCTCATTTGCTAATTTTAAAACTTCTTGTTTTGTGATCATTGCCATATTAGTTGGTTTTACTGTGATTAGAAAGAAAATATTGTATTACAATTTAAATATATAAGTTAAGAATATTTTTAATATAATTAGAAAAAAATGAAACTTTTTATTTATGAGAATTCGACAAAAAGGATTTTAAAATGAATGATGATTAAAAGCTCTGAAAGTTATGATTCAACATCCTTTATGCTGATTTGTTTTAATAATAATCAAGATGGAATGTTTAACTCAAATAATTTAACTGCATTAAAACTATACTCTTTTACTTCAGAAAAATTAAAAGACTTACACAAATAAAATCAAAGATAACAATGTCTGGTGTCTTAATCCTTGTCGGTTTTTGAATATTATTGCCCAATTTCTGGGAATTTGTTTGAGAGTGTAATTATTTGATTAAGTTTAAAATTAACTATGGAATAACTGATAATGGTCTAATCAAATCAGAGTAATATAGATTTTCATCTCAACATTTCAATCGAGCCCATCCCTAAAATTTTACCATATTTTTAACCACATTATTCCTTGATTTCCTTTAGATTATAAGTGTTATTATGTTTTTTTAATTCAACCTTATATCTAAGTTATTTAGTTTAAAAACTTAATTTTATAGAAAACATTCTAAAGAAATATTTTTTTACAAATCAAATTTGAACAAATTATGAGTAAACTAACAAACAAATTCACCTACGGCTATTACATTCTTACAGCCCTAAAAAAGTCTGAAGACTTAGAAACACGTGATAAAGATTATATTGTAGCAGCTACAGTTAATTGGGTTTCTCAAGTATCCTTCTCACCAGAGATAGTCTCAGTTACTGTTGGCCAAAAAAGTGATTTGAATGAAACTATTGATTATAGTGGTCATTTTACTATTCATTTACTATCAAAAAATCACGAGGCGTATGTGAAAAAATTTGCTGCAAAATCTACGATTGAAAATGGAAAAATAAACGGAGTACCTTTCACAAAGCGAAATGATCAGGCTATTATAGAAGACACGCTTGGATACATCACCTGTAAAGTAGTAAAAAGTCTAAATATAGGTGATCATACTGTTTATTTTGGAGAAGTCATCAATGAAGAAATTCATGAAGATGTAGAAGCTTTAAGTACAACGCAACTTCCGTATAAGTACACAAAAGACAAAGCAAAGATTTAATTTTTAATTATCAACTATTTATCAAAAGAATCCAATGTGAAAAAAGTATTGGATTTTTTTGGTGTTATGTTTACGAAAGTAAACTCAAATTATGAATTGCTAATAGTTATGGAATTTGCCAGCGCTTATTCCTTTTTTTCGTTGCTTCTTTTACAGCAGAGTTTTACAAGAAACAATAAACCTGATTTATAATAAATATTTATCCCTCATAAATCTCTTCCAGTGCATGCTCCAATTGTGGAAACTCAAACAAAAATCCTTCTTCCTGAATTTTATCTGCACTGACTAATTGGCTGCCCAAAACAATCTGCGACATCTCGCCGAGTAATAACTTTAAGGCAAATTTTGGTGCCGGTGGAAGTAAAATGGGTTTATCTAGTATTTTGGCAAGAGCATTTGTTAATTCTTTATTATTAACTGGATTTGGGGCGACACCATTATAAACACCAGTTAGATGTTCATCCATAACATGACAAAATAATGAAGCCAAGTCTTTAACGTGAATCCAGGATTGCCATTGCTTACCACTGCCTAAAACTGCTCCGACATAATTTTTGATTGGTTTTTCCATTTTTTCCAAAGCACCGCCATTTTCAGCCAACACCACTCCAATACGGATTTGAGCTACATTGATGTTGAGTTGTTCAAATTGACCAGAGGCTTTTTCCCATTCTTGCACCACATGACCCAAAAAATCATCGCTCAGATCAGTTTCGCTTTCTTCGTAAAGTTTAGTCAATGAGCTAGGGTAAACTCCAATTGCAGAAGCGGAAATCAAGTGTTTCACTTCGTGGTCAATTTCACAAAGACTATCATATAATAATTTAAGGCTATCTATTCGGCTATTTAAAATGGCTTTTTTATGAGAATCTGTCCAACGTTCCGCCACACTAGCACCGGCCAAATTGATGATGCATTCTACACCATTAAAACAGTCTTTATCGATGATTTGATTTTTAGTATCCCACTTATAACCTTGGTAATTATTTTGATTTTCAACTTTTGAAGACCTTGTGGTTAAATAATTCACTACATCGCCCCGTTCTAACAGTTGCTTTGTCAACACCTGCCCCACCAATCCTGTTGCGCCCGTTATCAATACTTTCATCTGTTTATATTTTATAGTAATTAGTATTAGGAATTTAGTATTAAGTAATTTTGGTTTGCGATTGTATTCAAAATATCATACTTACCTATCACCTCTCAATTTTAAATTCTATTTGTTTGCCAGTCAGTCATGTAAATTTTATAATTTTAAATACCTAAATCCACTTTAGAATTAAAATCAAAGTTTTATCATCTATCATCTATTTTACTTCCTAAATTTTTTACTTAATACTTTGTACATAATACTTGATTCTAAATCTTTACAAGCATCTGTATAACAATTAAAGGATGTTTGACTCTAGCTAGATATAGCCGACATAGAACAATTTATTTAGCTTAAAAGTAAAGCATATATTTTTGACACTCTATTAATGAATAATTAAAGTTTTTTGACATGAAATATAATCAATGGAAAAACGACCTCTAAATACCTTATTATCAATTGGCTTTTAAATGATTAAATGCAAAATAAACAATTTCAACTTTTAACCAGACCTTAACAAGCTCAATACAAATATTTTATCAATTTGCATTGCTAAATAAAATCAAAAATACAACCACTATGGACGCTCAAAATACCAATGTGGACATTGCACAAATCAACGAAAAAATTGAAAAAGAAAGTGCATTTGTCGATATCCTTACCAATGAAATGAACAAAGTCATCATCGGACAAAAACAGATGATAGAACGCTTGCTCATCGGCTTAATCGGTCGTGGTCATATTCTGTTGGAAGGTGTTCCAGGTTTGGCGAAAACTCTTGCTATTAATACTTTGTCCAACGCTGTTTCTGGCTCATTTAGCCGTATCCAGTTTACACCAGATTTATTGCCGGCAGATGTTGTAGGAACGATGATTTATAATATGAAAATCAACGATTTTAGCATCAAAAAAGGGCCAATTTTCGCTAATTTTGTGCTGGCAGACGAAATTAACCGTGCGCCGGCCAAGGTGCAATCGGCTTTGTTGGAAGCCATGCAGGAAAAACAAGTGACTATTGGTGATGAGACTTTTATTTTGGACAAACCCTTTCTGGTCATGGCGACTCAAAACCCGGTGGAGCAAGAAGGAACTTATCCCTTACCGGAAGCTCAAGTGGATAGATTTATGTTGAAAGTGGTAATCGATTATCCAAATATTGCCGATGAGCAAAAAGTGATGCGAGCTAACTTAGCGAGCAGTTTCAATAAAGTGAATTCTGTGGTTTCTTCCGAGCAAATCCTAAAAGCCCAAGAAGCGGTTAAGGATGTGTATATGGATGAAAAAATTGAAAAATATATTCTTGACCTTGTCTTTGCTACACGTTATCCGGAAAAATATAGGCTTGAAGAAATCAAACCTTTAATTAGTTTTGGGGCTTCACCGCGTGGTAGCATCAACTTGGCGACTTCTGCCAAATGTTACGCCTTTATCAAACGAAGAGGTTATGTGATTCCAGAAGATGTAAGAGCTGTGGTTATGGATGTGCTCAGACATAGAATAGGAATTACTTACGAAGCCGAAGCTGAAAATATCACCTCAGAAGATTTAATCGCAAAAATCGTCAACGAAGTAGAAGTGCCATAAAAAGTATTTTTCCAATCAAAAAATCAGCATGAACGAACTAAAATTAATTCTTAATAGATAAAATCAAAAAGTCCTTTTCTTAGGCGACGCATTGAGCGAAGTCGAAATGAAGGATTTAGGATGGGCTTTTTATGGATACAAAAGAACTTCTCAAAAAAGTTAGAAAAATCGAAATCAAAACACGCCGTTTGAGCGACCACGTGTTTGGTGGCGAATACCATTCAGCGTTCAAGGGTCGTGGAATGACTTTTAATGAAGTTCGGAGTTATCAGTTTGGTGATGATGTGCGCGCAATAGATTGGAACGTCACCGCCCGTTACAACGAACCTTTTGTCAAAGTTTTTGAGGAGGAACGCGAGCTCACCATGATGCTGATGATAGATGTGTCGGCATCGGAATATTTTGGCACACAAACCACTTACAAGAAAAATATTTTAATTGAAATCGCTGCAACTTTAGCATTTTCAGCTATACAAAACAATGATAAAGTAGGTTTGATGTTGTTTACAGACCAAATCGAACTCTACATTCCACCAAAAAAAGGACGGATGCATGTGCTGAGAATTATCCGTGAGTTGATTGAATTCAAGCCTCAAAATACCAAAACTGATATTGGTATGGCATTAAAATCTTTGACCAATCTAATTAAAAAACGGGCTATTGTTTTTATGTTGTCAGATTTTATGGATGATAATTATGAACGCAGTTTAAAAATTGTTGCCCGTCGTCATGATGTGACAGGCATAAGAATTTACGATAAACGTGAAACCGAATTGCCCAATGTTGGTTTATTGCAAGCTAAAGATGCCGAAACTGGAAATTTGGTTTGGATAAATACCGCTTTAAAAAGCACAAGAAATCAATACCGCCAACAATATTTTGACCGTGTAGAATATTTCAACAAGACCTTAAAATTGAGTGGTGCCGGACGAATTTCAACTCAAGTAGAAGAAAGTTACGTTAAAAAATTGCTCAGCTATTTCAAAGCCCGATAAACTATTGATGAGATTGCAAAAATTTACATATCATTTTATATTCACTTCAGTTTTACTGATGAGTGGTTTTTGGATGAAAGCTCAAGAGGTTTCTGCAGAAATTGACCGTGATAGCATCAAAATTGGCGAACAAATCAAATATACCATTACGGCCAAAGTTCAACCCGAAGATGTGGTTGTTTTTCCAGAGGGTCAAACCTTTACACCTTTGGAAATGGTAGAGGCTTATAAAATTGACACTACACAACTT
>JBHEPM010000011.1:0-439 GCA_046260295.1 Psychroflexus sp.
GTCCAGAATGTATCCGGAAGAAAGTCAAGAACGCAGTGACGAACTTTTGGAAGTGCTAGAGTTGACATCAGTGAAACAAACTAAAGTCAAAAATTTGAGCGGCGGTCAAAAACAGCGCGTGGCTATTGGTCAAGCTTTAGCGAAACTTCCGGAAGTTTTGCTGCTCGATGAGCCGTTTAGTCACATCGATCAATTCAAGAAAAACAAATTGCGACGGCGTTTGTTTGATTATCTGAAATCCCAAAACATCACTTGTATTTTTGCCACGCATGATGTCAATGATGTTTTGCCTTTTTCCGACCAAAGTTTAGTCTTGCAAAAAGGTGAAATGCTAGATTTCAGAAATACCCAATCTGTTTTTGAAATGCCCAAAAATTATTACGCTGCATCTTTATTTGGTGACGTGAATGCCTTGTCAACAGCAAATTTTGGGTTTGAA
>JBHEPM010000011.1:449-28697 GCA_046260295.1 Psychroflexus sp.
ATCAAAATTCAGTGGAAAAGTAAAAAAATCTTATTATCACGGCACGTATTTTTTGATTCAAATTGATACGGAAAGTGGCTTGATATTTCTAAAACATCATGAACAAATTCAAAAAAATGAAATTGTCAATTTCGACTTTGATTACGAGAAAATTTCAAAGCGATTTTAGTTGAAAATCCTTAAAATATTACCGCTTTCAGTAACACGATAAGACATCATGCCATAGCGCAAATCTTCTTCGTTTTCATTGTCTGCAATTGGCAAACCATCAATCAAACTGTAAGTATTTGGCGGATTACAACTTGAAGTTGCTTCCAGACCACTTATTTCTAATCGAGAACAAGATTCAGGTGGAATATTTGGATCGGCGGCATCCCAGGCATAAAATCCACTGCCAGAATTGACTACGATAATGCCTAAATTTCCCTGATTTGGAATATAAACCGCATTGCCAACAAAATTCAAATTGTTGTATTGTGGCAAACTCAAACTGATTTCATAATTTACATTTATGTTCAGTAAATTTGGATTTCTTCGTCTGTTATCGTCTGATTCACAGGCGCTAATAAAAGCTATAAAAATGAAGGTAAAAAGAATTCTCATATTAATATTTTGATGGCATTTATGTTTAAAAGTACAAATTTACTATATTTGCACTTCGGAATCTCGTCGACACGGGATTCTTTTTTGTTATATATAAACGAAGAAGTTATGAGTAAAGTATCTTATTATACGGAAGAAGGATTGAAGAAGTTGAAAGCTGAACTCGACCAACTTAGAGATGTAGAGCGTCCAAAGGCTTCGCAAGATATTGCAGACGCTAGAGATAAAGGCGATTTGAGTGAAAATGCGGAATACGATGCGGCTAAGGAAGCTCAAGGCATGCTGGAAATGCGAATCGCTAAATTGGAAGAAGTTGTGGCTAATGCACGTGTCATTGATGAATCACAGTTGGACACTTCAAAAGTTTTGATTCACAGTAATGTCAGACTTAAAAATCTGAAGATGAATAAAGAAATGACTTACAAATTGGTCGCACAAAGTGAAGCTGATTTAAAATCTGGTAAAATTTCTGTAGATTCACCTATCGGAAAAGGTTTGCTAGGTAAAAAAGCTGGCGACACTGCTAAAATTGAAGTGCCAAACGGTATTATTGAATTTGAAGTTTTGGAAGTTTCACGAGATTAAAAAACATACATTTTTTAAAACGCCCCGATTTTAAATTTAAAATCGGGGCGTTTTGTTTTGATAATAATTTTGAAAAGTGTTCTTTCAACAAACAGGTGTGATTTTGTGAGATTTCAACTTATACCAGTTTGACTATGAAATGCGTTTAACAGCGTTGTTCGATGTTTAAATTGTATTAAAAACTTTCAATCAGAGTTTTAAACAAAGTCACCAATTGTGGCTCTGCTTTGTTAGCAGTGGCGATGATTTCTTCCACATTCACTGGTTTTAGATTGTCAGGATCGCATTCATCTGTCAATACAGAAATCGCAGCTACGGGCAATTTCAGATGGTTGGCCACAATAATTTCGGGAACGGTACTCATCCCAACCGCATCTGCGCCTATAATTTTCAAATATCGGTATTCTGCTCTGGTTTCCAACTGCGGACCGACTACAGAAGCGTAAACGCCTTGGTGAAGCTTGATGTTATTTTCCTTGGCAATTTTCAAAAATTCAGCATTGATTTTGGAATCATAAGGCGCCAACATATCCACAAATCTTTCTCCAAATTGCGACACGCCTTTAAAAGCCAATGGAGAACTGCCTTGAAGATTGATGTGGTCGTCGATAAGCATCAATTCACCTTTTTTGAAATTTTTATTGATAGCGCCAGCGGCATTGGAAACCAAAAGTTTCTGAATGCCCAAATCTTTCATAATTCTGACCGGATAAGTGATGTCTTGCAAAGAATAGCCTTCATAATAATGAAAACGCCCTTGCATCACCACGACTTTTTTGCCGCCGAGTTTCCCAAAAATAAATTTTCCTTGGTGAAATTCTACCGTCGCTGTTGGGAAATGTGGAATATGATTGTAGCTAATTTCAGCTTCAATGTCTATGTCTTCTACAATTTTGCTGAGTCCAGTACCTAAAACAATACCGATTTCAGGATTGTCAAAACCTTTGCTTTGTAAGTATTCTACGGTTTTTTCTAAACGTTCTTTCATTTTTAAATGTCATTTTCAATTCTCAGGTCAAAGATGCAAAGTTTTTTGATGAAATGTTTTGGCTTTTGAAATTTAAATTTGATGTTATCGGTTAGTGCCATTATAAAGGAATAAAGATTTATTGGAACATAATCCTTTTAAACCTGTAAGAATAATAAATCAGCAGATTTTGAAACTATAATAATGGATAAAGCCTAATGTCACAATGTTGGTAGTAGGTTCTTTACTCTAATGTTTGTATTTCTTTTCTTAGTTTTTTTAGATGACGTTTTATAATAACCCAAACAATTGAATTATCAATGCTGTCGTAAGCGTGAACTAACCTATTTCTAAAGCTGATAATTTGTTTATCGCTTTCAATTAGTAAATTTGGTTCATTTTTTTTGAGTTGATTTAATGCTTCTCCAATAATAGCTAATTGCCTTTCGACAGCACTTTGGGTTTTTAAATCAGATTGGTAAATATTAAAATCTGTGATGTCAACTGTGAACTTTTCAATCAAATCAATCGCCAATAAAATATCAGATAGATATTTTTTGCTCTTTTCCATCATAGATTAAAATTTTTGTTGAATCAATACTTTTTCTAAGAATAGGGTTTTTAATAGAAGCGTTTGTTAATAAGTCTACTTTTCGTTGAAAGAATTGTTCAAATTTATCCCAAATATTAATTAAATTTTCGCCACGCTCAATTGGGTCTTCACTATCAATTTCAATCAATAAATCTATATCGCTTGAATCTTCATTGAACTGATCAGTTATTGAAGATCCAAAAGCATATAAACTCTTCACATTATGAGCTTTGCATAATGATAAAAAATCAAGCATTTTGTATTTTATCGATTCTTTTAAATTCATAATACTAATATAATTTATTTTTTTGAATCTGGATTTTTCATCGCCTAATCTAACTACTTATCAAACACAACATCATCAATATCTTTTACTTCAGCACTTGATTTTGAAGTCAATTCTTCATATCTCAAAAAATCTAATATCGATTGAATCCTTGAAGCATTCTTGCTCGCTGAAAATCTCACAAGTATTTCATTATTTTCTCTTTCAACTTTCATGCTTGCTTTTTATCAAAAATAGTTAATATTTTCGATTTCTTAGTTTAGATACAAAATTATATCGGTGCCAACTTGAATATAATCTCAAAACAACCAGAAGACTTACAAGTTTTTTAAAACTATGACTTCTGGATTCCTGAATACTTTTTATTCAATGCCGAGATTTTGATTTCAGGGATTTGTTTTTCTTCAAATGCGATGAAATATCATAAAATTTGAACAAAGTCTTTAAAAATTGTTAATTTAGTTTGAACAAATAATCAGTTCTATGGCAGATAATTTACATCTACTTTGGCAAGTTTTAAAGCATATCGAAATTCCTGCTGTAATTATCAATGCAGACAATCAATCTATCGAAAAATACAACGCAGCCTTTTCTGATTTATTGGAAATTGAAGAAAATTCAACGGCGTCAATTTCACTTGAAAACATTTTAGTCAAAAAACAAGATTTAAAACATTTTAGCAAGGCGATTTCAACTTTATTTGAAAGCGAAGACAGAAAAAATAGCTTCGATATTCAAATAAAAGGCATGGTGGATACATTCAAAATTTACCTAGAATTACTCGGTGAAAAAAGCGAGCCTGTTTACCTTTTGGCACGTTTTGAAATTCAAGAAGAAAACAAAAAAGTCAATGTCAATATTACTAGAAATTTTCTAGAAGAATCTCAACAAACTGCTAAAATAGGAAGTTGGAAATATGATTTCAACACTGGTGTAAGTACTTGGTCTAAAACCATAACTGAAATTTTGGGCGTGAATGAAAACCACGAAACAGATTTGAATCGCGCTTTAGATTTTTATAAACCCGGAGCCTCTAAACAAAAAGCTGAAAAAGCAATGCGTCTAGCTGAAGAAAAAGGGAGAGATTTTGATATGGAGTGCATCGTCATGGATAATGCTGAAAATGAAAAGTGGGTGCGAGTGACCGGAAATTCTCATAAAAACGATCGAGAAAATTATGTGATTGGCACTTTTCAAGACATTAGTCGCCAAAAGAAAATTGAATTTGAAGTTCAAGAACGCAACGAATTTATACACCATATTTTAGAAAACTTACCGATTGGTATAGCGACTAATAAAATAGATACTGAAGAAACCCAATTTATTAATCAAAGATTTTTTGAAATTTATGGCTGGACTTTGGATGATGTCCATAACATAAGTCATTTTTTTGAAAAAGTTTATCCTGATCCAGCTTATCGAGAAAAAATACAAAAACAAGTTTTGGTAGATATTGCAAGTGGAGACCCAAAGCAAATGCAATGGAATGGCGTTGAAATTATGACTAAATCTGGCGAAAAGAAAATCATCAATGCCAAGAACATTCCTGTTTATGAACAGAATCTGATGATTTCTACCGTGACCGACGTTACATCCTCATACCGTGCCGAACAAGAATTGATAAAAACTAAAGACAGATTATATCTTGCGACCAAAGCCAGTTCTGATGCTATTTGGGATTGGCATATCGGCGATGACAAAATCTTTTGGGGCGAAGGTTATCATCGCCTTTTTGGTTATAAAACAGAAGATAGCTATGTTACCGAAGCCTTTTGGAAATCCAAAATTCATCCCAATGATTTCAAGTCTTATTTTGAAAGTTTGAATTCAGCCATGCTAGATACAGATATTCAAAAATGGACGTTCAATTATCGTTTTCAAAAATCTGATGGAAACTATTCTTTTGTCAAAGAAAATGTAATTTTCATAAGAGATGAACAAAATAAAAATCAACGTGTCGTTGGTGCAATTCAAGATATTTCTGCTAGCAGAAAACGTGAAAACCACCTCAGTTTATTAGAATCTGTTATTGCTAATACCAAAGATGCGATATTGGTTACCAAGATTGAAGAAGACAATCAGTTGGATAATGTGGTGATTTTTGCTAACAAAAGTTTTGCAGAATTAACTGGATATTCTGTAGATGAAGTTATTGGTAAAACGCTAAAACTGACTTATGGGAGCAGAACAAGCAAAACAGTGATTCAGGGTCTTCAGGACAAACTGAATGCATGGGAAGCTTGTAATATTGAAATGATAAATTACACCAAACATGGAAAAGAATTTTGGAATAGTCTTTCTTTTACACCAATTGCAGATGACAACGGCTGGTACACGCATTGGGTATGTATTCAGAGAGACATTACATCTCGTAAAATTCGTGAACACCAACGAGAGTTAAATGCTTTTACGCACAAAGCATTTCAAAAACAGGAAAACCTTCATCAAATTTTGATAGAAGTTTTAGATGAAATTTATGATACGGTTGGCTTTACTTTAGGTGAAATATGGTTGACCAGCTCTAATCAAGATGAATTATATCTTTTTGCTAAATCGGAAAGACACAACCAAATCTTAGATTTTTACGAAACCTCCGCTGATTGGAAACGCTTCAAAAAAGGCCAAGGATTACCAGGACTAATTTTGAAAAATAAAAAAATGCAGTTTTGGGAAAATATCAATGTTTCCGAAGATTGGATACGTAAAGAAGCTGGAGAATTTGTTGATTTGAAAGATGCTTTCGGTTTCCCTATTGTTGAGAAGGACAAAGTTTTGGGAGTCGTTTTACTAGGCTTTTCTCATCAGCATAATCCTGAGAAAACATTGTATAATCTATTTGAAAATTTTGCCATCAATCTCGGTGCGGAAATCCGAAGAAAACAAAGCGAAGACGAACTCAACCAATTTTTCGATTTTGCGCCAGACTTTATGTGCATCGCTGGGAAAAACGGCTATTTGAAAAAAGTCAATGCCAAAGCAGCTAATATTTTAGGTTATCAAGAAAAAGATTTGCTAGAAAAACCATTTTTGGATTTTATCCCCACAAAAAATCATCAGGATATTTTTGAGAAGATCCTAAAATTAGAGTCTGAAGCAGATAATGTCTATTTTGAAAGCCGTTTGCAGAAAAAAACTGGTGAAGATTTACATATTGCATGGACAATTTCAAAATCTGAAGAAACCAAATATTTTTATTGTGTAGGCAAGGATATTTCAGATAAAGTAGAACTGGAACAAATTCTTCAAAAAACTAACCAACTGGCTTCTATTGGCAATTGGGAGGTGAATTTTGAAACTGGAAAAACCTATTGGTCAGATACCGCAAAATCTATTTTGAATTTACCTAAAGGTGAACAACCAAAAATAAAGGAAACATTGGGTTTACTTCATTTAGAAAACAATACCGAATATTTGCTTTCCAAAGATGAGTCTTGGATCAAAAATAAACTTCGGCATAATTTTGAGAAGCAAATCACGCCGAAGGGAAAATCACCGATTTGGGTAAGAATATTTAGTGATGTAGAATGCACTAATGGCCTTTGTAATCGTGTTTTTGGTTCTATACAAAATATTCATGAACGGAAAACGGCACAACTTAAGCAAACGAAAATTCTCAAAGAAAAAAATGAAATTTTAGAGAGTATTTCAGAGGGCTTTTATGCGGTGGATAAAAACTGGAAAGTGACGTATTGGAATACTAAAGCAGAAGAACTTTTAGGCGTTTCTAAAGTAAAAATCATCAATAAAAATCTGTGGGATTTTTTCGATGAAAATGAAGCTGCGGAAATCAAGGAAAATTATTCAGAAGCTTTTAAAACTCAAAACTCAGTTCATTTTGAATCTTATTTTGAACCTTTGAAAGCTTGGTTTGATGTGAATGCCCATCCATCTAAAGACATACTTTCCGTTTACTTTAGAGATATTACAGAAGAAAAGCGAATCATCGATGAAATCAAAGCTTCCAATGAAAAGTTTCACCGTGTGTCTGAGGCAACAAACGACGTGATATGGGATTACGATTTGGTGAAAGACACGATAACTTGGAGCCAAGGTCTGAAGCACTTGTTTGGTTATGAATTAGAAGAATTTGGTGATCAAGTAGAAAGTTGGTCGATGCGGGTTCATCCAGAAGATCGTGATCAGGTTTTATCTTCTTTTGAAACCGCATTTGAGAACCCAACACAAAATTTTTGGCGCGCAGAATACAGATTCAAAAGAAAAGACGGTTCTTATGCAGATGTCATTGACAGAGGTTCAATCATAAGAAATCAAAATAATAACCCCATTCGAATGGTGGGTTCGCTTCAAGACATTTCAGATTCAAAAGTTTATCAAAAATCTTTAGAAAAATTAAATCTTGAGTTGGAAAAACGCGCCAAAGCTTTGGAAATTTCAAACCGAGATTTAGAACAATTTGCTTATGTAGCTTCGCATGATTTACAAGAACCATTGCGAATGGTAACTAGTTTTCTATCCAGATTGGAAGAAAAATATGAAAGTGAGTTGGATGAGAAAGCAAAACAATACATATTTTTTGCCGTAGATGGTGCCAAACGTATGCGACAAATTATTCTGGATTTATTGGAATTTTCACGAGTGGGCAGAAATCTCGGAAAAATAAAACGCATTGACGTCAATGCGGTTCTGAAAGACGTGGAAGTTTTGCTAAAAGAAAAACTCGAAGCAACAAAAACACAAATTACAACAGAAAACTTGCCTGATATTTTTTGTTCAGAAATGGAAATAAAGCAGATTTTATTGAATCTGATTGATAATGCGGTAAAATATAGAAAAGAAAACCAAAAGCCCGTTATTCATATTGGTTATGAAGAACTTGAGGATAGTTTTCAATTTGAAATTTCAGACAATGGTATTGGTATTGATGCTTTGTATTATCAAAAAATTTTTACTATATTTAGAAGATTGCATCCTCAAGATGAGTATTCTGGTACAGGAATTGGACTCGCAATTGCCAAAAAAATTGTCAATAATTTGGGTGGTGAAATTTGGCTTAAGTCCGATATTGATATTGGCACAACATTTTATTTTACAATTCCAAAGAAAAATATAGAAATATTATGATCAAGGCTACAAAACCGGATAATGAACAGGAAAGACTTGAAGCGCTAGAACGCTATCATATTTTGGATACTTTACCAGAAGAAGACTACGACAATATCACAGAATTGGCCTCTAGTATTTGTGGTACCAAAATTTCTTTGATCACACTTGTGGACAATAATCGTCAGTTTTTCAAATCCAAAAAAGGTATAGATATTACTGAAACACCGAGGGATATCGCTTTTTGCGCTCATGCTATTCACAATCCAGAAAAAATGATGATTGTGAATGATGCATCTGTAGATGAAAGATTCAAAGACAATCCATTTGTCAAAGAAAATCCCAGAATCGGTTTTTATGCCGGGATGCCTTTGGTTACACAAGATGGCTTTGCTTTAGGAACATTATGTGTTTTGGATACCAAACCCAAAGTGTTGAAGCTAGATCAAATTAATAGCCTTAAGCGATTGACAAAATTAGTGATGCGTTTGTTAGAACTTCGTCAGAAAACTGATGATTTATCTGAATCTCAAAAGATAATTTCAACTTACCAAGTCCAGACTGAACAATTAATATTCACAATTGCCCACGATTTGAAGTCGCCGGTTTCAAGTATTTACAGCTTCTTGTCATTGTTGAAAATGGAGCAATTCTCAAATCTGAACAAAGAATCCAGGCAATATATAGAGTATGCTTTTCAGAGTTCAGAGCAGATGACAAGCCTGATTAACGAAATGTTGACCTTTGCCAAAATCGGTTCGAAGAAACAAACTAAAGAAATTGTCAATTCAGAAGTTATTATCGAGGATATTGTAAAATTGAACTTACCAGAAATTCAAAAGGAAAATATCGAAATTACTTACCACGATTTGAATGACATTAAAACTCAAAAAACACTGTTTTCCATTGTATTACGAAATCTGATTAACAACGCAATCAAGTACAAATCTGAAGAACGTCTGCTTCAAATTGAAATTTCTATGGAAGATCGAAATTCGAAATGGGTTATTCACGTCAAAGACAATGGGAACGGAGTGAAAAAGGACGAATTACATAAAATATTTGTGCCTTTTTTTAAAGAAAAAATACATTCTGACAATGGAATTGGCTTAGGGCTGGCTGTATGTAAAAAAATTGTATTAAATTTAGGAGGTGATATTTGGGTCAATTCTGAATTTGGCAAAGGCAGTACATTTAGTTTTAGCATACCAAAATCATAATCTTTTAAGTTATGAAAACTATTAAAATTTTACTGGTAGAAGATAATGAAGGTGACATTTTGCTAACTACAGAAGCTCTAGAAGAAGGTGGGTTTCCAGTAGAACAACGTGTTGTACGTGACGGAAAATCTGCGTTGGATTTTTTGAAAAAGCTGAAACCTTATCACCGTGAATCCAGACCAGATTTGGTATTGCTAGACATTAATCTGCCAAAATACAGCGGTCTTGAAGTCTTGAAAATTATGAAAAATGATGGGGATTTAAAATCAATTCCTGTGATTATTCTAACCACGTCATCTTCAGAAGAAGACATAAATGAAAGCTACATGAATTACGCCAATTGCTTCATTACAAAACCAGTAGATTTGAAAAACTTCAATATGGCAATGAAAAAAGTGGAAGATTTCTGGATGAATATTGCCCAGTTGCCAATTCAAAAAACAGAAAGATGAAGCATGATTTGCCATACAAAATTTTAGTTATCGAGGACAATTCTGGAGATTTTTTGTTGGTGAAAGAATATCTTTATGACCAAATCAAATCTCCTGAAGTTCATCATGCCGGGACATACAAAGAAGCCTGTTCAGAGTTAAATACAAATGAAAATTTTGATATTATTTTATTGGATTTAACCTTGCCAGATAATGATGGAGAAGATTTAATAAATGATATAGTCAAACTTAGCAAACGCGCTCCGGTCATTATTTTGACAGGCTATTCTAACCTCGAATTTTGTATTAAATCTGTCTCTTTCGGAATTTCAGATTATTTATTGAAAGACGAGTTGACTTCTGCATCACTTTTTAAAAGCATTACCTATAATATAGAAAAGCAAAAAAATCTTCTCAAAATTGAAGAATCTGAACGCCGCTATAGCGATTTGTTTCATTTGAGTCCACTGCCTATGTATCTTTACGATGTAGAAACATTGAAGTTTTTGGATGTGAATTCAGCAATGATTGAAAATTATGGTTATTCAGAAGAAGAGTTTTTGAATATGAAAATCACAGAAATTCGCCCAAAATCAACCATGAAGCGTTTTAAAAAAGCGATTAAATTCATAGAAAACCAAGACAGTTATCGTTTCAAAGAAAAATTCATCCATGAAAAGAAAAATGGTGATTTGATTCATGTTGAAATTTTAAGTAAATCCATAGAGTTTCAAGACAAAAACGCAAAAGTTATTTTAGCAAATGATGTGACAGAACGCATTTTGTATTTCGATGCTTTGCAGAAACAAAACGAAAAACTGAAAGAAATTGCCTGGATTCAGTCTCATAAAGTTCGTTCGCCGGTATCTAGAATTTTGGGGATGGTGGATTTGATTAAGCATAAGATTTGTTCAGAAAAAGAAAATAAAGTTTTGATCGATGAAATTCAACATTCAGTGAAAGAATTGGACAAAATTATCCGTGATATTTCAGGAAAAACAGAAGAGGTTAAACTCAATAATAATCAATTAAAAGATGATGAAGAACATTGAAGTAATCAACGTAGATGATGATAAAATGGTGCTTTTTATCCATGAACGGATGATGAAGCATTCTGGTTTCGCCGAATCCCCAAAATCTTTTTTGGACGGTCAAGAAACACTAGATTATTTAGTTTCCGCCAAAACAACCAACAAACAATTCATTATTTTTTTAGACGTAAACATGCCAGGTTTAGACGGTTGGGATTTTTTAAACTTACTTTCTGAAGAAGGACTTTCACAGCGTTGCCACGTATTTATTGTCACTTCATCTATCGATGCTTCAGATAAAGAAAAATCCGAAACATACGACGAAGTCATTGATTTTGTCGAAAAACCGATTTCTGTTGAAAAACTTAAAGATTTAAAGAGCCATCCGAAATTGATAGATTTTTTTTAAAGTTTATTCATCCTCGCCTTCATAAGCGTCGTATTCAGGATATAAAAAGTTGTTGTAAGGAAATCTGGTAATGTGAATTTCTCTAACAGCTTCGTAAACTTTTTTTCTGAATTCATCAATATTTTCTTTTTCTAAGGCAGAAATAAACAAGACATTATCGCCCACTTTTTGCATCCAAGTTTTTTTCCATTCTTCTAAAGTATAATGCGCTTTGGTTTTTTCTGTAGTAAGGTCATCGTCATCGATGGTTTCGCGCTCATAATCATCAATTTTATTGAACACCATAATACAAGGTTTGTCTTTGGCTTCAATTTCAGCCAAAATACTGTTGACGGAATCGATGTGATCTTCAAAATTTTTGTGAGAGATGTCTATAATATGTAGCAATAAATCAGATTCGCGCACTTCGTCCAGTGTAGATTTGAAAGATTCTACCAATTGGGTTGGTAATTTTCTAATAAAACCAACAGTATCGGTCATCAAAAAAGGTAGATTTCTAATCACCACTTTCCGAACCGTGGTGTCTAAAGTTGCAAATAATTTATTTTCTGCAAAAACTTCGCTTTTACTAATGACATTCATTAATGTGGATTTGCCAACATTGGTGTAGCCAACCAAGGCCACGCGCACCAAACTGCCACGATTTCCACGTTGCACAGCCATTTGCTTATCAATGGTGTCGAGTTTTTTCTTCAATAAAGTGATTTTGTCTCGCACAATTCTACGGTCGGTTTCAATTTCTGTTTCACCAGGACCGCGCATTCCAATTCCGCCACGTTGTCTTTCTAAGTGAGTCCAAAGTCCGGCTAGACGCGGTAGGAGATATTCATATTGCGCCAATTCAACCTGTGTTCTGGCGTAACTTGTTTTGGCGCGCTGTGCAAAAATATCGAGGATGAGGTAAGTTCTGTCAACGACTTTGCACTTTAGGATTTTTTCGATGTTTTTCTGCTGTGCTGGCGACAACTCATCATCAAATATAGCGGTGCCAACTTCATTGTCGTGTACAAAGGCTCTGACCTCTTCCATTTTTCCTTTACCGATGAAAGTTTTCGGGTTGGGAACATCTAATTTCTGTTGAAAGCGTTTCATTACTTCACCACCAGCAGTGTAGGTGAGAAATTCCAGTTCATCTAAATACTCTTTAGATTTTTCTTCATTTTGAAATTGATTTACGATACCGATAAGCACGGCTTTTTCGTATGTAATATCTGTATTGTCTAGCATAGGTCAATTTAAGTTGTAAAATTATGAAAAAAACTTCATTTACTTATATTGTTTAAGTTTTTGAAAAGAAAAGACCTGATATTCAGTTTTAAAAAGCAATTAATAAAAGCTTAAAGAAGCTTAATTTTGTATAAAATCACTTAAAGCAGGTTGAATTTTTACGACGGAATATCCTTGTATAGATTTGGTTTATTTTGTCTTCTTCATTTTAAATTAAAAAAATCCTACGTATATTTAACGTCATTGTAACAATTTTTTTATCTTCACGCCTTAAAATAATACAATTAAAAATGAAAACATATCTAAAATCCTGTTTTTTCTTACTGACATTACTATTAGGAGTGAGTTCCCTTAATGCTCAAGTCTTTTCTGAAGATTTTGAAACTGGTTTAGGAACCTTTTCTAATGACGCTGCGAATGGAGCAGATTGGGTAATTAATACTTCTATTTTTCAACAAGGCGCACAGTCTGTCAGTAATCCGTATGGTGATGACCATAATAATATTTTATTTATGACTAATGCTCTGGATTTGACAGGCTTGACAAATCCACAATTATCATTCTGGCATATCGCTAAAACTGAAGGCGGCTGGGATGAAGCATTTGTAGAAATTTCTACTGACGGTGGTGCAACCTTTCAAGAATTTCAACCAACCGATTATATTGGAGATGCAATTTTAGAAGGAAACTCATCTTTTGATGAGGATTCTTATCCTGACTGGGGAACTACAGATGCGCCTGTTCAAAATACATGGTGGAAACGAGAGTTTTTTGACTTATCTGATTATATGACAGATGATGTCGTAATTAGATTTAGGCTTGATAGCGACTTTTCTATCCAAAGAGATGGTTGGTTTATAGATAATATAGAAGTAGTTGAGGTTACTTGTGTAATGCCTTCGAATCTGATTGCGGAAAATGTTACTTCTACTGAAGCTGATGTTACTTGGACGCCTGGAGATGCAGAGACTGAATGGGAAATTATATATGGTGAGGCAGGATTTGATCCTGAAACAGAAGGAACAACGGTTTCTGATAATGACGGGACTTTAGGTGAGAGTATTACAGGTTTGACTTCCGCAACAGATTATCATTTTTATGTGAAGTCAATTTGTGCAGTGGGTGATGAAAGTGAATGGGCGGGACCACAGACTTTTACCACAGAATGTGATGTCTTTACTTTGCCATGGTCTGAAGATTTTACAAATAATAATATTCCAAATTGCTGGTCGCAAGGCGGCGATAATGCTTGGGATTTCAGTACTGGAGCTGATTATGCAGCTACCGATGTTTTAGATCATACGCCAGGCGGTGGTACCAATTATGCGTGGCTAGATGGTTCTGATAATACTAATGATGATGTCAGTACTTTAACCTCGCCTTTGATAGATGTTTCAAGCTTAACTGCACCTGCTGTTGAGTTTTATTTGTTTTCTAATAATACTAATGACAATGCAGTCAATATTATAGATGTAGAAATAAATACAGATAATGGTTGGGAAAATGTTTTGAACATTAGCCAAACTTTAGGCGATGCTTGGTCTCAGTATGTTATCGATATTTCAAGTTATACAATTACTTCAGCAACTCAGGTGAGATTTACTGTAACCGGAGATGATTCAGATGGATTAACATTTTATAATGACATATTAATTGATGATGTCACTTTTATTGAAATGCCGGATTGTGTGGATCCTATTGTTAATTATACAGTTGTTGAGGACTGTCAAAACGGACCTCAGTTTTTAATAGATGTTGAAATAACCAATCTTGGAGGAACAGATGATTTAGAAATTTCTGATGATCAAGGTTCTGCAGTAGTTACAGCCAATGCGGCTGGAACTTTTACTTTCGGTCCATATACTAATGGAACTGAAGTGCAGATGACTGTTGAAAATACAACAGATGCCAATTGCGCATCTGTAAGTTCAGCACTTACACAAGAAAACTGTACAGTGAATTATTTGGATTGTCAGGCCGGAAGTCCTGAAAATACTGTATTTTGTTATGATAGTGGTGAACTTGTTGAATTTACTTATATCAGTAATGATGGTAATAGTTTGAATTTGATAGTCAACTCAGGTCAAGTTGAAAATATTTTTGATGAATTCATTGTCTTAGATTCTGATGGTACTGAGCTATATAATGGTTATGGTAATGACGGAGATCTTTCTGGATTAAATTTTCAGTCAACTGGTGATGAAATAACAGTTCAAGTGACTCCTGACGGTTCTACAAGTTGTCAGGAAAGTGGATATACACCTGTAGATTTAACGGTCTCATGTGCGACTTGTGCCAATCCGCAGGTAGATTATGAGTTAATAAGTGATTGTTTGAATGCACCACAGTTTTTTGTGGACGTTGATGTTACAGATTTAGGCTCTGCTGCAGATTTAGATATTACAGATAATCAGGGCAATCCTGCAGAGACAGTTTCTGCAACAGGAATTGTTCAGTTTGGTCCATATGCCAATGGCACAGAAGTTGAATTTACTGTTGAAAATAATCAGGACAGTAACTGTGTGTTGACTTCAGATACCTACATTCAAGAAATTTGTTCAATTGAGCAGGTTGATTGTACTGAGGATCCTGTAAATTTAAATTATTGTTATGAGAATAATGAAGAATTAGAAATTACATATGTGAGTTCAGATGGTTCATCACTGAATTTAAATATAAACTCAGGTTTCTTGGAAGCTTGTTGTGATGATTTTATTGTTTTAGATACCGATGGCACAGAGTTGTTTAATGATGGCGGAGATATTTCTGGACAATCTTTTCAATCTACAGGAGATGAAATCACAATTTTGATTGATTCAGATGGTTCAGTAAATTGTTCAGGTAATGCTTATGATCCGATTGACTTAAATGTCTCTTGTGCGACTTGTAATATTCCACAAGTTGATTATGTCGTGGTTGATAATTGTACTGATGACGACACTGGATTTTTTGTGGATGTCACAGTTCAAGATTTAGGTTCTTTATCTGAAGTAGAAATCGTATCCAACCAAGGTGATGCTCCGGTTTCGGTGACTTCTCCGACGACAGAAACATTTGGACCTTACGATTTAGGAACATCAGTAGAATTTACCATAGATAATGATGAAGATACCAACTGTGTTTTGACAAGTCAATCTTATACTTTACAATCTTGTGGTTGTAATGGACCGGTGCCGTTTTGTGCACCAGAAGAAGGTAATGCATTGGTCTTTGAAAATGTGTCAGATGAAAGTGATACAGAAGCAGATCCTAACTTAAGTGATTATGGATGTCTAGGATCCCAACCAAATCCAGTTTGGTATTATATGCAGGTTGAAGAATCTGGAGAATTAATATTCGAAATCGAGCAAGCTACTGGTTTTGATGAGAATACTGGCGAATTGACAGGTACATTTTTAGATGTAGATTTTATAGCCTGGGGACCTTTTACTGAAACAGATTATTGTGATAATTTAGACAGTTGTAGTAGCTGTGGCAGTAATACTTTTGATGATAACTATCCTTATGGAAATGTAGTAGATTGCAGTTATTCTGCAGCTCCAACAGAAACTTTTACCATTCCAAATGCGCAAGAAGGGGAGATTTATGCAGTTTTGATTACTAATTTTAATGGTGCTGATGGCTTTATTAGTCTTGGTCAAACCAACTCCGATGACACTGACGCCGGATCTACAGATTGTGATATTGTGACCAATACTGCAGTTGAGGTTTGTGCTGGTGAAGATGCATTGTTAGAGTCAGAATCACCTGATCCAAACCAACAACACCAATGGTTAGTTTACAATGAAACAACAGAAGAATACGAGCCAATTCCTGGAGAAAATGCCTCAACTTATGTTGCAACTGAACCAGGTTTGTATCAAGTACAATATATAGAAAACAATGTTGACATTGTAACTGAAGAATTTACGGTTGAAAATATACCGAGTCCACAAATCGATATGCCAAGCGAAACCTCAATTTGCGAAGATGAGACTTTAGATGTTGATGCCACTGTTCTTAATCCAGATGATTATGATTTAATCGAACACCAATGGTATTTTGATGGAGACGAAATCACAGGTGAAACCAACCCGCAACATACGCTAGATCAAGCCGGCATTTATACTGTGGAAATTACTACAACTATTGGAACACCTGGTGAAGATGATGCTAAAGTTTGTGTAGAAACTTATGAAATTGATACACAACAAGGCAATTTCACTGTAGATTTAGGAGGTGATCAAGAAATTTGTGGTGATGGTGATTATGAAATTATAGCTGAAGTAAATGATGCCGACCCTGATGCCGATATTTCTTATTTGTGGGATTCTGGGGAAGACACAGCTTCGATTACAGTTGATGAAACCGGAACTTATGAAGTGACGGTAACGGTGAGTGGATGTTCAGTTTCAGAATCTGTTGATATTACTTTTATTGAAAATCCTGAGTTCAACTTAGGTGGCGACCAAAGTTTTTGTGATGCAACAGAGGCTGATATAGAACCGCAATTTACAGTTGGAAATGCTGCAGATGCAACTTTTGAATGGAGTACTGGCGAAGATACAGAAATGATTACGGTGACTGAATCTGGCGTTTACGAGTTAACCGTAACGATTGATGGTTGTAGCACAACTGAAAGTGTGGAATATATTTTCAACGAATCACCAGTTCTAGATCTGGGTGGAGATGTAGAATTATGCGATACTGATGAAGCTGAAATTACAGCAAATATTTCTAGCGGAAATTCCACAAATGTGACTTTTGATTGGAGTACTGGCGAAAATACTGAGTCTATTACAGTTACAGAAACCAACATTTACACAGTAACTGTTACTACGGAGGACGGATGTAGCACAACTGAAAGTGTTGATTATATTTTCAACGAGTCTCCTATAATTGACTTAGGAGAAGATATCGTGAGTTGCGATCTTAATGGAATTATTTTAGACGCAACGCCAAGCAATTTCGACCCTAATAATACCTTATACGAATGGTCTTTGAATGGGAATGTGATAAATGGTGAAAATCTTGAAGATTTAAATACGGAGACTTATGGTTATGGAACCTATGAGGTTACTGCTTATAGTGACAATGAAAATTGTTTTTCAACAAGTTCTATTACAGTAACTGAAAGAGATGATATTGCGGTTAGTTTGGGAATTAGTCCAGATAGAACCGAATTTTGCGAGGGTGAAAGTATTGATTTTACAGCCACATTAATGAATGCTACAGCTGAAGAAATCGATTTTCAATGGTATGTCAATGGAACCGAGGAATCTGCAGAAACAGCGCAAAATTTCGATTATGAATTTGATGGCGAGACGCTTACAATTGCTGTGGAAGCTTCTATCAATGGAGCTTGCCTGCAAACTGCTTCTGTAGAACTAACAGGCTATGAAAACAATCAAGGCTGTGTGATTACGCAAGGTATTTCTCCAAACGATGATGGCTTAAATGATAATTTAGATTTGGCATATCTTGATGATCGAACAGGTATTGCTAGTCTAGAAATATTCAATAGATACGGGCGTAGTGTTTATCAAAAAAATAATTATAGAGATGAATTTTTTGGCCAAAGCGATGGTGGAGATGAGCTAACAACTGGGACTTATTTCTATGTCATTAAGCTTGATGGAGAAGATTCTGTTTTTGGCCGTCAGAAAAAAGGATGGATTTATATCAATAAAGAAAAATAATTTTTTACTTTTAATGCTAAACTTAAATATTATAATATGAGACGAAAATTACTTTTATTTCTTATTGGATGCATGCCGTTTATAGGCAGTGCCCAAATAAGCGTGGACGTTACCACTTACACCTTAGATCAGCTTATCGATGGTGTTTTGGTGACGGGAGCATGTGCTGAAGTATCTAACATTACTTCACCGATCAATAGCCAAGATTCCGGTGAGGGTTTTGACAGTTATGCCTACTTTGAAAATACAGGAACACTTAACTTTCCCTTTAGTGATGGAATTATCTTATCTTCCAATGGATCGGAAGCAGCTTCGCCAAGTTTTCCTGGTTTTGGACAAGGTGGAAGCAATAGTTGGCCAGGCGATGCGATTACAGAAATTATTATTGATGAACCTGGAAACACCAATAATGCTACCGTTATAGAATTTGATTTCGTCCCTTTTGTTGGTGAAATGAGCTTCAACTATTTCATGGCTTCAGATGAATATCCAACTTTCGTCTGTAGTTATTCAGATACTTTTGCTTTTATTTTAACTGGTCCCGGTATTTCAGATACCAATTCTTACGACCATGATGCTAATCCGAACACCCCAGATTTGGTTCAGGATTTAGGTGGACTAAATATTGCTCTGATTCCTGGAACAAATATCCCTGTAAGTGTAACTAATATTCATACAAATACAAATTGTGGTGCTGGTCAAATAGGTGAATTTGCTGTGCCTCAGTTATACGATGATGTGAATTCAGGGAATGGTGCAATAAATTATAATGCTCAAACAGAGGAGTTAACCGCTTCTGCAGATGTCATTCCTGGAGAAACCTACAATATTAGATTGTCAGTTGCTGACAGAGGTGATACCGCATTTGACACAGCTGTATTCATTGAAGGCAGTAGTTTTGATATCGGAGAAGTAGATCTTGGACCAGATATCAACTTAGGTGACCCGCAAGCACAATGTGAAGGTGATCCTGTAATCTTAGATGCTGGACAAGGTGGTACAGATACTGATTACATTTGGTATGCTGAAAATCCAGATACAGGAAACCTAGAAGAAATTCCTGGTGAGGATGGACAATTTTACGAAGTTACAGAAACTGGGAATTATGCAGTTGCTGTGGCATACTCTTTAAATTGTCTTCAAACTGATGAAATTTTTGTTGAATTTTTTGATGCGCCGGAATTGCCTTCAGATGCTAATGTAACCTTATGTGAAGGGGAAACAACAAATCTTGATGGTACGCCAATAAATATAAATGACTTAGTGTCTCCAGAATATCAGTGGTTTTTAAATGATAATTCAATAGCTAATGCCAATAATCCAACTTTAGAAACTGATGCTCCTGGAACATATACGCTTGAAGTTCAGGATTCTCAATGTACAGTAGAAAGTGAATTTATTGTTAATTTAGTAGATTATACAGTTGATCTGGGTTCAGATGAAATGATTTGTACACCTGTCGGTGAAACCAACGAATTCGAAATTGCCGCTACATTTACTGGCATTCCTGCTGGAGAAGAGGATAATGTAGATTATGAATGGAGCAACAGTGAAACTACTCCAAATATTACAGTTACAGAGTCTGGAACTTATACTTTAACCACAACTTTTAAAGGATGTGTTGAAACTGCGGAAATCAATATTGAATTTTTCCAAACACCAGCCGTTGATGATCAAGATTTGACGTTTTGCTTAGATGAGGATTTGACTTTAGACGGAACACCTTCAAATTTAAGCGATTTAGAAGACCCTCAATATCAATGGTTTCAAGACGGTGTTGAAATAGCTGATGCTACAAATCCTACCTATGAAGCTTCGGAAGAAGGAATTTATGATCTCGAAATAGAAAATGGCGTTTGTTCAGCTCAAGCTACTTTCGATGTTACGCTTATTGACTACATTATTGATTTAGGTTCAGATGTCACGGTTTGTTACCCAGAAGGCCAACCAGAAGATTTTGAGATTGTTTCAGATTTAATGGGAATTCCTTCAGGTGATGAAAGTGAAGTTTCTTATGAATGGAGTAATGGGGAAACCACACCAAATATTACAGTTTCTGAATCTGGACTTTATACTTTAACTACAATTTATGAAGGTTGTGTTCAAACTGCAGATATTGATGTTGAATTTATACAAACACCAACAATAGATTTAGGACCAGATACCATAAAACTCTGTGCGAATGATGAAACTGAATTAGACACTGGTTTCTCAGATGCTAACAATATTACATTCACATGGTTCAGAGATGGATCCGAAATTTCAGGAGAGAATGGTTCTTCTTTACTCGTCTCAGGAGATGAAATTGGTACTTATTCTGTGGAAGCAGACGACAATGGATGTTTAAGTTTTGGCGAGATTATCGTTGAAAGCTATGAAGTTGACAATTGTACCATTACGCAAGGACTTTCTCCAAATGACGATGGTTACAATGATTGTTTAGACCTTACTTTCTTAGATGACCAATTGGGTGTCAATAAAGTTCAAATTTTTAACCGTTACGGTAGATTGATTTTTGAATCTACAGATTATACAAAAGAATTTTGCGGTCAGAATGATAATGGTGATGATTTGGTCACCGGGACTTATTTTTACGTGATAGATTTAGAAGAAAGTGATGATAGATTTAGTCGTCAGGAAAAAGGATGGATTTACATCAACACAGAACAATAATAAAATCAATAACCAAAACACAATTATAAAGTTTTTAATATGAGAAAGTTTTATGTAATTATAATCTGCGCAGTTGGCTTCATGATTTCAAATCATGCCACAGCACAACAAGATCCACAATACACGCAGTACATGTATAATATGAATGTGGTCAACCCAGCTTATGCCGGTTCAAAAGAAAGCTTATCCATCGGTGCGCTTTACAGAGAGCAATGGTCTGGAATAGAAGGTGCTCCGCAAACCTTTACCTTTAATGCGCACACGCCTGTTGGTAATGGACTTGGTTTGGGTTTGTCAGCAATCAGTGATCAAATTGGACCAGTTGATGAAACAAATGTCTACGCAGATGTTTCCTACACCATTGATTTAGGAGCTGAAAGAAAACTTGCTTTTGGTGTAAAAGCTGGAGCTACATTTCACAGTGTTGGCTTTATTGGTCTGGATTATCAAGACCAATTGGATCCTGCTTTTCAAGAAAATGTAAGTGAAACTTACCCAAATATTGGAGCTGGTTTTCTTTATTACACCGATAAATTCTATGCAGGTTTGTCTATGCCTAACTTCTTAAGTTCAACCCACTTAGATACAAGTGATGGAAGATTTGGTACAGAAGAACAACATGTGTTTATGACAGCAGGTTACGTGTTTCAACTCAATGAAAATTTGAAGTTTAAACCATCAACATTGGTGAAAACCGAATTGTCTTCAGATTTGTCCTTCGACGTCAATGCCAACTTCTTGTTTTACGACAGATTTGAGATTGGAGCATCTTACAGATATGAGGATGCGATTAGTGGTCTAGCTAGTGTTAGGGCTACAGATTGGATGCAAATAGGTTTTGCTTACGATAGTACAAGAAGTGACCTTAACGAGCCTTCTTATGAAGCATTCGTTATTTTCGATATCTTCTTCAAAAAGAAAACTTTTATTTCACCAAGATATTTCTAAAACATAAACATTTAAGTACTGTAAACTATGAAAAAAATATATATTACATTATTCGTATTTGTTATGGGTATTACAATGTCAAATGCTCAAAACAAAGACACCAAGAAAGCTGACAAACACTTTGACCGCTTAGAGTTTGTCGATGCGATTGAAGATTACGAAAAACTTGTAGAAAAAGGTAAAGCCAATGCTTATGTTTATAAACGTTTGGCAGAATCCAATTATAAAGTCTACAATACTCGTGATGCTGAGCGTTATTATAAAATGCATCTTGATAATACTGAAGATGCAGACGCAGAAGTTTACTTCAAATATGCACAAAGTTTGATGGCAAACTCAAAGTTTGAAGATTCTAAAAAAGCCATGATGGATTTTGCAAATGCAAAGCCAAATGACCAAAGAGCCAAGGCGTTTAAAGCCAACCCAAATTACATTTCTGACCTGATGATGATGGATCCGAAATTTGATGTTAAGCAAATGGAGTTGAATTCAGAATATTCTGACTTTGGCGCTTACGAATTTGATGGAACCTTATACTTTGTTTCTGCAAGAAACAAATCCAGAAGAAAATATGGTTGGAACGAACAACCAACTTTAGATGTTTTTGTGGCAGAAAATGTAGGTGGAACTTTCAAAAATGTTGAAGAACTTCCAGGTGATGTGAATTCTAAATTTCACGAAGGCACAATTGCTATCACAGATGATGGTCAAACTATGTACTTCACTAGAAATGACTATTTAGGTGGAGATTACGAGAAAGACGCCGAAGGCATCAATAGACTGAAAATTTACAAAGCAGATTTAGTCAACGGAGAATGGCAAGATATCAAGTCTTTACCGTTCAATGATACTGAATATTCAAACAGTCACCCGGCTCTAAGTCCAGATGGAAAGACTCTTTACTTTTCAAGCGATATGTCAGGTGGTTTTGGAGATTCAGACATCTACAAAGTCAGCATCAATGATGATGGATCTTACGGAGATCCAGAAAATCTTGGTGCAAACATCAACACTGAAGCTAGAGAAAGTTTCCCATTTATTGATAATGAAGGTGTTCTATATTTTTCCAGTGATGGTCATTTAGGAATGGGTGGTTTAGATGTTTTTTATGCCAACCCAAAAGGGAGTGGGTATGATTATCCACAAAACTTAGGAAAACCACTAAATTCAACTTATGATGATTTCGGATTTACTTACAACGTTGCCGTAGAATCTGGTTATGTTGCGTCTAACAGAGGAGACAATCCGAAAAATGACAATATCTATTCAGCTGATTTAATTCGTCCAATTCAAGAAACGAGCGTTATTATAACTGTTTTGAATTCAGAGTCAAAAGATCCTTTAGTTAATGCTGAAATTTTAATTTATGACGAAGACGATAACGAAATTGCTAAACTTATGACCGATGGTCAGGGTAAAGCTAAAGAAATTTTGTTGAGCAATATGGAATACGATTTCCAAGTGAATTTAAATGATTTTGATAGTGCTTCACAGGTTGTCGATGCCTCAGGTGACGAAATGATGGTCACCATGATGTTAGATCCTGAGCCAGAAATTATCAGAGAAAGAAGCATTTCAATAGAAGAAAGTATTCTGTTTGAATTCGATAAAGCAGATATCAGATCCGAAGCTGCTTTAGAGTTGGATAAAATTGTTGAAACGATGAAAAAATACTCAGATATCGTAGTGAAAGTTGAAAGTCACACGGATAGAAGAGGATCAGAAGAATACAATATGAACCTTTCTGAACGCAGAGCTCAAAATACTGTTGACTACATCGTGTCTAAAGGTATTGATGAATCTAGAATCAGCGGTGAAGGTAAAGGTGAATCTGAATTGCTAAACGATTGTGGAAGCAATTGCACAGAAGACGATCACAGAGAAAACAGACGATCTGAGTTTATGATTGTTGAGTAAATACCGAATTATTTCATAATTCTCAAAATCCCCAAGCTATTCAGTTTGGGGATTTTTATTTATATTTACTTGACCAATTCTTAAATTTTGAAAAATGGAAAAGACACGTTGCTTATCTTGTGGCGAAGTCCTTAACGGCAGAATTGATAAAAAATACTGCTCTGATTATTGCAGAAGCACTTATAACAACAGTTTAAATAGAGCTTCAAGAAAAATAGTAAGGAATGTGAACAATCAGCTGAAGAAGAATTATAGAATATTGCAAAGTATAAATAAACACCAAAAAACCAAAACCACGCGTTCAATATTAAATGAGAAAGGATTCAATTTTAAATACTTTACCAACGTGTATAAAACTAAAAAAGGGCATGTTTATTATTTTGTATATGACCAAGGTTATTTACCTTTAGACGGCAACTATTTTGCAATCGTAAAACGAGAAGAATGAAGCGTTACACTTATAAAGCCATATTTTCGATAGTGTTAATTTCACTTGCCATTTGGTTCCTTTTTTTTAAGCTTTATCCAACAGAAATTACTGACCTTTCTACGCCAGATTCTGAATTTTCCACAGAACGCGCGTTTCAACATGTTCAAAATATTGGAAATGAACCGCATTTTATTGGTTCTAAATCCCACAGCGAAAAACGGAATTATATTGTAAACCAGCTAGAAAGTCTTGGCTTGGAAGTACAAACACAACAAGATTTTGTGCTTTCTGAAGACGCTAGTTTTAGTATTCCTGAAAATATTATCGCTAAAATTCCAGCAACGAAGAAATCTGATTCTGAATCGAAATCACTTTTGCTGTTATCGCATTACGATTCTGCGGTTCATTCTTCACCTGGCGCGAGTGATGCCGCATCAGGTGTTGCTGCTATTCTTGAATCAATTCGTGTGTTTCAAAACAAAGAATTAGATTTTAAAAACGACATTATAATCGTTTTTACCGATGCAGAAGAAATTGGTTTAATGGGCGCTCAACTTTTTTCTGAATCACATCCGTGGATTGAGGATGTTGGTTTGGTACTCAATTTTGAATCCCGCGGTAGTGGCGGACCAAGCAACATGATTGTTGAAACCAATTATGGTAATGCCAACCTTATTGATCAATTTTCTAAATCAGAAGTAAAGTATCCACTTGCCAATTCTTTGATGTACAGTGTTTATAAAATATTACCAAATGATACTGACTCTACAATTTTTAGAGAAATTGCGGACGTTCCAAGTTTCTTTTTTGCTTTTATTGACGATCATTACGATTATCACACTGCTCTTGATGTCCCAAAACGTTTGGATAAGCGTTCTTTAGCACACCAAGGTGATTACCTTACGGGAACTTTAGAAAGCTTTGTAAATATTGATTTGTCTCAGCTTCAAGCCGAAAATGATGACATTTATTTTACAGTTTCTGGCTTAGGATTTTTCCATTATCCATTTTCATTAATTTGGCCACTTTTTGCCATCGCTTTATTGCTCTTTATTGCCATAATTTTTTATGGTTTAAGAACGCGAAGACTTTCTTTTAAAGAAGTTTTATTAGGCTTTGCACCTTGGTTATTGACTTTGATTTTATCAGGATTGATGTCTTATTTTGGATGGCAGTTAATCATGAGTTTTTATCCCGAATATTATGAAATCCTTCAGGGTTTTCCGTACAATGGCCATAGTTACATCATAATGTTTGTCGCATTAACTTTATTTATTGCTTTTGCAATTTATCAAAAATTCGATAGGAAACTCAATCCTGAAAATGCGATTGTAGCACCTATTTTTACTTGGTTTTTAGTATTACTTTTTATCAATATTTTTCTTAAAGGGGCGGCGTTTTTCATCATTCCATTATTTTTCACACTGGCGGCATTCTTTATCATGACCAAATATTTTGCACCTTCCTATATTTTACTCTTGCTTTTAGTTTTGCCAGCAATAGCAATTATAACGCCATTTATTCAATTTTTTCCGGTGGGTTTAGGTCTTAAAATGATTATTGCCAGTAGCGTTTTTAGTATTTTGCTTTTTGGAAATTTGTACCCAGTTATTGGCTATTTTCCAATCAAAAGAGGTTTGACAGCATTGAGTTTGATGGTCGCCATCGGTTTTTTTATCAGAGCACATGTTTCATCTGATTTTACTCAGACACAACCCAAACCCAATAGTTTGGTTTATTCTCTGGATGCAAATAAAAATGAAGCCACTTGGAACACTTATGACAATATTTTAGATGATTGGAATCAATCTTATTTTGAAACAGATTCCAACATCAAAGATGAATCCAAATATGCCAGTAAATACAATATTTCATATGCGAAATCAAATCAAGCTGAAATCAAAAATTTACCAAAATCTCAGATTGAAATTGATACACTTGAAGCGTCACAAGATGATTTGAAAAGTTTCAAAATTAAAATCACCCCAACACGCCAACTCAACAGAATGATTATTTCTGAAACCAGCTTAACCAATTTTGAATCTTTTACAGTCAATACTTTGACAGCAAAACCAACGGGTGAACAAGATGAGAATCACGTGCATTTTAATCGCACTTCTGAAAGCATTCTCGATTATTATGTCGTCAATCAAGAGCCAGTAATTCTTGAATTTGAAGTAAAAAAAGAAGCTGAACTCAATTTTATTATCAACGACATTAGTTTTGATTTGTTGACGCACGAAGAATTTTCAGTTCCGCCGAGACCCAAAAATACGATTCCAAAACCATTTGTAGTCAACGACGCCATCATCGTCAAACAGTCTTTTGAACTATGATAAAAGAACAAATTTCTATACTTGGTTGCGGTTGGTTAGGCTTAGAGTTTGCTAAAAATCTTCTGACTGAAAACTATATTGTTAAAGGTTCAACCACCAGTGAAAATAAAATTCATGAATTGAAAAAAACAGGAATTCAGCCTTTTGAAATTCAGCTTTTTGAAGATGAAATTCAAGGAAAAATTTCAGAATTTCTAAAAGGAAGTTCAGTTTTGTTAATCAATATTCCGCCGGGCTTGAGGAAGCAGCCTGAGCTAGATTATGTCGCCAAAATGCAAAATCTCATTGAAGCTATAACACAATCCAAGATTCAAAAAGTCATTTACATCAGTTCAACTAGCATTTTTAACGATACAAAAAACTTTCCAACGTATCTTGAAAACTATGAATTTTCTAGTTCTGAAATTCAAAACAACCAGTTAATTCAAGTCGAAGAGAATTTTAGAAATCAGCAAAATTTCAAAACTACAATTGTAAGGTTTGGTGGCTTAGTTGGTGGCGACAGGCATCCGGTAAAATATTTGGCAGGACGAAAAGCCATTCAAAATCCTTTGGCGCCAGTCAATTTAATTCACAGAAATAATTGCATCAAATTACTCAAAGCAATTTTAGAACAACAAGCTTTTGGCGATGTTTTCCACGGCGTAGAAAATATTCAGGCGAACAAAGCAGTATTTTATAAATATGCTGCAATGGAATTCAATTTGGAAACGCCACAATTTGACACAACAAGAGAATCTATTGGAAAAAAAATCGACACCAAAACAACTCGAATGAAGCTCAATATTGAATTTAAAAATTTGGTTTAAAAAATTTTTCAATCTTCATTCGGTCTCGGTAAAATCCAAGGATTATGAGAAAAATAATGCCATTCTACTTTGCTCAAATCCAAATCTGGATCTATCAAATATTCAGATTTTCTACCATTTAAACCCACTTTGACTCTGGCATAAATTTCAATATTTTCACCTTGATATTCGTCTTTTAACCTTTGGGTGAACTGCCAAATTCCATCTGGTTTCAGCAATGTTCGTCTTTGCTTGGTGGTTAAATAATCATTCAGCTTCACATAACTCACTTTCCCAGTGGAATTATTTTTAATCTTGAAACTAGAATATCCACTTTTCGAGCGAAGCATCATCCGCCAACTCATTCTGTGACCTTCTTCAGTCCAAAATACATCGCCTTTGATAAAATGATGACGCGCAGGCATCAAGATTTGAAAGCTGAACCAAATCAAAAAAAAGATTTTCAGCAAACTGGCTCGATTTGGAATTTCAACAGATTCACCGCTATAATGCGATTTGGCTTTTAGGAATTTTCGATTGACGAATTCTGTTGGGAAAAAGAAAAGTGTAAATGCCAAAGACATATACGGGAAAATCCCAATTTGAAACACGATGCTATTGAACAAATGAAAAAATACACTGATCCAGAACATTGGGACGCGCGTGCGTTTCCAGAGCAGAAGTGGAACAACCAAAAGATCAAATAAAATTCCGAAATACGTAATACTTGTATGAACCCAATTCTGTTGAAGTATGTCGCCGATGAGCCAATAATGACTTTTGCCACGCATCAAAATTTCTGGAAATGTGCCGTCCAGCCAGTCTGGATAAATTTTCGCCAGCGCAGCATAAGTATACACAATCCAAATTTGAAAAATCAGAAAATATTTCACCCACTGCGGCATCGAATTGGATTTCAATTCTGGGTTTCGTTTGGCATCAATTGAATAATTTCTATGCGCCGGAACAATCGACATAAAAACCAAAAGTAAAATCAGTAAATAATAGTGATTGTTGTAAGAGGTTTTTTGCATCAGGTAAACTGCCGTCCACATCAGTGTGTAAG
>JBHEPM010000011.1:28707-29293 GCA_046260295.1 Psychroflexus sp.
TTCCGGGTAAAGGTTGCAAAAAGTCTAAGCCAATAAAATTGAAAGTGAAACTCGGTTCTACAAGTGTTTTCCGAACCCATCCAGTGAAAATTGCACCCCAAGCTTCAAGCGTAATCAGCAATCCAAAAATAATTCTGAATGTAACTAAGGCTGAATTATCTATGCGTTTAAACAGAAAATTATTCATCATTTTTGTTGATGTGCTTGATGTAATTTCTAGCAAAAACTTCATCCGCTTCCATGGCTTTGACCAAAGCGTCCAAACCTTCAAATTTCGCTTCGTTTCGGATGCGTTTCAAAAGTTGAATTTCTAAATACTCACCGTATAAATCTTTGTTCATATCAAAGAAAAAAGTTTCGATGCTTTGATTTTTACCGCCAACTGTTGGATTTGTGCCAATATTCATCATGCCGAAATATTTATCGCCATGAATGACGGAAGCTACAACGTAAACGCCTTCTTTTGGAATCAATTTGTGTTCATCTTTGATGCTCAAATTGGCTGTTGGATAACCCATTTTTCTACCCAAAGCCTTTCCTTTTATGATGTCGCCTGACAAAACAAAAGGACGAGAAAGATAAGCGT
>JBHEPM010000110.1:0-6695 GCA_046260295.1 Psychroflexus sp.
ACATTTGGGAGCTAAAATGCAAGCTGCTTTTGAGTGGGGTTTTGCCCAAGGCTATTCCAGGATTTGTATTGTAGGTAGCGACTTATTGGAACTTGAAACTTCAGATCTCGACAAGGCTTTTCAAGAATTAGAACGAAATGATCTGGTTTTTGGACCGGCCAATGATGGTGGCTATTACCTCATGGGTATGTCTGCGTTACATAAAGAAGCCTTTTTAGAAAAAGCCTGGAGTACAGACTCTGTACTTCAAAAAACTTTAGAAGACACGAAAAATTTTAGTCATTCTTTGCTAAAAACTAAGATTGACATTGACACAATTGAAGATTTGAAAGCTTACCCAGAATTTAGTCAGTATTTTTAATCATTTTTGAAGTTCGGACATCATATAGCAAACTTCTCTTCCAATTTCCAAAGCTCGTTCCATATATTTTTCATCCTGTAATTGGGTAGTATCAAACAATTTTGGATCTTCATAAGGCGTGGCAAATCTGGATAAAGCTCCAGGAATAAAAGGACAATTTTCATCGGCGTGCGAACACGTCATGATGGCCAAAAAATCTCGGTCTGGATTTTCAGGATCATCAAAGACTTTAGAAAAACAGGTCGTAGATTTTTGTTTTCCAAATTTTACATTATACCTAGGATTCGCTTCAGTTGTCGTTGTCCTTACTTCAAATCCCATCGATTTCAATGCAGTTACCGAATTGGGATGGAGTGCGGTCACTTCGGTCCCGCCAGAAAATGCCTGAATTTTGGAATACAGTCCATAAAATTCTGCGGCAACAGTGGCCCAAACCTGCCCAAAATGACTTCGCCTGGAATTGTGGGTACAGATATAAATAAGCCGAGCTTTCCCTTTAGAGTCAATTTCAGAATTTATCATGGCAGCTATACTTTTCAAAATGTCTTTTCTTTCTTCTGAAATTAAATCGCGTTCACTTTCAAATGTTTGACAAAGTTTTTCAATTTTTGGAAACATGAATTATGGTGTTTGGTGATGAATACAATTAAAAATTAATACCTCCATTTGTTAGCAATTGCCACTAAAGACAGCATCACTGGAACTTCGATAAGAATTCCTACCACCGTTGCCAGTGAAGCGCCGGAGTTTAATCCGAATAACGAAATCGCAACGGCAACCGCCAGCTCAAAAAAGTTACTGGCTCCAATCATCGCTGAAGGCGCACAAACATTATGTTTCAATTTTAAATACCGACCGATAAACCAAGTGATAAAGAAGATAAAATAAGTCTGTATTGTCAAGGGTACCGCAATCAATAAAATATCAAAGGGGTTGTTGATGATCTTATCCCCTTGGAAAGCAAACAAAAGCACCAAAGTAGTGATCAAGGCAATCATGGAAACTGGCTTCAGCTTTTCCAAAAACACTGAATTAAACCATTTCAAACCATTTTTTTTGATCAAATACTTATTGGACACATATCCTGCTGATAATGGTACAACCACAAAAATAAGCACCGAATAAATCAAAGTGTCATAAGGAATTTCGATGTCGGTCACGCCCAGCAGCAATCTTACAATTGGAATGAACAAGATGAGCAGTATCAAATCATTTAGAGATACTTGAACTAGAGTGTAGTTGGCATCACCTTTAGTCAAATAAGACCAAACAAAAACCATAGCTGTACAAGGCGCTGCGCCTAAAATGATCGCACCAGCAATATACTGCTGAGCATCTTCAGGATTGAGGTAAGCGCTAAAAATCTGATCTAAGAATAACCATGCAAAAAAGGCCATGGTGAATGGCTTTATCAGCCAATTGATCACTAAAGTTAGACCCAATCCTTTGCTGTTTTTGGTCACATCTTTTATCGACGAAAAATCGATTTGTACCATCATAGGGTAGATCATCATCCAAACTAAAATTGCAACAGGAATGTTGACCTTTGCCACTTCCAATTCGCTTAAAAACTCAATTGAATCTCCAAACAGTCTTCCAATCCCTATACCTGCGATGATAGCTAAAGCTACCCAAAGGGTTAAATACCTTTCAAACTTTCCCATTAGAAGTAGTTATATCTTACAATTTTAAAATTCAGTTTAGCAGCATCCAGATCCTGGAGCACAAGAAGAACTTTGCTCAACTGTTTGTGGCTCAGGAATTCCACACTGGTCCTTTGCAAGGCAATCCGTAAGTGTTGAAACCAATTGAAATTTGCCATCGGTAAAATCCAAATGGTATTTCCCAATGGTATCTCCCTGATATTCAACCTCTACTTCCAATCTATCATCGATAAACAATTTCTTTTCTGACAGTTGAATGATATTTTTCAGCTTTTTAGGTTGTAATCTGTGGTCGACATCATCGGCATTCCAAAGTTGAAAATTCACTACTTTCTCATGTCTCATCGTACCTCCACAGTCAATAAAATCTTTGGTCACCTGACCGACTTCTGTCACGTGAAAGTGAGCTGGTACAATGTTCCCGTTTGGTAATTGAAATTGTAGGGAATCCATTTCTGCTAAATGTTCTTTTACTTGTTTAAGTGTCATAATGTTATTTTTAAATAATGTTTTATTTCTCTTTGTGTTCTTCGTGTCTCTGTGGTTGATTTATTTTATGTTATAAGTTAACAGAAGAAATTTTGCTTAACAACAATTTTGTGGATTAGGATAACGATCAAAAAGCTCGTTGAAAATCGTTTTTATCTCGTACCATTTCTCTTCATTGATACAGTAGCAAACTGACTTACCTTCTATATTGCCTTTAATGATGTCTGCATTTTTCAGCTCTTTCAAATGCTGACTGATCGTCGACTGAGCCAAGCCTAATTCTTCAACCAAATCTCCGCAAATACAGGAATTAGACTTCAATAGAAATTCTAAAATCGCTAAACGAGCAGGATGACCAAAGACTTTGGCCACTTGCGCGAATTCATTTTGTTTCTCCGTAAAAAGATCTGATCTAGTAATTCCCATATCGCAATAATTTTATATTGCAATATTACGATGATAAGAAAGATTGACCAAAGAAATAATTGTCATTATTTTTCAACTTCTTCCAAAAGTAAAAGTCCTAAGGCTGTACATTTGAATTTTTTAAAATACCGTTTATGTTAGGACGTTGTGTCTGCCTGTTTTTTTATTTTTTTACAATCGTTATTGTAGCTCAAGATAAAAAACAGTATTCGATAGTTAGACAGGAAACCTCTGCGGAAATAGACGGGAACCTCAGCGATGAAGTATGGCAAAATCTCGATGTAGCTTCAGATTTCATGCAATTCACACCCAATCTTAATCTTGCAGCAACCCCAGATCGCAGAACTGAAGTGAAACTTTATTATAATAATGAAGGTATTTTTGTTTCTGTAAAGTTATACGACGACCCCTCCAAAATAATGAGTCAAAACACCATCCGGGATGAATTTGGCCAAACCGATTATTTCACTTTAGTTTTGAATCCTAACAATGATGCCCAAAATGACACTCAGTTTATAGTCTTTAGTTCAGGTACTCAAGCGGATGCTATATCCTCACCTAGTATAGGTCAGGATTTTGGGTGGAATGCTGTATGGGAAAGTGCAGTACAGAAAACGAGTTTTGGCTGGCAACTTGAAATGAAAATTCCCTACAGAACTCTCAGATTTCCAAAAACTGACATTCAAACCTGGGGCGTCCAGTTCCGAAGGTATTTCAGAAGAGAACGCTCTGAGTACGCCTGGAATCCAATCGATAGAACCAAAGGTTACGAAGGTCTATACCACGGAGAATTACTGGGAATAAAAGACCTCAAACCACCACTTCGCTTAAACTTATATCCCTTCACCACTGGAATTGTCAACACTATTGGCAACCAAACTACAACTGATTTTAAATTAGGGTTAGACCTGAAGTACGGAATCACAGATAACTTAACGCTGGATGCAACGCTTATTCCAGATTTTAGTCAGGCGCGATTTGATGATGTGGTTTTAAATATTGGCCCTTTTGAACAGACTTTTGCCGAACAGCGTCAATTTTTTACCGAGGGCGTGGACCTATTTACCAAAGGAGATTTGTTTTTTTCCAGACGGGTAGGAAGTGCGCCCATTGGAAATATTGATCTCAAAGAAAATGAAATTCTTCAAGACCGGCCAGAAGAAGTGGATCTCATTAACGCGATAAAAATGTCCGGCCGACTCAAAAATGGTCTTGGCATTGGAGTCTTTAATGCTGTAACAGAGTCGACGCAGGCAACTGTTATTGACACTTTGGACAATACTGGCCGACAAACTGAAGTCGAGCCTTTGGCCAATTACAATATTTTGGTCGTTGACCAGCAATTCAACAGGAACTCCTCTGTAAGCTTGATCAATACTAACGTGACTCGCTCTGGTGATTTTAGAAATGCAAATGTTACAGGCGCACTTTTTAATCTTATCAATAACAGCAACTCCTACCAACTGGCAGGTGAAGTCAAAATGAGCAATATCGATGAGGCCTCTGAAACCACAACTGGATTTAGCTCGGCTTTAGAACTATCAAAAATTAGTGATCAATATCAATTTTCTATAGGACATGATTTTGCGGATAAGAAATACGATATCAATGATTTAGGCCTTTTACTAAGAAACAACTTCAATAACTTTCGGGGTGAAGCCTCCTACAGAATTTTTGAACCCACTGAAAATTTCCAAAGTTATACCATCAGTTTTTCCTCACTTTACAAACAATTGGCCTCACCCAATACTTATACAGGATTAGAGCTTTCAGCAGATTTATTTGCTAACTCACTCAAGCTTGACACTTATGGGTTTAATATCGGTATGGAACCTGGTCGGCAATATGATTATTTTGAACCTCGTGTGGATGGTCGATTTTTCATCTACGAGAACTTTACCAATTTTGGTGGTTTTCTCTCGTCCAACTACAACAGGACATTTGCTATCGACGTCAGAAGTAATGTGAATACTTATTTTGAAAGCGGAAGAGAATCCTATGGTTACAATTTGAATATTGAGCCCAGAGTAAGGTTTAACGATTTCTTTTTTATGGTTTACAATTTTAATTATGACCAACGAATCAACGACAGAGGATTTTCAACTTTTCTTGAAGGTGAGCCAATTTTTGGCGAGCGAGACAGGCAAATATTAACCAACAGCATTTCTGCCAATTATAATTTCAATCCATTTCACGGTTTAAAATTGCAACTTCGTCATTACTGGGATACTGTTTTATATGACGAGTTTATGTATGATCTGAATCCCAATGGAAGGCTTACTGAAAATACAAATCTTCCAAAATCAGCTTTACCCAACAGTCCGGATATCAATTTCAGCACCTGGAATTTGGACCTTAATTATTCCTGGCAGTTTGCACCCGGGAGTTTTTTGACTGCTTTGTACAGAAATCAATTGTTCACAAATAATGATCAGGCGCAAAATAATTTTGAAACCACCTTCACTAATTTATTTCAACAAGATATACAGCATACGGTTTCGGTTAGATTGCAATACTTTTTCGATGTGAACACGGTGAATTCCATTTTCACTTCTGAAAAAGGGTAGGTAATTTGAAAATTTGTGTAGTCGTTTTTTCATATATTTCTATAATGGTGTAGTAGGCTAGATGATTTCGAGTTTTAAATCAATTTATTAGTTTTAAGCACTGCCAAGGATGTCATTAATGCTAAAAATCTAAATTGTCTCTGCCTCCTCCAACCGACCTATATAAAAGATTAAAGCTTAAGCCTAATTTAAATCTGGAATTTTGAATCGAATAGACTTTTTAAGTGCTATTAATATTCAGTTTAAAATTCAAATTCAATTATTTTCTGCAATTGAACTACTTTCTTTATCTTGTACTTCTATGCTGTTTTGTTTGATAATAGAAAGGCTTTTCCTGAATTCACATAAATAAAAAACCGCTCCTGATATTTCAGAAACGGCTTGTAATACTTTTAGTAATGGGTATTTACTTCATTGGAATGACATCAATGATGACCGTTCTGTTATAAGAACGCTCTTCAGGAAATTTGTTGTCAAACGGAGCTTCTTTTTGACTAGAGCCAAATCCAAAAACTTGGTATTTGATATTCTTTTTATTAGAAAGAAGTCTTCTCAAGATTTTTTCTGTGTCTTTAGCTCTTTGCTCAGACAAGGTTTTATTATAAGCATCTTCACCGATAGTGTCGGTATGACCGTGAATTATAACAGTAGACTTATCTTCTACAAGAGGAACAACAACGTTTCTTAAAAATGTTTCATAGGCATTTACAGATTGCGCTTCATCAAAATCAAATAGGACACTAAAGCGTAATGCTTCTTCTTTTGCCAATTCTGTTTTAGTAAGAGAGATGTCGCTTTCTTCTGTTATGGTGCTGCCATCTTCTGTTTTTGCAGTCATCACCACTTTGTAGTTACCTTTTGTGTTATCACCTAAGATGTCGTTTCCAGAAATACTTGCTTTCGCTCTTGTATAAGGACCATAATTTTGAGTATGACCATATTCATCGGTAACTAGTAAAGTCCAGCTTTCTATCGGTGCGCCTTCAGATGGAGCAGCTTCAAAAACGATTCTACTGTCTATGGGGTCAACTACTTCAGCTTTGATATTCATCGGAATAAGCAAATTTGAGTTTGAGCTTAATATTTCTACTCTTCTATCTCCTTCTTCAAGCATGGCTAATTCTTTGGTTGTGCCAGATTTTCTTGAAGTTTCGACAGGCATATTTGTACCTTCAGTCACAATTCTTG
>JBHEPM010000111.1:0-6653 GCA_046260295.1 Psychroflexus sp.
ATATTACTTTTGCCAAAACTGAATTTCAAGATAGCGTTATGGCATATAATTTTAAAGATATTGAATCCAAGTGGCAGAAAAAATGGGCAGAAAATCAAACCTTCAAAGCAAAGCAAAAAGCAGATTTTGAAGGTGAAGCAAAACCGCCGTATTACGTACTAGATATGTTTCCTTATCCATCTGGCGCTGGTTTGCATGTTGGGCATCCACTAGGCTATATTGCCAGCGATATTTATGCAAGATACAAACGTCATAAAGGTTTCAATGTTTTGCATCCGCAAGGTTATGATTCATTTGGTTTGCCAGCCGAACAATACGCCATACAAACTGGTCAACATCCCGCCAAAACTACAGAAGTCAACATCAAACGCTACCGAGAGCAACTCGACAAAATCGGTTTTTCATTCGACTGGAATCGCGAAGTCCGCACCAGCAATCCCGAATATTACAAATGGACGCAATGGATTTTTATTCAATTATTCAACTCCTATTATTGCAAAGATTCTCAACAAGCACGTGCTATTGATGAATTGATTTCCGTTTTTGAAAAAGAAGGAAATACTACAATTAATGCCGCTTGCGATGATAATATCAATGAATTTTCTGCGGGAATGTGGAAAGCATTTTCTGACAAAGAACAACAAGAAATTTTATTAAAATATCGCTTAACTTATTTAGCTGAAACTGAAGTCAATTGGTGTCCAGCTTTAGGGACTGTACTTGCCAACGACGAAATTGTCAACGGCGTTTCAGAACGGGGCGGTCATCCTGTGGTTCGCAAAAAAATGAAACAATGGAGCATGCGGATTTCAGCCTATGCGGAACGTTTGCTAAACGGTCTCGAACAACTCGATTGGACAGACAGTTTAAAAGAATCTCAACGCAATTGGATTGGAAAATCTGTCGGCGCTCAAGTTGAATTCAAAATTCAAAATTCAAAATTATTAATTGAAACATTTACAACCCGACCTGACACCATTTTTGGCGTGTCGTTTTTGACTTTGGCACCCGAACACGAATTGGTAAAAGAAATCACAACTCCCGAACAAAAAACTGCTGTTGAAGCATATATTAAAACTTCGGCAAAACGCAGTGAACGCGACCGAATGGCCGATGTAAAAAACATCACTGGCGTATTTTCAGGAAGCTATGCTGAACATCCATTCAGCAAAAAACCAATTCCGATTTGGATTGGCGATTATGTTTTGGCGAGTTACGGAACTGGCGCTGTAATGGCAGTTCCATGTGGTGATCAGCGAGATTATGACTTCGCAAAACATTTCAACATTCCAATACCAAATGTGTTTGAAAATATTGATATTTCTGAAAATGCTCATGCCGATAAAACACAAACCAAGATTGCCAATTCTGATTTTCTAAACGGCTTAAATGTGAAAGATGCCATCGCCAAAGCCATTGATGCTTTAGAAGAAATTGGTGCAGGCAAAGCCAAAATCAATTATCGTCTTCGCGATGCCGTATTCTCAAGACAACGTTATTGGGGCGAACCTTTTCCTGTGTATTATGAAAACGGAATGCCACAAATGATCGATGAAAAACACCTTCCATTAGAATTGCCTGAAATCGACGAATATTTACCGACCGAAGATGGTGCACCACCACTAGGAAGAGCAAAAAATTGGGCTTGGAACACCTTAAAAAACGAGGTGGTTTCTAATTCTGAAATCGATCATAAAAACGTCTTTCCATTAGAACTAAACACCATGCCAGGATGGGCTGGCAGTTCTTGGTATATGTTTCGCTATATGGAAACTGAAAATCGCCAAGACACTTTTGCTTCCAAAGAAGCTTTGGGATATTGGCAAAATGTAGATTTATATCTTGGCGGCAGTGAACACGCCACCGGTCACCTACTCTATTCCAGATTTTGGACAAAATTCTTAAAAGATCGCAATTACCTTAATGTTGATGAACCTTTTAAAAAACTCATCAATCAAGGCATGATTTTAGGCGAAAGTGCTTTTGTTTATAGGTTAACTTTCTCAGATTATAGTGATGGTTTAGCAAATAAAATTGGTGAGGTAAAAGAGTTTTCTGATTCAGAAATCAAGAGAATAATAAACTTCATAGACCGATTTAATAATAAAATTTTTGTTTCAAATAAAATTATTAATGACTTTCTGAAAAGTACATCTACAGCTGGTGGTGGAACTAGCTCATTATTTGACACAAAACGTTTTATCGAGAGTAAATTTTTTCTTGAAAGTTTCCCAGAGATAGCTAATTTAACTGACGGTATTTTACCTCTTCTGGTTAAGCAACATACCGATGTTTCTCTAGTCAACACCTCCAACGAATTAGATATTGAAGGCTTTAAGGAATGGCGACCAGAATTTAATGACGCTAAATTCATTTTAGACAACGGGAAGTTGTACGATGCAGACTCTTCCCCTTTGGGGAAGCCGGATGGGGCTTTTATCGTTTCTCGCGAAGTCGAAAAAATGTCAAAATCCAAATTCAATGTCGTCAATCCCGATGATATTTGTGACGAATATGGCGCGGATAGTTTGCGTTTGTACGAAATGTTTTTAGGACCAATCGACCAAGCCAAGCCATGGAATACCGCAGGTTTATCTGGTGTTTTCAACTTTTTGAAAAAACTTTGGAAATTGTACCACCAAGATGAAGTATTTTCAGTTTCAGAAGAAAAAGCCTCTAAAGAATCTTTAAAAACACTGCATAAAACCATCAAAAAAGTCACTGAAGATATCGAAGATTTTAGTTTCAACACTTCGGTGTCAACTTTTATGATTTGCGTCAATGAATTGGCTTCTCAAAAGTGTAATGCCAAAGAGGTTTTGGAACCTTTAGCGATTTTGATTTCACCTTATGCGCCACACATCGCAGAAGAACTTTGGGAGAAAATGGGACATTCAGATAGTATTTCTACAGCAGAATATCCTGTTTTTGAAGAAAAATTCTTAAAAGAAGATACCAAAACTTACCCGATTTCTTTCAATGGAAAAATGCGCTTCACTTTAGATTTGTCATTGGATTTATCCAAAGAGGACGTTGAAAAAATCGTGATGGCAGATGAACGCACACAAAAACAATTGGAAGGTCAAGTTCCCAAAAAAGTCATTGTGGTTCCTGGTAAAATTGTGAATATTGTGAAATAAATTTCTATTGAAAACATTAATCTTAGCAAGAATGCACAATTATTTGGTAAAAATGTCAGTTCTGTGAGTTTTGGCTAATGTTTTGATATATTTGAAAAAGTAAAAACAATTTAAAAATAAAAAAATGTTTGGATATTATATATTAATCGGTGCCATTTTATTAGTCAGTTGGTTAGTGAGTAGCCGACTCAAAAGTAAGTTTAAAAAATACTCGAAAGTACATCTCCAAAATGGAATGTCCGGTGCGGAAATTGCCCAAAAAATGTTGGAAGATCATCATATTCATGATGTGAAAGTCATTTCTACGCCAGGGAAACTTACCGACCATTATCATCCCACAAAAAAGACAATCAATTTGAGCGAAAGTGTGTATAATCAGAGAAATGCGGCGGCAGCTGCGGTTGCTGCTCACGAAGTTGGTCACGCTGTACAACATGCCAAAGCTTACTCTTGGTTGGAAATGAGAAGCCAACTTGTTCCCATTGTAAGTGTAGCTTCACAATGGAGTCAATGGGTAATTATGGGTGGATTGGTCTTGATGATGTTAGTTTCTGTTGGTGTTGGACAAATGGTTTTACTCGCCGGAATCATCATGTTTGGTTTGGGAACTTTATTCAGTTTCATCACACTTCCTGTAGAATATGACGCGAGTAATCGCGCTTTAGCTTGGCTAAAAGACAGAAATATTGTCACACCTGAAGAATACAAAGGTTCTGAAGATGCTTTAAAATGGGCCGCAAGGACTTATGTAGTTGCTGCAATTGGTTCATTGGCAACGCTTCTATATTTTGTCATGATTTATTTAGGTAGAGAATAATAAAATCAAGTGAAAATAAATTGTAAAGCCGAAAAACATCTGTAGTTTTTCGGCTTTTTTCTAAATTTTTATTCTTTGATAAGTTTTTGTAAAAACTTTTGATTATCAATGTATTCTCTCGCACGAATACTTTGTCCAGTAGTGAATACAGCTCGACAAGAATGTTGCGTATAAGCCATGTAGTTTTTGATATCGCTTTTTTCTAAAGTATAAGGCGTACCATCACAATCGGTAGCATCGCCGATATATTCGCAATCCTCATCTATTTTATGAAAATTACCATAAAGCTTCGGCATAGCATTAGTGTCAGTCACTCTGTCTCCAGCGCAATGGGCGTTGTAGTTTGGATCGCTTTCATCTCTGGTCACACGTTCACAGCGCTGCGAGGTATATCCAGAATGCGTATGCATCAGACCGAAAATATGACCGACTTCATGTGGTAAAATGCCTGTATTGTAATTTAGCATATTGACCGCCATTCGGTTGTTGGACATTTTTCCTCCTCTCAATTTATCATTGTTATTGGTGAATTTATAGGGAATATAAATATTTAGAGCGTTTTCAATGATAAAATTATTCGACCTAATTTCTCTACCAAACTTATAGTAATCTACCCAATACAAATCAGAATTATCAATCTGATCATAACCATCGAGTTCAAAACAAACTTTGGTGCTTTTAAAAGCAGAATTCAGTAATTTTAAAGATTCATAAACTTTTTCTTCTGTCAACTTGTTTTCGCTACTGCCATCGTCTTTATTAATTCCCCAAAAATGAACTCTGATTTTAATTTCAGGAAAGGAATCTAAATATTCAGGATCTGTGGAATAGGTGAAATTTGGGTCGGGATGACAATTCTGTTGAAAAGCTTCATCATCGAACGCACAATATACTAAAGTTTCAGGTTCAGAAAATGATGTATTCAATAATAAAAGAAACGCTAGAATACCTGTATTTCGAAATAAATCTGTCATCATTTAAATTTTATTGAATCAAATTTACAGATTTAAGTCTAAACCTTTATCGAATTGTTAAAGATTCAAGGTTTTTAATGTAAAACTTATTTTTTTCTTTGTAGCGAATACAAATCATTCCTAATATCTTTTAAATTTTTGACGCTACCAAAATTATGAAGCTCGCGTAATGCTAGCAAATCCACATCTGCAATTAAAATCATTTCAGTATTTGGTGTCGTTTGGGCTTTGATGCCATCGCTTGGAAAAGCAAAATCCGAAGGCGTGAATACCGCAGATTGTGCATACTGAATATCCATATTGTGTACTTTTGGTAAGTTCCCAACACTTCCAGCAATTGCCACGTAGCATTCGTTTTCAACTGCTCTGGCTTGCGCACAAAGTTTCACTCTAGAAAATCCATTTTGTGTGTCTGTCAAAAACGGAACAAATAAAATATCCATGCCTTCTTTAGCTAAAATTCTGGACAATTCTGGAAACTCGACGTCGTAGCAAATCAAAATTCCAATTTTACCACAATCTGTATCGAAAACTTTGAATTCACTACCGCGTTGCATGCCCCAAACTTTGGCTTCATCTGGGGTGACGTGAATTTTTTCATAACGTTCTATTTCTCCATCGCGTTTGCATAAATATCCCACGTTGTATAGCTTTTGATCAATGACTTCAGGCATACTTCCAGAAATGATATTGATATTATACGCAATGGACAATTCAGCCATTTTTTGTTTTATTGGTTCTGTGTATTTAGCCAATTCGCGAATGGCATCAGGTTCGCTCAGGTGGTTGTATTTCGACATTAAAGGCGCATTGAAAAACTCCGGAAAAAGTGCAAAATCTGAACGGTAACCCGACAAGGATTGCACAAAATATTCAACTTGATGCAGCAATTCTTCCAAACTTCTGTAAGAACGCATTTGCCATTGAACCAAGCCCAAACGCACTTCGCTTTTCTGGACACTGGGTTTTGGATTCTGTTTCACATAGTAAATATTGTCCCATTGCATCAAAACACCATATTCTTTGGAATCTGAATCACCTTCTAAATAATTAGATAAAATTCTTACCGGCCGAAAATCATTAGCCAATTGAAAATTTAAAACTGGGTCATTGATTTCTTTTGTACGAACTTTTTGAATGTATTGCTTAGGACTAATTTCTGCTGAAAATTTGTGATAATTTGGAATACGACCGCCAAAAACGATGCCTTTCAGATTGAGTTGTTCGGTCAGTTCTTTTCTGTAATCGTATAAACGGCGACCGAGTTTCAAGCCTCGATATTTCTTTTTGATGATGATATCAATGCCATAAAGCATGTCGCCATTTTCATCGTGATTTTTAAATTTCACATCGCCAGCAATATCATCATAAGTATGTTGATCCGAAATTTTATCGTAATCTACAATTATAGAAAACGCACAACCAGCCAAATCTCCGTTGACAAGAATGACAACCTGGCCGTTCAAAAAGATACAAGGATTTTCGTGTTTTCAAATTACATTTCTAATAAATAGGCAAAAATGAGTGGCGCAACAATCGTGGCATCACTTTCTATAATGAATTTTGGAGTGTCAATATCTAATTTCCCCCAAGTAATTTTTTCATTCGGTACCGCACCTGAATACGAGCCATAACTTGTAGTCGAATCTGAAATTTGGCAGAAGTAATTCCAAAAAGGTGTTTCTGGGCGTTCCATATCTTGGTAAAGCATCGGCACCACAC
>JBHEPM010000112.1:0-6496 GCA_046260295.1 Psychroflexus sp.
TTATTTGAGTCTTCACCGTTAAGAGCATTGACGTCATTTTCTGTCAGATCAAAAGTTGCGATTTCAGATCCAGCAGTATCGCTACAAGAGGTCAAATCTTCTAAAGTGCCAATAGTTGGCGTTGTAACATCCAATTCAAAAGTTCCAGTCCCTAAACATTCCAGTCCAATATTATCCTCAACAGCATAATGTACAGTAAAGGGAAAATTTTGAGGCGTTGGTTCAAAGCCGTTGGGATTTGGAATAGGATTAGTGCCGTCTATAGCATCTTGAGCTGTTTCATAATAGTTGACTTGATAAGGCTCAACCCCTGGGGTTTCTGTTTGAAAATCAGGAAAATCATTTAAAAATGTATTTTTGATGTTATCAAGAATAGGATCATCATTTTGTGTTAAGTCAAAGATAGCCGGATCACTAAAAGGCAAGCAAACTAGAAGATCTAGGTTTTCAGTGATATCTTCTGTCTCATCAAACACGGGCACATATTCAACTTGTACACAATCCGTATCATCGCAATCTGTGCCTGCTTGAAGTTCAATACAATATTCTCCGGTTTCAGTAACATCTAGGGTAGGACCGGTTTCGCCAGCGATGGGCACACCATCCTTTGTCCACTGAAAGGAAAATCCTGCAGGTGCAATACCTTCAAAGACCTCGAGTGTTCTGACTTCACCTTCACAAGCAGCGGTAACATCTTCTATGGTAAGGTCATTACCTACGTTAGCTCCAAGCTCAAAACTACCACCTTCTAAGAAAACAAAGGAGTCTAGTATAGTATCACCTCTATCTGCGATAGCTAATTTTATAGTGTAAACTTGACCAGGAATAACATCGGCTTCAGCAGTTAAAATTCTCGTTCGTCCCGTTACATCAATATCACCTGGGTTGTTAGCTTCACTATTTGCAGCATCATAAAATTGAGGAAAAGCAAATTCACCAATTGTACCTGCACCACAGCCAGGGTTATTATGAACATTCACGGGACTTACAGGGGTAGTAGTTCCTGGTACCAAAGCAATATTTAAACCGCCTAAATCTAAAGTTAATTCGGGAGTTGCGGGGTTTCCATCATGATCATAATCGTTGGTATTCGATATTCCTGGACCGCTAAGTATAAATGCAAAGGTATCCGCAAATTGACAAACGAAAATTAGGATATTCATAAGATGAAAAAATGTAATTAAATTGAATTTGATCAACAAAAGGGGTAAAATCAAATTCTATAACCGTTGCATTGTTGGTATTGCCCGGCTGTTGAATTAAAGCTTCCAAATCAGGGTCGCCTGGCCAAGCATTAGAACCACTTCCACCATTCCCGTCAATTACTCTATCTACATTTGCAGAACCCATAACAATTCCTTCATCAAACGGAAAAGTAGAACAAGCATTGTTAAAATAGGCGTAGCTTTCAAACGGTTCACCATTTAGAGATGCATTATTGGGAGAACTAACATTCTCAACAATAGAACAGGTTCCACTGATCAAAACATCATTGACTAGCTCATCTAGCGTAAATTGAGTATCATCCACTAGAATGATGTTATCCCCAACATTAATATTAAAGCTTATCGTTTCAGAACACCCAAAGCTGTCAGTCACCGTTAAACTAAAACTAGACGTTCCAGGATTAGTAAATGTAAAGTCTGCAGACTGACCGGCAACTGTTGTTCCATTAAATTCCCATTCGTAGGTCAAATCATTTGTTACGCCGCTTGAAGTTGTTGCACCACCTTCAAAAGTTATCGGCTGATTGACAGGCACAAATTGTTGTCCGTTATTATCTTCATCACAAACAGGAGATATATCAACAATCTCAGGAGTGATGGTTTGGCAAGGTGGACGACAAGAAATAGCGGCTTCCCAGCCTTCTGCTGGGAAAAAGGTATTGGATGTAAATGCTATAGTTAAACAACCACTTGGATTAGCATTTGAGGCTGCAATAAAATTGAGTTCTGGATTTCCTGCTAAGGTTCCTAAAAAAGAGCCTATTTCAAAAGCAGGGTCTGCACTATCTGCATCGTAAATCGTAATTTGATCTTCAGCATCATTAGCCAACTCAAAGGCTGTAAATTCCAAAACCGTTTGCAGATCAGGTCCGTCTGGACATATCGTTATAGTGAATGTTTCACCGTTTGCATATTCCCCTGTTGGACCACCAGAATCAAAAAACGTCCCACTGCATTGGTTAAAAGTACCATCCTGCATTAAAATATCCTGTGCAGAAATACTCATATAACTTAAACTAATAATAAATAAAGTGTATATGTATTTCATAAATATTATTTTCGCTTGTAAATATAAAGGAATCGTTAAATCTTACTTACGAACTTCAAATTAAATTCAAAATCCCATGATGACCAAAATAAAAACTGTTAAAACTTCTGATGAAAGCATCCTGAAATTTGAAACTGAAGACTTTATTGTTCAGCACAATAGCTTTGAGTTTAACAATATTGAAGACGCCAAAGACTCACCTTTAGCTCAACAACTCTTTCACCTGCCATTTGTTAAAACGGTATACATCGCTCAAAATTTTGTAGCCATCCAAAAATATAATATTGTAGAGTGGGAAGATGTTCAAAACGAAGTCGCTAAGCAAATTGAAAATTACCTCAATACTGGTCAAGCTGTTGTTCAAAATAAAGTTGATGCCAAAAAGAAAATACCAGTAACAATTTACGCCGAGAACACGCCAAATCCTCAAGTTATGAAATTTGTGGCAAACAAAAAATTAGTGCTTCAGGCTTTAGAATTTAAAAATATTGACGATACAACCGATGTTGAATTGGCACAAAAACTATTTCATTTCCCTTTTGTAAAAGAAATTTATATTGATGATAATTTTATTTCTATACAAAAATACGATATGGCGGAATGGGACGACATCACTATGGAATTGAGAGAATTCATAAGAGAATATCTCCAAAATAATGCAGAAGTAGTTAAAAGTTCTAATACAGAAAAATCTCAACCAAATTCAACTTCCCAACAGGCAAATCAAACGACAACTGGGAATTTGAAAGGAATTTCCAAAGAGATAGCCGATATTTTAGAAGAATATGTCAAGCCCGCTGTGGCAAGTGATGGTGGAAATATTGTTTTTCAATCTTATGATGAAGAAAGCCAGGCAGTTCACGTTATCTTACAAGGTGCCTGCAGCGGTTGCCCATCCTCAACCATGACACTTAAAAACGGTATTGAAACACTGCTTAAAGACATGCTGCCTCAGAAAGTCAATGAAGTTGTGGCGATTAATGGATGATTTAGTTTGTAGTCGGTAGTCGGTAGCTATTAGTTGGTAGAGAGTAGTCGGGAGAGGGTAGTCGGGAGAGGGTAGTCCTTAAATGGCCAGATCGTATTCCAATTTAAATAACAAATTGTGATACAGTAATTCAATCAAAGTCTTTTTTGTTCGTCATTGCGCCTGTCCGCCGAAGGAGGGAGGTTTTAGACTTGCCAAAAGCAAGTCTAAAACCGTGGCAATCTTGGTTTTTTAGTTCTTGAATGGAGAAAATAAGAATACATTTTAAAAACGTTTTTGAAATTTAAATTTAATACCCATACAAAACTGAGATATACCAAAATTGCCACAGGAGTTTGTTTCTTTTCAGCAACAAACCCCTTCGCAAGAAGATTCATTACAGCTTCGTACATAGCGATTGCCGATCATATTCTAATTTAAATAACTAGTTATGATACAATTATTTAATCAACTTGTTGTACGAAAAAAATTAAAAAATCAATATTTAATAATAGTTCTTTATAATCAAAGCCATGTGTCAACTTTTACAACATGTTGAAAATATTTAATATAAAATGTTTGTTTATAAAAGCGAGAGTTGATAGACTCTTGTTTATAGGATTACTTTCATTTTATAAATAAAATTATCCAGAATTTTGGTTTTACTTCAATAAATTTCAGACCTTAGCGTTAACCATTTAAACCTTATTTTATTTTGAAAGTTCATTACCGCTTATTTGTTATTTGTATTCTTATTTTAACGAGTCAAACAATCATGGCTCAGAATCAGTTTAACAATAAAACAGAACTAAGCCAATCTAAACTGGATAAGGTGCTTATCAAAGAATTGAAAATTGATACGTTACTGTGGTATTTTGAAGATTACAAAAAAAGTATTCAAATAGATTCCTCGTGGCAAAAGCTATTGACCAATCAAAATAACTATGAGCATCAGCAAGGTTTATACACCGAAGAAGAATACTTTACAGAAGTCGAGATTCATCTGGATACTCAGGTCTTAAAAGAACGTTTAGAATTTATCAACGCCAAAACACCTTTGGATGTTTCTTATAATCCATCTTTAGAAAAAGTGATTCGATTTTATTTAAAACGAGAAAAAGAAATCACTGAAAACATGATGAGCCTGAGTCAGTATTATTTTCCACTTTTTGAAGAAGTATTTGACCGACATGATATTCCATTGGAAATGAAATATTTAGCCTTGGTAGAATCTGCTTTAAATCCTAAAGCAAAATCTAGGGTTGGTGCAACTGGACTATGGCAATTTATGTATTCTACTGGTAAGATGTATGATTTAAACGTCAGTAGTTATGTAGATGAGCGAATGGACCCAACACGGTCTACTGAAGCTGCTGCAAAATACCTCAAGCATTTGTACACCACTTTTGAGGATTGGAATTTAGCTTTGGCTGCCTACAATTCAGGGCCTGGAAATGTCAATAAAGCTATAAGGCGAAGTGGTGGCCAAAAAGATTATTGGGCTCTTAGGCCTTATCTTCCACGTGAGACAGCAGGCTATGTGCCTTCTTTTCTAGCGATGATGTACATATTTGAATTTGCAGAGGAACACAATTTTCAACCCAGACTTCAGCCAATGCAGTATTTGGCAACCGATACCATTCAAACCAAAGACTTGATAAAATTGCAACAAGTGGCTGAAATTACTCAAACAGATATCGAATTTTTAGAGTTTCTCAACCCAAGTTACAAATTAGGAATCATACCTTATGAGTCAAATAAATCCTACACGATAAGATTACCATACAAAGCAGCAGGATTATTTGCTGCTAATGAAGATAAAATCTATAATTACGTCCAAAAGGATATTGCATCATCACAAGAGGAACTTCCTCAATACTACAAAGTCAGCGATAAAATTCGTTACCGCGTAAAATCTGGCGATTATTTAGGTAGAATCGCGAAGCGGTATGGCGTTGGGGTTAGCGAAATCAAACGTTGGAATGGTATGCGAAATAATCGTTTGAGTGTAGGCCAGCGCTTAACCATCTATCCAAGAAAAGCGAACTATGTCCAAACGCCAACACGGCAAGATGATAAATACGAAAAAAAGACATTATCCTCTAAAGCCATGAGCCAAAAAACTTATACCGTGAAACCTGGAGACTCCTTATGGAGCATTTCTAAACAATTTGAAGGCTTATCGGTAAATGATTTAAAAAAAATCAACAACCTCAACAACACGGCCTTGAAACCAGGGATGACTCTAAAAATAAGCTCTTAACTGCACACTTCCAGTGTGTATGGTTTTGGTATTTGCAGATTTTCTTCCAGAATAATTAAGATTTAAATCTAAAAAAGACGTGATTTTGCGCTGAGCGAAAAGCGTCCACGTAAAATTGTCATCAGGCTGAAGACCTTCTAACATTTGAAAGGCAACAGGCGAAAAATTATTGCCCTCAAACTCGTTTTTGATGTATCTAAACTCGCCGTTGATATTGTACTTGCTTCCCTTAATAAATGTAAAAGAAGTTCCTAAAGCTTGTTGAGTAAGCGTTTCTACTCCAGAGAGATTATCTTGGGTTTTGTACTCATAAAAAGCATCAAAACGCTTTTGGTCTGAAAATAAAAAGGTGATTTTCAGCTTGGCTTCATTAGAAGCTAATTTAAAATTTCGATTGATAAAATTTTCAGAAATGCTTTCATTTTCAGCATATGCCAAGTTCGTATTAAGCAACCAACTTTCCCCAAATTTATGCAAGACGTCCCATTGATGGCTCAGTAAACTATTTTCTTGTAACCCCGTACTCAACAGGTTTTTATTGGTATTGGAAATAAACGTGTAAGAATTGGTAAAATGTTGCCGCCCACGATTAAAAAACAAGGTATTTCTAAAGTTTGAAATCAAGGCCAACTCCTCTGCTCCACCAGAACTAAAAGGGTTAATTTGTATCTCATCGCCATCACGAGCCAGTTTTCTGTCTATGCTAAAAGCACTTTGATTAAAAAAATGAGAGAGAATTTTCTTAAAACCTTCTTCACTATCCCATGACCTTAAATTGATACTCAATTGTTCTGAAAATCGATTCTGATTGACGCCTACAAAAACTTGATTAGGCAGAAGAATCCTTACGTACTCGCCTTGGTCTTGAAACTGTGCCAATTCAAATTCATTGAGTTCCTGAATGCCATTTTCATTATAATCAATCCACGCGTATTGGCCTTGTCCGGGCTCCACTTGCACAAACGTAAATTCCTGCCGCGCTATGCTACCAC
>JBHEPM010000113.1:0-6482 GCA_046260295.1 Psychroflexus sp.
GTGGAAAAACAATATTTAGTAAATTCAATATCTAATTTTTCATTTTCATTTCTTCTTGCTCTTAAAACAAAACCACTGAAAACCCCATCTACTATATTTTCAACTAAAACTGATGAATAAGCAATTTCCTCAATAGTTTCAGATGTACGAGTAAAAAAAATATCACCTTTTTTCACATTGAACCTTTTAATTTCATTTTCAGATAATTCAACTTTACCCTCTATGTTTTTGTTATTCAAAAAAGTTTTTTTAGAAACATCCATATAGTTAATTATAGGTGTCCCTTTTCCGAAAAATTCTTTTCCTTTATTTAAGCCATTTTTGAAATCAAAAAATTCTTCAATTTTCTTCACTTCCCAATCCTTAGGAATCCATCCCAGTTCGGTGTGTTTAAAGTTTGGTTTTGGTGCCGTTGTGGTGGACTTGTGTTTGTTATGATTTGTCATTCAATTGAATTTATAAAAAAGACCAAGTAGGTATTCAAATTAATCTTCTTTTAGAATAGGTTCATTTAATAAATCAAAAACCAAGGTACTAAACTTCACTTCAAAATGCTCTGTAAAGCTTTTCCAGCTTCGGTTTTTTGGCCATTCCTTTTCATCGGTACAAATGCCAAAAAGTTCATCTTCAAAAATATAGCGCCAGTGATTTTTTAAAGCTTGCTTGGGTTCATCGGGGAAAATTTCATCTTCAATCAAATACGAACTAAATTCACTTCTATCGGCAGTGGTAGCAGAATCTGGAAAAACAAGTTTTTCCCATTCGTAAAATTTTGGTTTTGGGATAATCATCACCACACTTCGGTTGATGGTTTGGGGTTCAAACTCTATATACATGATAATAATTTATAAATCTAATTTTTCTAAATACTGCTTCATTTTATCTTCTACACTTTCCAATTCTTTTTTGATGCTGTCGATTTCTTGTTTTACCGCTGGCATATCCACAGGTTCTTCTTCTTCAAACGTATCTACATAACGAGGGATGTTTAAGTTAAATTCATTTTCTTCCAACTCTCTGTAAGTAGCAACATAACTAAATTTTTCTTCAGCCACACCTTGACTCAACTTTCCACCTAAAAAATCATCATAAGTTTTTACAATACTTAGTATATGTTCAGTTTTGAGTTTGTTTTGGTTTTTACCACTTTCAAATTCTTGACTAGCATCAATAAATAAAGTTTCATTATTTTGTTTTTTGCCTTTATTGAAAATTAAAATCGCTGCTGGAATTCCTGTTCCAAAAAACAAATTGGCAGGCAAACCGATAACGGCATCGAGTAAATTATCTTCAATCACTTGTTTGCGAATTCGTCCTTCGGCACTGCCACGAAATAAAACACCATGGGGAGCAATAACACCCACTTTGCCCGTTTCTTCGTAAGCACTTTCTATCATGTGCGAAATAAAAGCCCAATCGCCTTTACTTTTGGGTGGCAAACCACGGTAAAATCGGTTGAAGCGGTCTTCGTTCAGTTCATCTGCGCCCCATTTATCCAACGAAAACGGTGGATTAGCCACTACGGTATCAAACTTCATGAGTTGGTCGCCCTCAGTATGTTTCGGGTTTCTTAAAGTGTCGCCCCAACGAATAGAAGCATTGTCAAAACCATGTAAAAACATGTTCATTACCGCCAAAGCCCACGTACTACCGTTGGCTTCTTGTCCGTATAATGAAAAATTGCTACTGTCTACTTCCTTCGCTGCTTTAATCAATAAAGATGCTGAACCGCAGGTTGGATCGTAAATACGAGCACCAGATTTAGATTTAGTTAATTTAGCCAATAGCGTAGAAACTTCAGCAGGTGTATAAAATTCGCCTGCTTTTTTACCTGCATCGCTTGCAAAATTGGCAATCAGATATTCATACGCATCGCCAATAATATCTTTGTCTTCTAGGTGTGCAGGATTTAAATCCAGTTCATTAAAATCTTGAAGTAGGTTTTTAAGTCGGCTGTTTTTTTGTTTTTTATCGCCAAGATTATTGCTATTGAAACTGATGTTCCTGAAAATTCCTGCACCATCTTTAGAAGTCAATTTTTCTCGATTGAATTCTTCTAAATCAGCTAAGGCAATGTCGATTAATTCACCAAGATTAGATTCGTTTCGCATTTCGTATAAAAAATCGAAGTGCGCATTTTCAGGCACATTAAAACGTTCATGAGCCATAGCACGTTCTGCTCTAGTTTTGTTTCCATCGTATTTTTTTAAATAGGTGTTATGTTTATATGAATACACATCTGAAACATATTTTAAAAAAAGCATGACTAAAATGTAATCTTTATATTGCGCAGGATCAATTACGCCACGAAAAGTGTCGCAGGCTTTCCAAACTGCTGAATTGATGTCTTGTGTTTTAATAGTTTCAGGCATAAATTGAATTTGTATTTTTCGTTAAAGCTAAATAATATTATGGGTTAGTGCAAGTGCACTTCGAATTCACTAAGTGAACGAAGTCATTTATTCCGATATTTTTTGAGGATCCAAAACACAATTGCTGTGCTTCATTCTATCAGAACACAAATAAGTTCTTTTGTTTAATTTCCAGACTCAATTTTAAACCCACTATTTTGCAAAACCCTTTTATATCTTGGCTTATCTTGATTTTTCGGATATCAATCACTTGGCAATCTTTGGCAAATTCATGAGATTGGGTTTCTAAATTCACATTGAAAACAAGAATATGAATCAAAAAATTTCTTTTTATTTTTTCGACATTTCTGAACTGAACTCGATTTCAATCATGAAGTACTTTAAAATAAATGATTTATAAATATTTATGCGAAATTGAAGAATTGAACACAGACTTATAGTATAATAGAAAGTTTGATTAATATCTTTCAAAAATCAAAAAGAAAATTTTTAAAAAAGACTAGTTTAATGAACTAAAAAGACTACTCTTTATTTTTGAAAAGAGTAGTCTTTTTTTAATGTTTTTTTGAATCTGCTGGATTTCCAAAACAAAAAATTGAATCTAATATATTTAAAATTTATAGGAAATTATCCAATTAATTTTAAAAACTCATTTCTGGTTTCAATTTCTTGAAATTGGCCTCTGAAACCAGAAGTTGTGGTTGCAGAATTTTGTTTTTGTACACCGCGCATCATCATGCACATATGTTGCGCTTCTATGACTACTGCAACACCTTTGGGTTGCAAGGTATTATTAATACTTTCCAAAATATCATGTGTCAAACGTTCTTGCACTTGCAGTCTTCTGGCGAAAACATCCACAACTCGCGGTATTTTACTCAAACCAACAATTTTTCCATTAGGAATATAAGCCACATGAACTTTTCCAAAAAACGGCAACATGTGATGTTCACAAAGCGAATATAGTTCAATATCCTTAATCAAAACCATGTCTTCATAATCTTCTTCAAACATGGCGCTGAGCAAAATTTGTTCTGCATCCATTTCATAACCTTGTGTCAGAAATTGCATGGCTTTTGCTGCGCGTTCAGGAGTTTTTACAATACCATTTCTTTCAGGGTTTTCTCCTAAACTTTTTATAATCGATGCATAATTTTCTTTGATATCATCCACCAAAGGCTGCGTGTATTCTTCTAGTATTTTATAAGACATCTTCGTATTAAGATTTAAGTTTATGACTAAATTTTTCCCTTAGAGTAGCAAGTTTCGGTTCAATAATTACTTGACAATAGCGGTTTTCTGTGAAATTATTATAAAAATCCTGATGTTCTTCTTCGGCTACGTAAAATGTGGAAGCTTCTGACAATTTAGTCACAATTTTCCCATCGAAATATTCAGCTGAATTCAAGGTTTTCATTACTTGTTCAGCTGTAGATTTCTGTTTTGCATTATGGTAAAAAATTTCACTTCTATATTGTTCGCCCACGTCATAAGCTTGTCGATTTAAAGTTGTTGGATCGTGGGTTGAAAAAAACACGTACAACAAATCTTCAAAGCTAATAACAGATTCATCATAACTGATTTGTATAGCTTCTGCATGACCAGTTCTGCCCATCACAACTTCTCGATATGGCGGATTTTTGATTTTTCCACCGGTAAATCCTGATTTTACTTGATGAACGCCCTCCAATCTTTGAAAAACCGCTTCAGTACACCAAAAACATCCATTGGCAAAAGTGGCTAGTGATAAATTATTCTCTGACATAAATTAAATTTGTTCAACAAAATTACATTTTAATTAAACAAATAAAATTCATTTAACTTTAAATTAGTAGCTATCTAAAGTTTGAACACTGAACTATTTTATAATGCGTTGTAAGAGATTACAGTTCATAAAACATTTAGCTTTTTGTCATATTGTTTGATGTCAAACGCCCGATGAGTTCACTTTTAGATAACGTGTTTAATAAATCCTCAGTCTGATCAATTAACTTTAAGCTGTAAGTAGCAGATTGGTTGCCTTCAAAATAGAATTCAAGAATAGCTTTAAACTCAGCCTTGGCTATATTTAACCAAACTATTTTTTGGTCAGCCATTCTCTCTTTTCAAAAATTAAAGATTCATGGCTTGAAAATTCAGCTTTTTTTATTTGTGTTCTACCAGTTGAAATTGACTCTTCTTGCTCTGGAGATAATTCATACAAATTTTGTGTGGAGGTGTCAAATAATGTTTGGAGCGCTTTTAAAAATTCTAAATCTTCAGAATCTTTAATTCTTGAAATCAAGTCGTTTTTTATTTGAGCAGCTGCATCCATTTTTATTGAAATTTACCGGCAATTATCAAAAATAATGATTTTTATTAGATTCTTGAATTTCTATTAGTCAATTTTAAAGACTTCAATATTAAAATTATTGCCAACTCCCCTTTTTTCTATTTCAATTTTTATTCAGACTTTTGACATCTAATTCTGTATAATGATAAAAGCCAAAAATATAAGCAAACATTACGATGATCTGAAAGTTTTGGATCAAATCGATTTGCATATCAAAAAAAAGGAAATCATTTCCATCGTCGGCCCTTCGGGCGTGGGCAAAACTACTTTATTGCAAATTTTGGGCACATTGGAAAAAGCCGATAAAAACAAAGACGCTTTAATTGAAATCAACGGCACTAAAATCAATGAACTCAAGAAAAAAAGTTTAGCAAAATTCAGAAACCAAAATATTGGATTTATTTTTCAGTTTCATCAATTATTACCAGAATTTACAGCTTTAGAAAATATCTGCATTCCAGCATTTATCAACAAAACTCCGACCAAAGTGGCAGAAAAACGCGCCAAAGAACTCTTGGGTTTTTTGGAACTTTCGCACAGAGCTGAACACAAACCCAACCAATTGAGTGGTGGCGAACAACAGCGCGTTGCGGTAGCGCGCGCCTTGGTAAATAACCCAGCGGTGATTTTTGCAGACGAACCTTCTGGAAATTTAGATTCTGTATCAGCTGAAAAGTTACACAATTTGTTTTTCAAATTAAGAGATGAATTCGACCAAACTTTTGTCATCGTCACGCATAATGAAGATTTGGCAGACATGGCGGACAGAAAACTTGAAATGAAAGATGGCAAATTTATCTAAAATGAAACTTGATGAATTGAAATCATTTTTAGACGAAAAAGTTGAATTGTACAATCAATTTAAGTTTATAGAAACTGATCCAATTTCTATTCCACATCAATTTTCTAAAGACGAAGACATTGAAATCATCGGATTTCTAATCGCAACAATTGCGTGGGGAAACCGAAAAAGCATTCTGAAAAACGGTCAAAAACTCATAAAAATTTTACAACATTCACCACACGATTTCATTCTGAATCACAAAGCGAAAGATCTGGAATCTTGCAATGGATTTGTTCACAGAACTTTCAATACAGAAGATTTGAAATACTTTATCAAATCTTTGAAAAATATTTATACAAAACATGGTGGGTTATCAGCCATTTTTGAAAAATACCAAACTGAAACTTCCATGCAACCAGCAATTCATCAGTTCAAAAACATATTTTTTGAATTGCCACATCAAAAAAGCACTGAAAAACACGTCAGCGATCCGTTGAAAAATTCAGCGGCAAAACGCCTCAATATGTTTTTACGCTGGATGGTTCGTCAAGACCAAAATGGCGTAGATTTTGGCATTTGGAAACAAATTTCACCAGCAACTTTATCTTGTCCGCTAGATGTGCATTCTGGAAAAATAGCACGCGCACTCGGTTTGCTTATAAGAACTCAAAACGATGCCAAAGCGGTCAAAGAATTGGATGAAAATTTGAGAATTCTGGATCCAAATGATCCCGTAAAATATGATTTTGCCCTCTTTGGTCTTGGTGCTTTCGAGACTTTCTGATTCTTCATAAATTTCTTTTAAATTTTCGTATATTGCACAAATTACATAAGATTTAGAATTATTTTAGATAATCCAATTTAATGAGATCAGAACCTCTACCAACTGAAGAAAAAAATAGGCTAGCTGCGCTAAAATCTGTTAATATTTTAGACACGCTTCCAGAGAAAGAATACGACGAAATTACAGAGCTGGTTGCGTCTATTTGTGATA
>JBHEPM010000114.1:0-451 GCA_046260295.1 Psychroflexus sp.
GTCTTGATCAGCTCCAAACTTGAAACCAACCTTAACATCCACTTCTTCATTTTTGGAATAAGCCGATTCAATTATCGCAAATTGGTCTGTGGTGATCTTTTTTAAAGAAAATCCAATACTTTGGTTATTAGACATTAGGCAACAGGTTTTAAATGACTTTCGTATTCATCAGCGTTAAAGAAACTTTCCTTAAGAGAGCTGTAGCTTGAAGTATTACTTTCTTGATAAACATCTTTAGTAGATTTTACCATGGTTTTAGATGAAATTGAATTCAGCTTAAAACTAGTCTCAAATTCAGGTACTTGAATTAGACTAATATTTAAAATGGATTCTAATTTAGTAATTGTTTCCAATTGCAGGTTTTCAGTTCCCTTTAGCAATTTGTTTACATATTGTGGAGCACAGTTCATTTTGGAAGCAAGCTCCTTTTGGGTTTTAGGAGATTTATCAG
>JBHEPM010000114.1:461-6104 GCA_046260295.1 Psychroflexus sp.
AGGTCTAGCCAAGCTTCATTTATCTCACGATATTTAGCACTTTCAATCCAAGACTTATCTTGTTTTGAATTTGTTTTCAGTTTATTTTTTATGTTTTCGATACTCATAGTTTCTACTTAAGTTAATTCCATAAACTCTAAATTATCACTCTCGTCATCCATCAAATAATTTCTGGTGAATTCAAGCTTTTCAAGCTCTTTAAGAAGATGTGCTCTGGTATTCATTGTTTTGGTAAGTTTAATAGCACCGCCGCAAACCACAAAGAGATTTATATCTATTCTTATAGCATAAATTCTTAACCAACTTTTTCTTGGTAAACCTTTCGCCTTATCTTTTTCAAATTCTTCTATTTTTCCTTTAGATAAGGGTTCAAAAAAATTAGATAACGTTTCATTTGGGTCAACTTTTCCATATTCTGCAAGTTGCTTTATTTTCTTTTCAAGGGGTTTTGCTTCGTTTCTTGTTCTAATTATGGCTTCTTCTATGGTAACACCGTTCCAAAAACCAGCTTTTAAGTCATCTAAGTGTTCTTCAAAAAACTCTCTTAGATAAATTGGGTCGTTCCATAAATCAAAATACTTTTCAAACTCGTGTGTAGGTTCACTTTCGTAATGAACTGAATATAAACTCTCATTTACAATTGCAAATGTATCAATTATTTCCATATAATCAACCTAGGGGTTTATTTTTAAGTTTTTCTTATTACAAATGTTCCGAGCATTAAACTTGATTTTTTAATAGTGATACAATCTAAAACAAAAATAATAGTTAAGACAGTATATTTCGGGTATTATCAAAATACGTCAAATATACATTTTTTATTATCAAATGATTTTAAAGCGTATTCTTTACTTTTTTTGATAAGATTGTAAAAATCACTATATTTAAAATTCAATAGATCAACTCAATTAACATGCAAACCCCATCCTTTAAAGAAGATCACAGCTCCCAGATTCCTGCTTTGCAACTCCTCATCAACATGGGCTATGAATACCTAAATCCAAATCAAGCTTTGGAAGCTAGGGGAAACAAAACAGCCAACGTATTGCTTGAAGACGTATTAAAAAAACAACTCAAACGCATCAATACAGCAAAGGTTTCTAGCCATGAAGAAGTTGATTTTACCGATGGAAATATCGAGCAAGCCGTTTTAGCCATAAAAAATGTGGCTTTGGTTGATGGCTATCAGGCAACATCTCAAAAAATATATGAATTGTTCACTTTGGGGTTTTCGGTTGAGCAGAATGTTGGAGGAAACATAAAAACCTTTGACATCAATTTTATCGATTGGAAAAACATACACAATAATGTTTTTCATGTTACCGAAGAATTTTCAGTATTACGTTCTGGTTTAAATGAACATCAACGTCCAGATATCATTTTGTTTGTCAATGGCATTCCGATGGTAATTGTTGAATGTAAACGACCTGACAAAAAAGAGGCACTAAAAGAAGCGGTTTCTCAAAACTTACGCAACCAAAAAGACGATGGCATTCGGCAATTGTACATGTATGCCCAATTGATCATGGCTATTAGTGGCAACGAAGGGAGTTATGCTACTACAGGAACACCAGAGAAATTCTGGGCAAAATGGGAAGAAAAATTTGGCAGTAAAAAGGAAGAAGAAAATCATGAAAACGAACTACATGCTTTAAAAAATAAAAAGCTTTCTGATGACAATAAAAAAGCTTTGTTTTCATATCGATATTATTACGTAAGAAAATTCTTTGATGAATTAGAACTCGAAGAAGTACAACCAACAGTTCAAGATAAATACTTACATAATTTATGTCGCCCTGAACGCTTACTAGATTTGAGTTTCAACTTTGTTTTGTTTGATAATGGTGAAAAGAAAATAGCTCGGTACCAACAATTTTTTGCAATCAAAAAAGCGATGAAGCAAATCACAAAACCTACCAGTTCTCAAAATCGACAAAGGCTGGGTGGTGTGGTTTGGCACACCCAAGGAAGCGGAAAATCCTTAACCATGGTCATGTTGGCACAAGCCATAGCGATGCATTCAAGCATAAAAAACCCAAAAATTGTGTTGGTTACCGATAGAACTGACTTGGATAGACAAATCACTTCAACTTTTGATAAATGTGGTAAAGAAGTAACGAACGCCAGTTCAGGCAAAGAATTAGCAAAACTACTTAAGAATGAAGCTGATGCAGTAATTACTACCATCATCAACAAATTTGAAACAGCGATAAAGAAAATCAACCCACCTTTAGAAAGCAACAATATATTTGTGTTGGTAGATGAAGGTCACCGAACTCAACACGGTACGTTTAATATAGAAATGCAAAAAGCTTTGCCAAATGCGTGTTTTATTGCTTTTACAGGAACGCCACTTTTCAAAAAAGATAAAAGTACCTTAAGTAAATTTGGCACTTTAATTGATACCTACACGGTTGATCAAGCAGTTAAAGACAAAGCGGTAGTTCCCTTATTGTATGAAGGAAGACATGTGATGCAAGATGTCAATGCTTCACCAATAGACAACTTTTTCAACATGGTTTCTGAACCATTAAACGATTATGAAAAAGCAGATTTAAAAAAGAAATTCAGCAGGGCAGACCAAATCAATATTGCAGACCAAAAAATTTACGCCATTGCCTGGGATATTTCAAAACATTTTAAAGCAAATTTTCAAGGTACAGGTTTCAAAGGTCAATTGGTTTGTCAAAACAAATTAGCGGCAGTTCGCTACAAAAAATATCTTGATGAAATAGATATTGTAAGTTCAGAATTAGTGATTTCTCCACCCGATGAGCGTGAAGGTGAAGAAACAGCTTACGGTAAAAACCAAGAAGAAGTCAAGCAGTTTTGGCAAAAAATGAAAGACCAACACGGCAACGCTAAAGCTTATCAGAACAATATAGTTTCAGCTTTTAAAAATAGCGAAGATCCAGAAATTATTATTGTAGTGGATAAACTGCTCACGGGTTTTGATGCACCCAATAATACGGTTTTGTATTTAACGCGAAAATTGGTTGGTCATACACTTTTACAGGCAATTGCAAGAGTAAACCGAGTAGCAAAAGATAAGGATTATGGCCATATAATTGATTATTATGGCGTCATTGAGGAATTAGACAATGCCTTAGAAACTTATTCAGACTTTGAAGATTTTGATGAAGAGGACTTATCAGGTACGTTGACCAACATCAATAAAGAAATTGAAAAATTACCCCAAGCGCATAGTGATTTAAAGCAAGTTTTTAAAACCATCAAAAACAAAAAAGACATAGAAGCCTATCAATCTTATTTAAGAGATGAAGCCGTTCGGATTAAATTTTACGAAGCTTTATCAACCTACGCCAGATTATTAAAACTAGCCTTATCATCCATAGAATTTCATAAGAAAACAGAAGATAAACTGATGCAAACCTATAAAAGTGATTTAAGGTTTTTTATAAAGTTGAAAAATGCGGTTTCAGGTAGATATTCAGATAAAATTGACTATCGTAAATATGAAGGTCAAATCCAAAAATTAATCGACACCCATATTCCAGCTGATGAAATTATTCAAATGAATGAGTTGGTCAATATTTTTGACAAAGAAGCATTCCATGCAGAAATAGAAAAAACTACTGGTGAAGCAGCAAGAGCAGATAAAATTGCATCTCGAACAGATAAACACATAACACAAAAAATGGATGAAGATCCTGCCTTCTATAAACGTTTTTCTCAACTCATAAAAGAAACTATTGACGACTATTTACAAAAACGGATAAACGACAAAGAATACTTAGAAAAGATGAAAACTTACATGCAAAAAGTATTGTCGCATGAAGATTCTGAACTCCCCGAACAACTTAAAAATAAACCTGTTGCAGCTGCATTTTATGGTGTTGCCAAGGAAGAATTTGAAGCATTGATAAGTGATGATGTAAGTCTTACTTCCATCGCAGAAAATTTAGCACTACAATCTGATGAAATCATAGTTAACTTAAAGAAAATAGATTGGGAAAAAAGTGTGGATATTCCAAAGAAAATGGTTTTTGAAATTGGTGATTACATCATAGATGAGATTCGAGACAAGTACGATTTAAAACTTGGTTTTGAACAAATTGATTCGATTGCAGAGCGAATGGTTGAAATTGCTAAAAGACGATACGCCTAATGAAGAAAGAGATTCACTTTGGTTCTGAAACCATTGATTATGAATTGGTGTATGCTAAACGTAAAACGCTTGGTATTACTGTAAAACCAGATAAATCTGTATTAGTAAAAGCCCCAGAAGATGCAGTTTTTGAAAAAATTGAACACAAAATAAGAAAAAAAGCACCTTGGATTTTACGTCAAAAACAATACTTTCTTTCCTTTGAACCAAGAATTACAGAACGAAAATATGTTTCAGGCGAGAGTATTTTGTATTTGGGTAGACAATATCAGTTGAAAGTGATCAGAGCAAATGAGCAAAAAGTCAAATATGAAGGTCGATTTATTGAAGTCTACTCACCAGACCATAAGCGTGATGAAATAAAATCGCTTGTTGATCAATGGTATCGACAAAAAGCAAATAAATGGTTTTATGAAATTGCTATACCATGGATTGAAAAATTCAAAAAACACAATGTACAGCCCAGTAAATTAGAAATCAAAACAATGAAATATCGTTGGGGTTCATGTTCATCTAAAGGAAGAATTTTGCTAAATCCTGAGTTAATTAAAGCGCCAAAAGCTTGTATTGAATATGTTATAGTCCATGAATTATGTCACTTAATTCACCACGACCACACCAAAGCTTTCTTCGAACTTCAAAGCAAAGTGATGCCCGATTGGATGAAATGGAAGAATAAGTTAGAAAATTTATTGGCTTGATGTTTTTTATTATTTTGCAAAAATGAATTTAAATATTCCCTATAAATCATGAATTTATGAAAGTGAAATTATTCATATTTTTCTTGCTAGTCACTTCAAGTTTTCTAGCCCAAACCAATATTAAAACTCCAAAAATAGATTATTTTAGTGATACCTACGATAACCCTCAAATGTTTATCACTATAAAAATTGATCAAAATAATGATATTTATCTTGAAGACAATCTGATAAAAATAAGTGAATTAGATAATGAATTATTTGATCACATTTTCAAAAAATACTATGATACACCTCAACTTTTAAATGTAATCGGTATAAATTTTGAAATAAATCAAGACGTAGAACTTAGCTATGTTGCAAAATTATTTACTGAAATAAAGCAATTAAGTTTTTTAAAAGTGTTTTTCAGTATAACGCCATCTTCAAAAATAGAAAGTAATTTTGTAAAACGAGGTTTTTTTCATCGATTAAATAGTTTTGGATTGGAAAACGAAAGTTATTTAGCATCAAAAGTTCAAGATTCAATTGAGCAATCAAAATTGAATGAAGCTGAAAATTTGAACGAATTCTTAACAAAAGATTTTCCGGGGCAAAAATTTATAGCACATTGCGAAGAGGGAATGCAAAGATTTCAGCTTAAAGATAAAGTTGAAGCTGCTTCTAAAGTTACTATCCTAATTGGTCCTGAAGGGGATTTTTCACCCGCAGAAATATCAAGGGCCATAGATAATAATTTCACTCCTCTTTCGCTGGGGAACTATAGGTTGCGTACTGAAACTGCAGGAATAGTAGCATGCTCGGCTGTTTACCTGT
>JBHEPM010000114.1:6114-6465 GCA_046260295.1 Psychroflexus sp.
CAATTCCACCGCCGCCGCCGTCGGGTATAGACGTTGAAAAACTTAAAAATGGCGAGTTCAATATTGAAGTTGAAGTTTTAAATTTGGATAATCTGAATAGTAGAGCAACTTTCAAGAAAACCTACCCTAGAAATTTCAAAAACAAGCAATCTGCTGTTGTTTTTTCTGGTGGAACAACAATAACTTATAATGATTTTATAGAACTTTATTCATTTGTGAGATCTGTTATAGATGAACAAAGAAAAGCATATTCAATGTCACATTTCAATGAAACTTTTGATCAAATAGATGATAAGAATAAACAAAAAATTGTTCAGAAATTTCCACAAAGAATTGCACTGGATATAGAAT
>JBHEPM010000115.1:0-6319 GCA_046260295.1 Psychroflexus sp.
GAAGAACGATATGTTCAAAAATCCTAGGATTTGCCGCCATTCCGGGCATTAAATATACTTTTAAAAGATAATTTGAATCTGACACTTATCCTATTTTATTGCAAAAATAAGATTTAAATATATTGATTACCTTTGCAATTCACTAAAAGTTTTAGGAATTGTTTTTAAAATGTAAAATGATTTTTTACTTTTCGAATTGAAATGGTCTTATAAAATAAATGATGATGAATAGTATTGATTTTGAAATAAGTAAAAATGAATTCCAAAGACACTTTGAAGCTGAAATTGATGGCGAAAAACTGATTGTTGAATTTGCTGAACAAGAGCGAAAAATATTCCTAACCAAACTGAATTTACCTGAAAAGTTTATAGATACTGAAATTCAAGATCAATTTCTCATCAAAATCTTAGATAGTTTCATGGACACAAGATTTAAAGTCATGCCAACTTCTCCTGAAATCGCAAAATTCTTCAGAAGAAATCGATTAAAATACAAGGATTTACTACCGGCTGGAATTAGTATTTAGATGAATTGTTGATTTATTTAATCGTCTGAACTTTCGTTTGTTTCATCTGAATTTTCAGTTTTAGTTTTTTCTTCAACTTCTACAGAAGCATTAGTTTCTGCCGCTTTAGCTTTGATGTCTTTTAGCAAAATTTCAGCTTCTTCGGTGATTTCTGGGAAATTTTTGAAGTTTTTGATTACACTTTCTAAAGTATATGTCGTTGAGTAAGCATCGTCTAAAGCATGGAAATTTTTAGCCATAATGATTAAGGATTTTACGCTAAACTCTCTATATCGCGAATAATTTTTAGTTATTTCTTGCACTACTTCATTAGAAGCTTCATGTTCTTCTGCTTTGTTTTTGAAGTACGCGTCATAATATAAAGCTTCTGCTTTTAGTTTGCCGTTAGCCGTTTCTAAAACTTCTCGATAAGCTGAAGCAGCGCGGTCTTCATCGCCAACTTCAAGTGAAGCTCTAGCAATAAAAATTTTGGCATCGCTGATTACTTCATCATCGATGTTGTCTTTTTTCAAAATATCTTCAGCATAATTGATGGCTTTTTGATAAGCTTCAGTTTCATAATACGCTTTCATTAAATTGTTCTGCGCAAAAAGTACGTTTTCTGAAAAACTGGCTTCATTTTCTAGTCTTTGCAGAACATTGATTGCTTTATCATATTCGCTTTCTGATAAATAAATCTGAGACAATCGACGTAAAGATTCTTCGGTGAATTCACTTGAAGATCGGTCTACAACATTTTCATAATGTGGGACAGAGGCTGATTTTTGGTCGTTATTATAATACAATTGCGCCAAATAGAAATTCGCATTCAAACTGTGTTTTCCATTTGGAAATTCATCTAAATATTTTTCAAAACCTTTGATGGCTTTGTCTGTTTCGTTATCCAAAAATTTATTTTCCGCAGCTTCATAAGTCGCTTCTTCAATATCAGAATCGGCAACTTCTACAAAATCAAGTCCTCTCACCCACTCGGCATATTCATCTGTTTTTCCTAAATCGATATAAATCAATCGCACAGTTTGAATAGCTTGTAGAGATTCTTGTGAATTCGGATATTTAGCGACTAGATTTTTGAATTGACTTAAAGCTTTGTCGTAATTTTCGTTGTTGTAGTAAATCAAAGATTGTTTTGATAAAGCTTTCGTATAATAAACGCTGTTTTCAAAATCTGAAATAATCGTCTGGTAACTTTGTATGGCTTTATCATCTTGATCTTCTGAAGCGTAAGTATTTCCGAGTTCATATAAAGCATCATCGCGATAGATAGAATTTGGATATTTATTTAAAAACGCATTCATATTTTCAATTTTCTTTTGGTTTCGATCTACAAAACCATAACTGTAAGCTTTTTGGAAAAACGCATAATCGCTATTATAATCTTTCATATTGATGGCTTCGTTATAAGCTTCCATCGCTGGCCAATAGTCGCCTAGCGCAAAATGAGAATCGCCTAACCTAACATAAGCATCGTACAAAGTTTGAGATGGACGCTCTGATTTTGAAAAGCTTTCAAAATAGGTTTTAGCTTGAGCGTAATTTTTAGTTTTGAAATACGAATACGCAATGTTGTAATCTATTGAAGAATATTCGTCTAAAGTTTTGGCTTTACTCATGCCATCAAATTCTTTGTAACCGATTAAAGCTTCTTCGTAATTGCCCAAAATATAATCGGTTTCGGCTTTCCAAAAGGTGGCTTTTGCGGTAAATTCCGCTTCAAGTCGCTGTGATAATGACTTGTTAAAGTAGTCTTTGGCGGTTTTGTATTCGTTTTCTTTAAATAATTCTATGGCGTAATAATAGGTCACTTTCTGAAACGCCACTTTGTTTTCATACTCGCGACTATTTTCCAACATCGAGATTGCTTTTTCGTAATTTTTGGACGTAATATAGGAATCGACAAGCAAATTGCTGATGTTTCCAGCTTCATCAGAATCTGGATAAGCGTCCAAAAACGATTGCAAAACTTCTGGCACACTTTGGTAATTGTTCCCGATTTCGTAACTCAATTTGGCATAATTCAAAAAAGCGTCTTCTTTCAACTCTTCATCAAAACCCATTTCAGTAACATTCTTAAACGCATTGAGTGCCTGCGTTTTTTTATCGGTTCTTAAATAAGCTTTTGCCAAGTGATAATAGGCATTTTGAGCAACAAAATTTTTTCCGTCAATAATTTTTGAAAATTCTTCAATCGCCTTTTGGTAATCTCCCGTTTCATAATAAGCGTAACCCATTTGGTAATAATCAGTGTTGTTCCACTTGCCTCGGTCGCCACGGTATTCTTTTAAATATTCTATGGCTTTTACATAATTTTCTAGGTTAAAATAACTTTCACCTATAATTTTATTCAATTGTGATTTTTCACGAATATTGGATTTTGGCAATTGCTTCAAGCCCAAATCGATGGCTTTTTGGAAATTTCCAAGTTTGAAATTCATATCACTTTGGAAATATGAAATGTTGTCCTTCACGCCTTCTCTTTGTGCATCTTCAAAAAGTTCTGTGGCAGACTCGTATTCATCTTGTTCATAAGCAATGAAACCGATGTAATATTTGGCTTGCGCACCGTATTCTTTGTCATCCCGAACACGATTGAAAAATTTTTCGGCTTGGTCGTAATTCTTATTTTGAAATAAAGTATACGCATAATTGAAATGATATTTCTGAATTTCATCACGACCTAAATTCGCAGTATTGACTCGCTTGAACCATTTATTGGCATCGTTATAATTGTTATTATCAAAATAAAAATTGGCCACATTCAGAAATGCTTTGTTAGTTTTGTTACTTGAAGGATAATTCGATACAAAATTTTCCATCAATTGGTCAGCGTTGGATTGCCCAAGTTTTATGGCACAATCGGCGATAAAATATTCTAGATTGGATTGCAATTGTTGACTTTCGACTTCATCTGAAATGCTTTCAAATTTAGTCTGCGCCGCCGCAAACTGATTCTGCTCATAAAGTTGAATCGCTGTTTGATAGCTTCCCAAAACGTCCTTATTGACTTCAGATTGTTGCGCCATCGTTGTTGTTGCCAGACAACATATAAAACTGAAATATGCTAAAAAATTGAATTTCATATTGAAAAAATTTACAAACCAAAGATAAAATTATATGCTTAGATAACGTTGCTGTATCTACATAATTATACATTAAAATTAGATTTATCTGTGACGAGAATACAATACAATTTAAACGGTTTCGTGTATGCGCAGTAGCGCGCAAAAATTCAAAAACTTTTAAATTCAGTCTCAAAGTTAGCAAATAATCTCAAACTTTTCGTTTCAGTCAGAAACTCCGCTATTGCGTATACACAGTGTTGTAGACTGTATTTTCAACATTATGCCTTTCAAAATTAATTTTTATTATTAAAATTCACAATAGTTATTTTTTTTTAGATCAACTCTTAGCAAAATAAACATTTCTAATATTAACTGCTTATTAATTGTTCAACGAATATTACTCATGACATTTTTTAAAATTTTTGTCTGAGCATATTTAGGTTCTTTTGAGTTCCTTTATAATTAATGGGAAAAGTATAATAAGTGTTTTTTTCTTTAATAATAGCATAAATTTGCCTTCTCCTCATTGTGATTCTACTAAAAAAGTCATGAAGATCACAGGTATCCATTTTTTTTAATTCAGATACCTCATAAAATGATATGGTATCTAAATTTACTTTTTTTCTTATTTCTTTAAATTTTAAAAAATTTTCAAAATCTAATTGATTTGGAACTGTAAATTTATAACCATCAGAATCAAATTCGCTTCCTTCTCGATCAATATTAATTAAGTAATGAAGGCGGTTTTGTAAATCTGTATTTACAAAACCGCCTTCATCTAGTATATAGATGATCTCAGCGTTTTTTTTAGTTTGAGAAAAAACAGAAATTGAAAAAAATATTAATATTAGAAAAAATCTCATATGTAAGTTTTTAAAAATTATTAATTAATTGTATAGCATATTGAACTTTTGATTGTTCTGCTGGACTTAAGTTTTGATATTCTTGAGTGGCCTGTAAACCAGCCCAAGAAAAATACTCGTAAAATTCTTCTAAACTCGAGAATGTTCCCTCATTAATTATATACTGCTCAAATGAGTTATCACCGTCAAGCCAATTATTAATCTCAATTAGATTTTGTTTTATTTCTTGGCAAAAATCCAATACATTGAATGCTTCATGAGTCCATTCATCTTCACCGTCTCCTAAAGATTGATAATATTGCATAAGTAAATTAAATATCTCATACCCTGTTGAATTTGAGGGATTAGGGAAATTAGAAAACGCATACCCGCCATATCCATTTATTGAAATTAATAAGCCTGATTCTATACTTCTTTCAAATATCTCAGCATGTATACTTTCATGTATTAAAGCAAATGCAATATACATATCTGAAGAGTTTTGTATAAAATCTGAATCTAATACAATTCTATAAAATCTTTTATAAGGAGGGGCACTTAATTCAGATTCACTATAATTGGCAAAAGTATATGCATCTGATCCAATGCTTACAGGATAATTATCAAGATTATCAACATCAAATATTATTTTTGAAGTTTTAGACCCCTCAAAAGAATCAGATAATATATCAGAGAAAATTGTTCCTGATAAATTTTTAAGTTTATCATAAATCGTTTTTACTTTTTCATTATTTATTAATAAAATCTGGTTTCAAAATAATCATTTCTTCGAAATCCGCTTCAATTTCATTATCTTCTTCATTCGATTCATCTATAACTACATTTGCAAATGCTAAGGCTTCCTCTGAATAATAACTTCCATCTACATTTTCATTTAAAAATGTTAAAATTTCTGATTTTTGATTATCTGTTAAATTTGACCACTTTTCAGCATCAACGTTATTTAGAAATGTCTGCTCTGGTAAACTAATCATTGGTATTGTTGAGATTCCATCTTCCTCAGGAATTACTATTTCTTCACCTCCATCACCATCTCCGCCTCCTGTTCCTGGATCAGAAGGGTTTTCAGTTCCTCCGCCTCCGCCATCACTGCAATCTTCTAAAATAGGCACATAGCTACAAGTATAATTTGTTACAACCCATACTTGTTGACAGTCCTGCCAATCAACATTTGCTCCTGCTGGGACACCTACTAATTCATTATCACCATAATAATCACAATCTTCCTCATAAGTATAAGTTGGACCGCAACCTATTTGTCCTCCACATTTAGGTACTTCTATATTATCTGCAAATCCAACTTTAATTACTTTATGCTTTGAGTTTCTAGCAAAAGTCTCCAAACTGCTTTCAAAAAAATCTTTTCTTAATACATCATACTCTATCTCTAAAAGCAAATATGTGTTGGAAATTATTCTTAAAACACCATTAGTCACCTTTCCATCAGTAGTACTAACTGGGAAAGTATATGTCTTAGAACCATTTCTTAAATCGCTAATAAGTATAACATTATTCCCTATGTCAGATTTTTGTATATTGATAGGTTCATAATTCTTAATTATTGTCTTTGAAAGTTTTTTAAAGTTTGTTTCCTCCAAATTCGACTCAAGTTCTGTAAAACTAATTTGTTTAATTTCATAATTTGAATTGTTGTACTCCGAATTTTCAAAATCATCTTTTTCAAAATCTTCCTCTTCACAACTCCATAGAGATAGTAAAAGTAAACTTATCAAAAATAAATACGAGACGTTTGTTAATTTCTGTTTAATCATAAGTAAAAATTTAAAGTTATTTGTCCAATTTCACAACATTGTTGATGGCAATCTTCCATCCCTTGCGGTGAAGTGAAGGCGTAGCCGAAACGGAA
>JBHEPM010000116.1:0-5855 GCA_046260295.1 Psychroflexus sp.
TATCAACCGTTATTTCACCATAAATAACATTAGCTACCCAATTGCCATCAGCTCCAGTATTTACCGTTTGGGTATTTCCTTGAAAATCTGTAATTGCAACAGGGACATCAGACAAATCTGGTTCACCTGAATCTTGAATTCCATTCCCATTGATATCCTCATATAAGTGACCCTCAACGTCTGTAGTAAATGTTGCACCTGTAATTCCAAGATCAATTGTTTCATTTTCATTAATTGATAGATTAAAATAAGTACTACTACCTTCATTTATTTCAAATTCGTTAATTAAATAATCATTTAACAAATCTTGTTTAAAGGATTATCGATGTTTGTGACTGTTATCTTAACCCCTTCTATGCCAGGTTCACCAGGATCTTGAATTCCATTGTCATTAACATCATAATAAACTTTACCAGTTACGATACCTGGATCATTAAATTGTGCAAGTAAATTTTGGAAAGGATTCGGTACGAAAATATTGTCACTTTGACCGAATGAAGTATATATTATACTGGATGCAAAAAACATCAGAACAAAAACTGTACCGTGTAGCTTCATTAATTCTAGATTTCCATTAGTTAGTTGCAACAAATATAATTATAATTAACAAAACCTTAGATGTTTATACTAAAATTAACACATCACGAAATATATTGTTCAATTCGTTATTAATTATGAAATTTAAGAAATCTGATTTATAAAATATTACCGATTTCAATTGATAAAATTTAATAATAAACTAAATTTGTCGCCATGAAATTTAATAAGGAAATAAATAGACGACGAACTTTTGGCATTGTTTCTCATCCCGATGCCGGAAAAACTACACTCACAGAGAAATTGTTACTTTTTGGTGGCGCTATTCAAGAAGCAGGCGCTGTAAAGTCCAATAAAATCAAAAAAACTGCAACGAGTGACTTTATGGAAATCGAACGACAACGTGGTATTTCCGTAGCCACTTCTGTGCTTGGGTTTGAATACAAAAACTTAAAGATAAACATTTTAGATACGCCTGGTCACAAGGATTTTGCTGAAGACACCTTCAGAACCTTAACTGCTGTGGACAGTGTGATTGTTGTAATTGACGTAGCAAAAGGGGTTGAAGAGCAAACTGAAAAACTTGTGAAAGTTTGCAGAATGCGCAACATTCCCATGATTGTTTTTATCAACAAAATGGATCGTGAAGGAAAAGACGCCTTCGAATTGCTGGATGAAATTGAACAAAAACTCAGTTTACAAGTTACACCACTAAGTTTTCCAATAGGAATGGGCTACGATTTTAAAGGCATCTACAATATTTGGGAACAAAATGTGAATCTTTTCACAGGCGATCCCAAAAAAGATATTGAAGAAACTATTGAAGTAAGCGACCTTTCAACCTCTGAAATCGATGATTTAATTGGTGAAACCTCAGCTGAAACCCTGAGAGAAGAATTGGAACTTGCGCAAGGCGTTTATCCAGAATTCGATAAAGAACTTTATCAAAAAGGCCAACTTCAACCTGTATTTTTTGGTTCAGCTTTAAATAATTTTGGCGTCCGTGAACTTTTAGATTGTTTCATAAATATTGCTCCGCCACCACGACCAAAAGATAGCGATATTAGAGAAATAAAACCAGAAGAAGATAAATTCACAGGATTTGTCTTTAAAATTCACGCCAATATGGATCCTCGTCATCGCGACCGTTTGGCCTTTATAAAAATTGTTTCAGGAAAATTTGAAAGAAACAAACCCTATTTGCATGTCAGGCAAAATAAAAAATTGAAATTTTCAAGCCCAAATGCTTTTTTTGCTGAACGTAAGGAAATTGTAGATGAGATGTTTCCCGGTGACATTGTTGGACTGCACGACACCGGAAATTTCAAAATTGGAGACACTTTAACCGAAGGCGAAGTCCTAAATTATAAAGGAATTCCAAACTTTTCACCCGAACATTTTCGATACATTAACAACGCTGACCCGATGAAGTCCAAGCAAATCAATAAAGGAATTGAACAGCTTATGGACGAAGGTGTTGCGCAGTTATTTACGCTAGAAATGAACAATCGAAAAATTATTGGTACGGTTGGCGCGCTACAATATGAAGTGATTCAGTATAGACTAGAACACGAATACGGCGCTAAATGTTCTTACGAAAACATCAATGTACACAAAGCTTGTTGGGTAGAACCAGAAAACGAAAAAAGCGAAGAATTTCAAGAATTCAAAAGAGTAAAATCCAAATTCTTAGCCAGAGATAAGCAAAACCAACTTGTATTTTTGGCAGATTCTGCATTTTCTTTGCAAATGACACAACAAAAATATAAAAGTATCAAGTTCCACTTCACTTCAGAATTTTAGAACTTTCAAAAAAACTAAAATAATTAGGAGCCGAGAACCTGCTTTCCGCGTCAAGTCCGCAGTTTTCACTAAGCAAAAACATCAACACACCAATAGCTTCCTCTGGTCGCTTTGGTGCTTGTGTTTTGCTAAGCTCAAACTTTACGGGCTTTCAGCTTCAATCAGGGCTAGTGGCAAGACCAGATGGAAATTAAGTTCAACAAAAAAGCTCCTGATTTCTCAAGAGCTTTGTAAAAAAATATTATATGTTATTTTTAATCAATGTAGCCTTTCTCACGCATCCAATCATCGTTATACATTTTACCAACATATCGACTGCCGTGATCGTGAAATAAAACCACAACCACATCATCTTTTTTGAAATGTTCTTTCAATTGCAAAAGACCTTTTACTGCGGCTCCAGCTGAATTTCCTAAAAACATACCTTCTTCTTTGGCTAGTTTTTGTGTATAAATTGCAGCATCTTTATCAGTGACTTTCGTAAAACCATCAATAACTTCAAAACGCACATTCAGCGGCAAAATATCTTCACCAATGCCTTCAGTAACGTAAGGATAGATTTCTTTTTCGTCAAATTCGCCAGTTTCGTGGTATTTTTTGAATACCGAACCATAAGTATCAATTCCCCAAATTTTTACATTTGGATTTTTCATTTTCAAATAACTTCCTACGCCAGAAATCGTTCCACCAGTACCAACGCCAACTACAAAATGCGTCACTTTTCCATCAGTTTGTTCCCAGATTTCTGGTCCAGTAGATTTGAAATGCGCTTTACAATTAGACGGATTATCGTATTGATTCACATACCAAGAATTTGGTGTTTCTTCAGCCAATCTTGCCGAAGTCGAATAATATGAACGTGGGTCATCTGGCGCAACATCTGTTGGACAAACATGAACTTCACAGCCAACAGCTTTCAGAATATCCATTTTTTCTTTACTTTGTTTATCGCTCAATACACAAATCACTTTGTAACCTTTTACTATTGCAACCAAAGCCAAACCCATTCCTGTATTTCCCGAAGTGCCTTCAATGATTGTTCCGCCAGGTTTCAAACGTCCATCAGCTTCAGCATCTTCAATCATTTGCACCGCCATTCTGTCTTTTACAGAATTGCCTGGATTGAAAGTTTCATATTTTGCCAAAACTAAAGCATCGATATCTTCGACGATTTTATTCATTTTAACCAAAGGCGTATTGCCAATAGTTTCGATAATATTTTCAGCGTAATCCATATTTTGATTTTAGTTGCGCAAATATAAAAAAGTAAATTTCAAATCTTACTCAGTTTCTTATAAACTAAAAAAACCGCTATAAAAGCGGTTTTTTATTAGAAATTTACTTTTATTTAATTCAATTCGTAAGAGATAATCTCAGAGTCGAAGCCTTCAGTTTCATTCTCATCTAAAATCTTAATCGGTCCTATGTCTTCTGCAAAATACACTTCAGTTGTATACGTGAAAGATTCCCCAAATTCGGAATCTGTAGAAGTTGATTCAATCATAAGATGAATAACATTTTGATATGTTTCTTCATTAATAGTCATTTCAAAATCTCTTTCCACTATGGTAATTACTAAATCGGCTTCTATTTCAATTTCTATAGGTTCAAAACCTCCAATCTCTCCACCACCATCAAAACTAGAAGTAAAGTTGAATACAAAAGATTCAGTAAAACTCTCTCCTTCTTCTAAATAATCTTTCATGAAAACATAACTAAACTCACTTAAGCTTAATTCAGCTCCCTCTTCAACCATTTCAAAACCAGGGTTGTAAAAAATATAATTCCCCTCATTCTTGATCAGGTAACCTGTAACTTCGCCAGCAGCTCCAGCCGATTCAAGCTGAGAAGCTACAAAAAACTCGTCAAGTTCATATGCTGGCAAACCATCTACAGAGGTTTCGCTTAAAATTTGGTAATCATTTTCATTTATACTGCCATCAGCATTTTCAGTTTCATAATACCAAATATTATCGATAGCTGTTGGCCAGTAATCACCTGTGGAACCTTCACCAGGTTCTGTTGGTGTTCCTGGGTTTGTCGGATTATCAGGGTTTACATTTTCAGGAAATTCACCTTCAAGTGGTTCATTACTACATGATAAGAAATTTAATAACAGACCAAATACAAAAACAAATTTTATTGAATTTTTAATCATTGCTTAATTTTTATTTTAGGTTCAAATTTATAAAAAAAAGTTAATGATTCAACTTAACTTAGGAATTATTAGGTTTGAATTTAGTTTTATTCGAATTTAATAGCTTTAACAGGTGAAATTTTTGTGATAATTACTGACGGAATCAAAAGCATCAACACGCACAAAATTAAAGTTCCAACGTTTACAAAAACAATATAAGTCCAGTCCAAATATATTGGCGCAGTGGTGACATAGTAGGTTTCTGGATTCAGCGGAATGATTTCAAAATATTTCTGAATCAATAGAATGCCAAGTCCTATTACATTGCCCCAAAACAAACCTTTGAATATCAAAAAACCGGCATTGTACAAGAAAATTTTTCGAACTGACCAATCTGTGGCGCCCAAAGCTTTTAAAATCCCAATCATTTGGGTGCGTTCTAAAATTAAAACCAACAAAGCCGTAATCATATTAATGCCGGCGACTAAAATCATGATGCCAATAATCAACGCAATATTAAAATCGAACATTTTTAACCATTCAAAAATTGAAGGATATTTTTCGATAATTGTACTCGCGTTCAGAAATGAACCGATGTTTTCATAAACTTTGAAACCAACGCTTTCAATTTGCGTAAAATCTTCTACAAACATTTCAAATTGACCAACTTCATGACTTTCCCAATTGTTCAACCGCTGAATTTGTTTCAAATCTGTAATGATGTAAGTTTTGTCAAATTCCTGAAAACCGGAATCGAAAATTCCTGAAATCGTCAATCCCACTGAACGAGGTAATTTATCTTGATCTTCACGCATAAAATAAACCACCAGCTTCTCTCCTACTTCAAAATCTAATCGATTTGCTAGATAACTTGAAATCAAAACTTCTTGGCTAATTTTCTCTTTGAATTTAGGTAATTTACCATCAACTAAAAATTCTTCAAGAAAATCCCAGCGGTAATCTTCGCCAACACCTTTGACCACAATGCCTTCAAAATCAGTTTCTGTTCTGATGATTCCGTATTTTGTAGCAACGGTTTGAACGTGATTGATTTCAGGAATGGATTCAAATTCAGGATAAAAATCTTGATTTTTGGTTACTGGCTCAAACGTGATATTCGATTGGTCGTTTGAAAAATTATTGATGATAATATGACCATTGAAAGCAGCAATTTTATCACGGATTTTTTCTTGCAATCCCAAACCTGTGCCAAATGCAATCAACATCATCACAATACCAATTGCGATGGCAGCAATCGCGATTTTAATTATTGGCGCAGATATACTACTTTTATGGTCGCTTTTAGCAACAAGTCGTTTGGAAACAAAAAATTCGAAATTCAACCCAACAATGATTTATAATTGGCTCAAAAATACAG
>JBHEPM010000116.1:5865-6311 GCA_046260295.1 Psychroflexus sp.
TCATATTCATTTGGTCGATTCCTTGTTGACTAGAAATGTGAATATCAAAAAAGTTTTTGCACCGGAACACGGTTTTCGCGGCAAAGCTGATGCCGGAGAAATTGTAAAAGATGGCATTGACACCAAAACGAACTTGCCGATTGTTTCGCTGTATGGCAACAACAAAAAGCCAAAACCAGAACAATTGCTCGATATTGATTTGATTATTTTTGATATTCAAGATGTTGGCGCTCGATTTTACACCTATATTTCTACCCTTCATTATACTATGGAAGCTTGTGCTGAAAATAATGTAGAATTGCTCGTTTTTGACCGACCAAACCCAAACGGTCATTATATCGACGGTCCGATTTTAGAAAAAAAACACCAAAGTTTTGTCGGAATGCATGAAATTCCAATAGTTCACGGATTGACAATTGGTGAATACGCCCAAATGATTAATGGTG
>JBHEPM010000117.1:0-309 GCA_046260295.1 Psychroflexus sp.
CCCGAAAGCTCTTCCGCTAAACTGATTCATTATTTAAAACGAAATCCGAAGCAAAACAAATCTTACGCACATATAAAACCGGTTGAAGATTCCAAAAAAGCCATCCTGAATTACAAAATCATCAAAAATTTAGACAATTATTTCCTATTAGAAATTAAATTGGAAACCGGACGCCACCACCAAATCCGAAGTCAACTAGCAGCGATTGGCTGTCCGATTAAAGGTGATTTGAAATACGGTTTCGACCGCAGTAACAAAGATGCCAGCATTCATTTGCACGCCAAATCTTTAACTTTAAAACACCCAGTA
>JBHEPM010000117.1:319-6259 GCA_046260295.1 Psychroflexus sp.
GTATTAAAGGAAAACATCACTTTTGAAGCCGATTTGCCAGCGGATAATTTATGGCAAAGTTGTTTATAGAATCAAATTGAATTTCCAAAGAATTCAGTTTTTCTATATTGAAAACAGCCAACTGAAAATCTTCATTTATCTTTGAACAAAATTTTGACATGAAAAAAAATATTGCTGTCGCCATGGGCGGATATTCCAGTGAAGCCGAAATTTCCCTGAAAAGCGGTGAAGTCGTATATCGACATTTATCCAAAACAAATTATCGCGTCTTTCGTGCCAATATCATGAAAAACCGATGGTTTGTCAAAACCGACGACGACAAAACTTATCCTATTGATAAGTCCGATTTTTCTGTCAAAATCAATGATGAATTGATTCATTTCGACTGTGTTTTCAACACCATTCACGGCTCGCCCGGTGAAGACGGCTTGTTTCAAGCCTATTTAGAAACCATGGGCATTCCACAAACCGCCAGCGATTATTATCAAGCCGCACTTACTTTCAACAAACGCGATTGCATTTCGGTTTTGAAAGCTTACGACATCAAGACAGCCCAAAATTATTTTGTCAACAAAGGCGATGAAGTCAATCCTAAAGCCATCGTCGAAAAAGTAGGTTTGCCGTGTTTTGTCAAAGCCAACCGTGCCGGCAGTAGTTACGGAATTTCCAAAGTGAAACACGAAAAAGATATTTTACCAGCACTGGAGCATTCTTTTAAGGAAGACCACGAAGTGATTATAGAATCTTTTCTGGATGGCACAGAAGTCAGTGTCGGCGTCATCAATATCGATGGTGAAATCAAAGCTTTACCAGTGACAGAAATCGTCTCTGAAAATGAATTTTTCGATTTTGAAGCCAAATATTTGGGCAAATCTCAAGAAATTACGCCCGCTAGAATTTCTGAAGAACAACGACAAGAAGTTCAAAATATCGCAGAACATATTTTCAAATTACTGAAATTAAAAGGTTTAACACGGTCTGAATTTATTTTTCACAATGGCGAACCACATTTTGTAGAATGCAACGCCTGTCCTGGTTTGACTGAAGCTAGCATTTTGCCACAACAAGCCAAAGTTGCTGGAATTTCACTGGAAGCACTTTTCGGACATGCGGTAGAAGTCGCTTTAGAAAATCAAAATCACTGAAAAATAAATTTCAAATAATTCAACAAAAGACTTGGATTTTGAAACTTGATTCACTTTAATTAACTTACACAAAATTATTTTTATGAAACGTGCTGTTTTTCCTGGTTCTTTCGACCCTGTTACCATCGGTCATTACGATATTATCATGCGCGGTTTGACGCTTTTTGATGAAATTATTCTTGCCATCGGTGTCAATGCGGACAAAAAATATATGTTCACTTTAGAAGAACGCAAGCAGTTTTTAGAAAAAACTTTTGAAAACCAACCAAAAATAATAGTCGACACTTACCAAGGTTTAACGGTTGATTATTGCAAAGCCAAAAAGGCAAATTTTATCTTGCGTGGTTTGCGTAATCCCGCCGATTTTGAATTCGAAAAAGCCATTGCGCACACCAATCGGAAATTGAAAAAAATAGAAACTGTGTTTTTATTAACTTCTAGCGGAAAAAGCTACATCTCCTCCTCTATTGTCCGTGATGTCATCAGAAATAACGGCGATTACACAAGTTTAGTCCCAAATGCAGTTCGAGCTAATAAGCACTGAAATTTTTAAAAATTATAACTTAACCTAAAACCGCCAAAGAAATTTCGACCTTGTCCAGGATAAAAATATCGCGGTTCGCTTCCACCAAATCCAACGGCATTGGTCACAATACTTGCGGCGTATTTTTCATTGAAGATATTATTTACGCCAGCACTTAAAACAGCTTGAAATTGATTTAAAATTAAAAATCTATAATCCAGTTTTAAGTTTGAAAATGCATAAGCTTCAGTGAATTCAGTATTGGCGTCGTTCACCGGAATTTCCGAAACGGCATTGGTTTGAAAAAACAAATACAAATTATCAAAAAACACCGCATCCAAACCAAAATTCAGTTGGCGATTCGGCACTCCGGTTAAATCATTGCCATTGAAATCGTTTTCACCATCGACAAAAGTATCGAATTCATAAAAATTAAAATTTCCAGAAAAATGTGGCTGAATTTGGATATTTTTCATCAAATCTAAATTCGATTTAAATGAAAATTCAATGCCAGGATGAGATGTTGAACCTGCATTGATGCCAACAAATCGATCTTCTGCCACTCGTCTGGCAACCAGCAGATTTTCTACATTCATATAGTAAGCGTTGACTTCTGCCAAAAGGCGATTTTCAAACCATTTGGATTGATAGCCAACTTCATAATTCCAAGCTTTTTCGGGTTTCAAATTTGTATTGAAAACGCCTTCTTCCGTTAGACTTTGCTCCAGTGTTGGCACAGAAAAACCGCGACTTACTGATGCTGAAATTTTTTGATTTTCGTTAAATCTGTACTGACTTACAAAATTTGGCAACCACACCCGATCGTAGTCATAATTACCATTTTGAGCATTTTCTCCAGTTGAGAAACGGTCTGAAATTTCATATTTGGTTTTGTTGGTTGCCAAACCAAACTTAAAATTCCACCGTTCATTGAGTTCAACTTTTAGGGTAGAAAATAATTCCAAATATTGTCTGTTTTGTTTCAAATCTGAAATTTTTTCGCCTTGCAAACTGCCTTCTCCATTATTTTGTTCATATAAATTTTCAAAAAGCGAAATCTTGTAATCATCTTTCATAAACTCGCCACCAACTTTCAATTCTGCGTCTTTTTCAAATAGAGAAAACTGAACGCCACCAACATGTCTGATTCCGAAACCAATCGTTTTGTCTTCCAAAATATCAAAAGGTCGAGGTTCATAAGCATCTCTGAAATTCAGAAAAACCGAGGTGTTTTGCGTGTAAAATTCGTTGTAGTGCTGAGACCAATTCAATCCAAAAGTGCCACGATCATAAGATTCGTAACCTTTGGCTTGCGCCCAAGTAAAAGCAGCAGATTCTGGATTATTTTCTAAATCTGACCGACTTAATGAACTTGGAATAAAAGCTTTCATGGAAGTAAATTGTCCTAAAAATTGAATATCAGAATCTTCAGAAAGTTTCCATTTTGAATTCAAAAAATAAGATTCGCGTTGGTATTCGCTATTTTCTCTGAAACCGCCAGAACTCAAATTATTGTATGATAAAAAAACTTGCTTTTTTTCAGTAGATTGACTCAAACTGTAATTTTGTTTCAAATAATCTGAGCTCCCAAAAATCAATCCAGAATTTAATGTGTTCTGTTTTGGTAAATTCGATTTCAACTGAATTACGCCACCTAATCCAGCACCAAATTCCGTTGCTTGCGGTCCTTTGATGACTTTTACATTTGAAATATTGGTCAAATCGATATCATCCAGAGTTGACGTGCCGTTGGCTGTGGTTAGCGGAATATTGTCGTAATACAATTTTAGCCGATTGGTTTCGTATTGCGAACGCGCACCGATGCCACGAATATTAATCTTGTTGGTATTCAGCCCGCCTTGCTGCATATAAACGCCCGGAATTTGATTCAGAATTGGCGTGATAATACTTTGGTCGCCACGCAAAATATCTTGACGATTCAGCTGGGAAACATTAGCATCTGACTGGAAATCTTTTTGGAGTTCCGAGTCGGTTTTGATGACGATTTCTTTTAAATCCGTCGTGTCATTTTGACTTTGACTATAAAGAATTGAAGAAAATACGAAAAAAAACAGGTAGAGATGTTTCAAAACTTTAATTTAGTGGCGCAAAGTAAAATAATATGATTTTAAATCAACCTAATAAAAATATAAATGTGGAAATATAGCCTTTTATTCACTTTTTGTTTAATCTTGTTCAGCTGTCAAAATGAGACGAAAGAAAGTGAAACCAATGCAACTGACGACAAAGAATTCACTTTGAAAACAGCTTTTGAAAAATCCAACGGATATTCAACCTCAACTTACGATGAAGTGATTCAGTTTTATGAAAAACTTGATGAAGAATTCAGCAGTATTTCTTTTCAAGAATATTACAAAACTGATGTTGGCAAAGCCCTAAAACTAGTGAAATTTTCAAATGAAAACAGTGGTGATTCGCCTTTAAAAATTCTTATTAATAACGGCATTCATCCCGGTGAACCTGACGGAATTGATGCGTCGATGCTGTTATTTCGGGCTTTGGCAAAAGGCGACTATAAAATCCCTGACAATGTTGAAATTTACGCCATCCCGATTTACAATGTTGGCGGTGCACTGAACCGAAATTCACATTCAAGAACCAACCAAAAAGGCCCAGCGGAATACGGATTTCGCGGCAATGCTAAAAATTTGGATTTGAATCGAGATTTTATCAAATCTGATTCTAAAAACAGTAAAGCTTTTTCTGAAATTTATCACGACATCAATCCTGATGTTTTTGTGGACACACACGTCAGTAATGGCGCAGATTATCAATACACGCTGACGCATTTATTTACGCAACACGACAAATTAGGTGGAAATTTAGGTGAATTTTTGATTCAAACTTTTCGTCCAGAAATAGAACAAGATTTGGCAAATAAATCTTGGAAAATTACACCTTATGTGAATGTTTTCAACAAATCGCCTGAAGATGGATTCACGCAATTCAACGATTCGCCACGCTATTCAACTGGCTATACAAGTTTGTGGAATTCTTTGGGTTTGATGATAGAAACACACATGCTAAAACCTTATAAAAAAAGAGTTGAAGGCACCTTGAGCATGTTGAAAAGCATTGTAGAAATTTCAGAAAAACACCGAGAAGAAATTCAGAAATTACGTCAAAATCGTTTTGATGAACTTGCTGAAGCTGAATTTTATCCAATTAATTTTTCAGTAGATTCTACAACAACTACTAAAATAGATTTTCTTGGCTATGAAGTTGAAAAATTGACCAGCCAAGTTACAAATTTACCGAGAATCAAATTCAACGAAGACAAACCTTTCAACAAAAAAGTAAAATATTATAATCAGTTTAAAGCTTCAGATTCTATCAAAATCCCTAAATCTTATGTGATTCCTCAGCAATGGGAAAAAGTCATCGAGCTTTTGAAATGGAACGACATTTCTTACACACGTTTATTCAACGATACTTTGATGGATGTTGAAGCCTACAAAATTGAAGATTTTAAAACAAAAAACGAGCCTTACGAAGGTCATTATTTACATAGTGAAACCAAAGTTTCTAAAACGCAAATGCAGCGACAATTTAGAAGTGGCGACATAATAGTTCATACTGAACAAAAAGGAATTCGTTATTTATTGGAAACTTTGGAGCCTGAAGCTGTAGATTCATTTTTCAACTGGAATTTTTTTGATAGTGTTTTGCAACAGAAAGAAGGCTTTTCACCTTATGTTTTTGAAGATTTAGCCAAAAAGATTTTGAAAGAAAATCCTGACCTGAAAGCAGAATTTGAAAAGAAACAAAAAACAGATTCTGAATTTGCTAGAAACTCGTATGCACAGTTAGATTGGATTCACAAAAACTCCAAATATTATGAAGCGGCGCATCGTTTATACCCTGTCTTTCGGGTGCTTGACTAAATATTCTTTAGGAAAAAGCAATTTGATATTGGCGTAAGATTTATTCAAGGCTTTTTGGGATTTTTCAAAATTTTTCCATTTTGCTTTTTTGATGCCTTCATTGATTTGTGGGGCAAGTTCACCTTCAAAATCGGTACGCATTTCAAACCAATGGGTTTCTTTTAACTTGTATTTTCCGTTGCGTTTTAAAATGTGATACGTCGTTTGAAGGAATTTGGTGATTTCAAGATTTTCCAATAGGTGGAAAAAACGTTTTTCTGAATCGCTGAACTTGAGTTCTATCAGCTCCTTTTCTTGCGGTATTTTGGAATAGATGGTAGCCAAGTCGCTTAATCGCAGTAAAAAATTCTTTTTCTCTTCTACGGTC
>JBHEPM010000118.1:0-405 GCA_046260295.1 Psychroflexus sp.
GTCTTTTTCCGGTGGTTTCTTTTGGGCCGTCGTTGAAAATATGACCCAAATGACTACCACAATCGCCACAAAGAGCTTCGGATCTTTCATAACCCAATTTCCTATCTGAGCTCACGGCTAAACTACCTTCGATGGCTCGGTCGAAACTTGGCCAACCGGTACCACTTTTAAATTTGTGCTTGGTTCTGTATAATTCATTACCACAAGCAGCACAAACAAATATACCAGATTCTGTGATATTGTTCAGTGGACTGGAATGTGGCCGTTCTGTAGCTGATTTTCGTAAAACTTCAAATTCTTCAGAAGAGAGTTCAGCTTTCCATTCTTCTTCGGTTTTTTGAATTTTAAAATCTTCTTTTTTGCTTTGTTGTGCTTCTGATTTACAAGAGATTAAACTTAAAAAAG
>JBHEPM010000118.1:415-6203 GCA_046260295.1 Psychroflexus sp.
GCACCAAGCAACACGAAGAGCTTGTATCATAATTATTTAAAAATAAACTAAATCAACTGATGTTTATTCAAATTTCACATTTCAATTAGTTTTTAAAATCAATTTTATGATTAGATTTGGTATTGTAAATACTTGATAAAAATGATTTCAATGAATAAGTTCAAACTTTATACCAGTTTTGTTTTGGTGTTTTTTTTCATGAATTGTGGCCAAAATCCTTTCACTGGGAAAAGCACGTTAGCTTTAGTGCCGAATTCTCAAATTTTACCTATGTCTTTTCAACAATACAATAAGGTTTTAGAAGAAAGTAAAGTTGTAACAGATACCGATGACGCAATGATGATCAAGCGTGTTGGTCAAAAAATTGCTAATGCTTCCGAACGGTATTTGCAAGAAAATGGCTATCCTAATTATACGGATAACTATAAGTGGGAATTCAACTTGATTGACGATGACCAAGTAAATGCCTGGGCAATGCCGGGTGGGAAAATTGCTTTTTATACAGGGATTTTACCCATTGCTGAAAATGAGGCTGGTGTAGCAGCTATTATGGGACACGAGGTTGCGCATGCTTTAGCCAATCATGGACAGCAGCGGATGAGTGCATCTCAAATTCAGCAAACTGTTGGGGCAGTTGGTACGATTGCCTTAGGTAATGAAGATCAACAAACTCAGGAACTATTTTCCACAGCTTATGGTATAGGTTCGCAAATAGGTGTGATGTTACCTTTTAGTAGGAAACATGAAACAGAAGCAGATCGAATTGGTATAAAATTGATGGCGATTGCTGGTTATAATCCAGACGAAGCTGCAGAATTGTGGAAACGAATGAAAGCCAATTCAGGAGGCAATTCGCCACCGCAATTTTTGAGTACACATCCATCAAATGATGAGCGAATTAAAAATCTTCAGGATTTAGCACCAGAAGCTAGAAAAATTGCCAAAAAATATGGCGTTACAAAATTTGAATAATTGGGTTTCGAGATAAAAAAACTTCCGAAAGGTCATAAAAAGCTCATCCACGCATGGGCTTTTTATGATTGGGCAAATTCGGTATATCCGCTTGTTATCAGCTCTGCAATTTTTCCAATTTATTACGGTGCTTTGACCATTATCAAAAACGATGAAGGAAAAGTTCTAAATGATTCTGTTGATTTTTTAGGCTTCAGTTTTAATAATGATGCGCTGATAAGTTATGTCACCGCATTTGCATTTTTATTGATTTCTGTGATGAGTCCACTTTTAGGAGGAATTGCCGATTATATGGGCAATAAGCGCACATTTATGAAATTTTTCAATTATTTAGGTGCGGCATCTTGTATTGGTTTATATTGGTTTTTACTAGATTTTTTATGGTTTGGCTTGTTGTGTTATTTTTTTGGACTCATCGGGTTTTGGGGCAGTATTGTGTTTTATAATTCATATTTGCCAGATATCGCCTTTAAAAATCAGCAAGACCGAGCTTCTGCTAAAGGTTTTTCGCTTGGCTATATTGGAAGTGTTATTTTGCTTCTAATTTGTTTGACTATGATTTTGTTTTACGAAAATTTCGGCTTTGAAAGTGAAGCATTGCCAACAAGAATTTCATTTATTTTAACCGGAATTTGGTGGATTGGTTTTAGTCAATATACATATTTGTATTTGCCAAGAGGGACAAGAAAGGGGAAAATAAGAAATAAAGATTTATGGCTAAATGGGTTTAGAGAACTGAAAAAAACCTATTTTAAAATTAAGGAATCCATTCAGTTAGAACGCTACTTACGGGCGTTTTTTGTGTACAGTATGGCTGTGCAAACTATCATGTTAATTGCGACTTATTTTGGTGTTGGTGAAATACAGTGGGCAAAAGGAGAATCCACAACAGGATTGATAGTAAGTATATTGCTCATTCAGATTGTTGCCATTCTTGGTGCTAATTTAGCATCAAAATTGGCATCAAAACACGGAAATATTAAACTTTTGATTGGCATCAATATCATTTGGATTTTTATTTGTGTTTATGCATTTTTCATCACAGAACCTATCCAGTTTTACATCACGGCATTTTTTGTAGGTTTGGTGATGGGCGGAGTTCAGTCACTTTCGCGTTCTACATATTCCAAATATATTCCAGATGATGCAAAAGACACAGCGTCATATTTTAGCTTTTATGAAGTTTCAGAAAAAGTTGGCATTGTAATCGGTATGTTTATGTATGGATTTATAGCGCAAATAACCGGCAGCATTAGAAATGCTATTATATTTCTTGTTTTGTTTTTTCTCGGAGGAATTTTTCTTTTAACCAAAGTGAACAAAACCTAATAAATATCAGGATATGGCTTTTCTGTGGCATTTAAGTATAATTCAACTCGATCAAAAAACTCTAGTTACGGGTACGGTTTTGAAAAATGAAACAAGCATTGAACAACAGCCAAAATCTATTTTAAGTAATTCTTTCAAAGTTTTGAAGTCTTATTGGAAAAAACCATATTCAGAACGTAGAATTTATTTGAAATCCAACACTGAAACTTTTCAAGTCAAAACTAATTCTAAAGGATATTTCTTTAAAGTTTTTTGTGCTTTTCAACCGAAAAATTTTGAATTTTATGATGAAGATGATGCTATTCTAGAACCAACTCAGACTCATCCTTATGTTTTTGAAAATACACCTACTTCAGTTGAAGTAATTTCCGACATAGACGATACCGTTATTCATTCGCATACCGCTTCCGCTTTGAAACGTATTTTCACCATTTTATTTAAGCGTCCAAAAAAACGCAAAAAAGTGTTGTATAGCAGTTCGCTTTTAGATTTTTTTGAAAAGAAAGATTTTAGAATTTTCTACTTATCTAAAAGTGAAAGCAATCTTTTCGGTTTGATTACTTCAATTTTCAGATTCAACGATGTGCCAGAAGGGCCATTATTGTTGACGCCATATTTGAAATTTAAAATGCTCTTCAAACCAAGTAAAGGCGAACATAAACTCAATTTTTTGAGAACCTTGATTTCAAATCTTCCAAACAAAAAGTTTATTTTAATCGGAGACGACACACAAAAAGATATGGATATTTATTCGCAAGTTGTTGATGAATTTGAAGACCAGATTATTAAAGTTTATATTCGTCAAACTGGATTCAACATAGATGAAGTTCAACAATCCAAATGGGAAAATTTAAAAAACTCGGGAGTCGATTGCATTTATTTTCAAGATGATGATAATACAGAGGAGGAAATTCAAAATTTGAACCAACACTTAAAATAATAAACATGGATGTTTTATTGGTGGTGAATCCTGTTTCAGGCGATCAAGACAAAACCATTTTTTTGAACTATGCTAAACGTATATTTGAAAAACAATTAATTTCTGCAAAAATTCATAAAACATCTGGAAAAGATGATCTATCGGAAATTGAAACTATTTTATCTGAAAATTTACCATCCAAAATAATTATTGTCGGTGGCGATGGCACATTGAGTTTATTGACGCCGATTTTGAAAAATTATAAAATAAAAATTGGCTTTATTCCTATGGGTTCTGCCAATGGTATGGCACAAGAACTTGATATTGACGATTTTCCTGAAAATTTATTGATCAAATATTTGAGTTCAGACAAAGCTTTCGATGTAGATTTGCTTCTGATTAATAAAAAGCATCATTTGCTTCACATCGGTGATGTTGGCGCGAATGCCAATTTAATTTTAAAATATGAAAAAGACAATAGCCGGGGTTTTTTAACTTACGCCAAGCATTTTTTTTCTGAATTTAATAATCTTACAAATTTTAAGGCAAAAATTACTACAGAAAATGAAAATATAGAATATACTGGTGTGATGTTTGCTCTTTGTAACGGTCGCAAATTCGGCACTGGAATTGCCTTAAATAATATAGGAAAACTGAGTGATGGAAAGTTTGAGATTGTCATCATTAAAGCCATAGACTTTACTGATTTACTGAAAGCAGCCTTATCATCTTGGAATGATGAAAAGTTTGATATTAAAAATTTTGATGTAATTCAAACTTCAAAAGCTGAAATTTCTTTTGAAAATCCCATGTTACTCCAGATTGATGGAGAAGTGGTGGAGAAGGTTTCAAGTTTATCAATTGAAGTTTTACCTAAAACTTTGTCTTTTATTAAAATTGATTAGTTATGCAAACATAAAAAAGCCGATTAACTATAATGCTAATCGGCCTTTTATGAATCTTAACTTTTAAAGATTATTTTCCGTTTTTGAACTCATCAAATTCACTTTCAGAGTCTTCTTTTGGCCAAACATTGTTGGTCATATCTACATCTGCAGTTTCTTGATTTGGATCAACTTCTATTTTCACGATTTCTTTTTCTGAAAGAATTGCTTTTTTCACTTCACCATCATTTTTTCGCCACACTTGAACTGGGTATTTTACCATTTCTGAAGTGCCATCTTTGTAATGATATTTTACAATTAAAGGCATCACCAAACCACCAGGTTTGTTGAATGTGATTTCGTAAATGTGCTTTGGTTGTTTCATCGCATTGATTTCGTTTTGCGTGAAATTATCCATGAGATATTCGTGAAGTTTTGGTGCATTTTCAAAAGGATTATCAGATTTCATAGATTCATCGAATTCATCGCTGTCAGCACTTAGCATATAAACTGCATCTTCTGTTCTTGGATCGTTTTTTGGATCGTCAATGCCGTATCTTTTCAGCAAAGCTTTACCTTCTTCAGTAGGATTGTTGGTGATGAAGTAATTTTCAACATTTTCAACGCCAATGTCCACGTAATCTGTGGTGTAAAACCAACCTCTCCAAAACCAGTCTAAATCTACAGCAGAAGCGTCCTCCATAGTTCTAAAGAAGTCTTCTGGCGTTGGGTGTTTGAACATCCATCTTTGGGCGAATTTTTTGAATGCATAGTCAAACAATTCAGGTTCCATTACGGTTTCTCTTAAAATATTCAAAGCTGTTGCTGGTTTGCCATATGCATTATTTCCTAATTGGTAAACTTGCTCAGGATTTGTCATAATTGGTGAAATGAAATCTTGGTTTCCTTTCATATAATTGACAATTTTGGCTGGTTCGCCACGTCTGGAAGGATATTTATCTAGTGTTTCTTCGTTTGCTTTCAAAACCTCAGGATATTTCTTTGCAAATTCTTGTTCAGATAAATATTGCATAAATGTATTGAGACCTTCGTCCATCCAGCCCCATTGTCTTTCATCACTATTGACAATCATCGGGAAAAAATTATGACCAATTTCATGAATAATTACACTCATCATTCCATATTTGACGCGGTCAGAAATATTTCCATCTTCATCTGGACGTCCATAATTCCAACAAATCATAGGATATTCCATACCTTGACTTTTGGCGTGAACGGAAATGGCTTTGTGGTAAGGATATTCAAAAGTATATTTGCTGTAGGTTTCTAAAGTACTTGCCACAGTCTTTGTGGACCAGTCTTCCCAAAGTGGATTGCCTTCTTTTGGATATAGAGACACAGCCATAACATTTTTATCGCCAACTTTAACAGCCATCATATCCCATATGAATTTTCTGGACGTTGCGAATCCAAAATCTCGAACTTGTTCAGCTTCAAACTCCCAAGTTTTGGTTTTTTTGGCATTTTTCTTTTCGTTGGCAATTGCTTCATCTTCAGTGACAATCATGACGGGTTTGTCGAAAGTTTCTTGCGCTTTTTCATAACGATTCATCATGTCTTTACTGAAAACATCTTTTCTATTTTGAAGTTTTCCAGTTGCGTCTAAAATGTGATCTTCTGGAACAGTGATGTTTACTTCGTAGTTGCCAAATGGCAATGACCA
>JBHEPM010000119.1:0-5684 GCA_046260295.1 Psychroflexus sp.
ACCTGATTCTATATGAAAATAAACACTTAAATTATTAAAAAAATATACACAAAATAAATGTTAATTAACATTTGAACATAAAAAAAGGCTTAAGTCAATTTGACCTAAACCTTTTTTCTAATTCAAATACTGAAAGTAGATTAGTAATTCACATATTCAATAATTTCTAATCCATAACCTATCATTCCTACGCGTTTTTTCTGTTTACTGTTGGACATAAGTTTAATTTTATGAACGCCCAAATCATGTAAAATTTGTGCACCAATTCCAAAGTCTTTTTCATCCATCACTACATTTGGTGCTTTCATGACTCCATCCTTTTGATTTTCTTTCAAAAGTTTCAATCTTGTCAATAAATTTAAACCTTGCGGATCTTGGTTTATGAATACTATAGCGCCTTTACCTTCCGCATTTAATTGCCTGAACATATCGTCCAGTTTTTGGTCTGCATTATTAGTCAAAGTTCCCAAAATATCATTGTTTACTAAAGTCGAGTTCACTCTTACCAAAACTGGTTCATCGGTTTTCCAAGTGCCTTTTGTAAGTGCAATATGAACGTGGTCGTTTGTGGTTTGGTAATAAGCTCTAAGTCTGAAATCTCCAAACCTAGTTTTAATTTCAAAATCTTCTTTTTTGTTAATCAATGAATCGTGTTCCATTCTGTAAGCCACTAAATCTTCAATAGAAACAAGTTTCATGTCATGAGCTTTAGCCACTTCAACCAATTCCGGCAAACGAGCCATGCTGCCATCTTCATTCATAATTTCACAAATCACTCCAGCTGGCTTCAACCCAGCTAATCGTGCAAAATCTATGGATGCTTCGGTATGTCCTGTTCGGCGTAAAACTCCGCCTTCTTTTGCTATCAATGGAAAAACATGTCCTGGTCGATTCAAGTCAAAAGATTTGGTTTCATCATTACAAAGTGCTTGAATGGTTTTAGAACGGTCTGAAGCTGAAATTCCTGTAGTAACTCCGTTTCCTCTCAAATCTACGGAAACGGTAAATGCAGTTTCCATAGGATCTGTATTATTACCAACCATTGTAGTTAGGTTCAGTCTTTTACAGCGACTTTCTGTCAACGGAGAGCAAATCAATCCGCGACCGTATTTTGCCATAAAATTGATCATTTCTGGTGTAACTTTCTCAGCAGCAGCCAGAAAATCACCTTCGTTTTCGCGATCTTCATCATCTACAACGATTATGACTTTTCCAGCTCTGACATCATCAATCGCTTCTTGTATCGAATCTAACTTTATATTTTCTTTTTCCATAATTTAACTTCAATTCAAAATCTTTTTATTTATCAGGTTTTCTTAACCCTATTTTTTTAAATAAACTTCTAATCGGTACTGTAATCACATCCAAATTGACAAATCCTTGATCTGTTGTTGCTCTGTACGTCAGATATACACTCATAGGAAACAAAATCAAAGTTGAAAGCCATGAGCCTAAAAATGGAGAGAGACTTCCGCCTTCTGCGCTATTTGAGGCAAATAATCCGATAAAATGATAGGTTAAAAATAATAAAATGGCGACAACCATTGGCAAACCTAAACCACCTTTTCTAATAATTGCACCCAAAGGTGCACCAATAAAAAACAAAATAACACAAGCAAATGGCAATGCATATTTGCTATGCAAAGACATTTCAATTTTGTTGAGCAGCATGTGTTTTTGCTTAAATTGGTTCGATTTTGAACTGATTTGCGGCATAATACTGTTTATAGAATTGATGCTTACACTAAAAATTTGGGAGCGCTGTCTCGAAGGTAATTCCCAAAACAAACTGTCTAGGGATGTAGATTCAAAAACATGTTTCTTAGTTTCAACACTATCTGTTTCGGCTGTATCTTGCGGGTTTGTTTCAATATCAAGATTTACTTTTTTAGGAATTTTCCTAACATCTGTTGTCACAGAATCTGGACGATTTGAATGTAATGAATTCAATGTTCGGCTTAAACCATTTCTTTGTGAAATAATGGTGTAATACCGATCTCGACTTTTCATATAATCTCTTGAAAATGAATCCAACTGAATTATCAATTCACTTGTATTAAGCATTTTATATGGATGCTTCAGGCTTTCATCTTCCAAATCAACATCATTCATATCTGACAAATCTATATTGAGCACATATTTTTCAAAGGAACTTTTAGCAAAAGGAATTTTACGTCTGGCTTCTAAAGATTTTGGTTGGATTTCATCATAATAATTACCATCAAAAAGCACCAGAGATAATACGTTAGAACTCAAAGAAGACTGAAGTTCTCCACGATCGGCTTTGATCACGGTGTAATTTCCTGAACGGTTTTGTGATTTTTTGTGTATAATGACATTGTCTAAGTTTTTACCGTTTTCGCCACTTTTCTTGTCTACCTTTATATTTATATTTCCTATATCATTAAAAGCGCCTTCTACTATTGCCATTGATGGTTTTACTTGCGCAATATTTTTTCGCATATTAATGACTTTACCTTCAGCATATGGAATAACAGTATTTGAAAAATAGAAAGTAACAGCGCTTAAAATCAATATAAAAACTATTAAACTCCGCATGGCTCGTTGTAGCGAAATCCCAGCAGATTTCATTGCTGCAAACTCATATTGCTCTGCAAAACTGCCAAAAGTCATAATGGAAGTGACCAAAATTGTGAGTGGTAAAACCATCGGAATTAAATTCGGCAGTAGAAAAAGTAGAAATTTGGAGATAATTTCTAAATCGATGTCTTTCCCAGCAAATTCATCTATAAATCGCCAAACTGACTGAAGAATGAAAATCATCATCAGTACAGTAAACACCGATAAAAATGTTTTTAAAAAAGAGGTTAAAATGTAACGGTCAAGTATTTTCAATGCCGAAATTTTAGTCTAACTCATTAATATAATAATCTGCATATTTAGAACGGTCAAATTCAAAATGCTTGCTTGAAAGTTGGGTGTTTTTTTGAAATTTAGTCACTTTAAATTCTATTTTAGTATCATCTTGCTGCACTTGAATTAAGTTATAAACATGTTTTGTATGCTTGTCTACTCCTAATAAAATTTGTTTCATTTCGTTTTCAGAATCCATTGCAACCAATTCTACATATTGAATTTTTCTTCCTTTTACGTCTTGCAAAATATCCATTTTATAAATATAACCGTCTTCAAAAAAAGTCAGCATTTTGGACGGTGTAATTTGTTCGGAATCGTTTGCGTCAAAATCAGATATGGTAACTTCCTCATCTTCCGGAACAATAGTGTAAATTTTATTTCCGTCAAAAATTTGCTTCGTCCCCATCAAGTTTAGAACATATTTATCACCCTGAATACTAACATTACCACGCGTTTCTTGCTTCATGTTTTGCTCTTTATTTTCAAGTGAATACGTGAAATCGATGACCATATTGTCATAAGAATTTACTTTCTCTAAAACTTCTTTCACAAGTTGTTCAGCTTTAGGTTCATTTTGAGCAAAAGATGTGAAACCCATGAATAAAATTATACTGAAAAAAATATTTGTTGTTTTCATATTTTTAAATTTATGTGTTGTTTTGTTCATTATTTAAAAGTTCTTCCAAAGCAATAAGATCTGGTACATTGACTTGTCTGGCTTTGCTGCCTTCAAACTGACCGACAATGCCCGCAGCTTCTAATTGGTCGATGATTCGCCCTGCTCTGTTGTAACCTAATTTTAATTTTCTTTGTAGCAATGAAGCTGAACCTTGCTGTGCAGTAACAATGACTTCAGCGGCATCTTTAAAAAGTTTGTCGCGTTCCGCAATATCATTATCAACACCTGTGCCAGAGTCTTCGCCTTCATATTCTGGAAGCAAGTGCGCATCTGGATAAGCTTTTTGTGAACCGATAAATTCTGTAATTCTTTCTACTTCTGGCGTGTCAACAAATGCACATTGTAATCTGATTAAATCATTGCCTTGCGTAAATAACATATCACCTCGACCGATTAATTGATCGGCTCCGCCAGCGTCCAAAATAGTTCTGGAATCTATTTTCGAAGTGACTCGAAATGCCATTCTCGCTGGGAAATTCGCTTTTATCATTCCTGTAATGACATTTACAGATGGCCGTTGTGTGGCAATAATCAAGTGAATTCCAATGGCTCGTGCCAACTGCGCCAATCTGGCAATCGGTGTTTCCACCTCTTTGCCGGCAGTCATGATTAAATCTGCAAATTCATCCACAACCAAAACAATATAAGGTAAGAATTTATGTCCGTTTTCAGGATTCAGTTTTCTTGCCTTGAATTTTACGTTGTATTCTTTAATATTTCGAACCATGGCATCTTTAAGCAGGTCGTAGCGCTGATCCATTTCTATACAAAGCGAATTCAAAGTATTGATAACCTTATTATTATCAGTAATAATCGCTTCTTCCGTATCTGGTAATTTTGCTAAATAATGGCGTTCAATTTTGTTGAATAAAGTCAATTCTACTTTTTTAGGATCCACTAAAATAAATTTGACTTCTGCTGGGTGTTTTTGATATAAAAGTGAGGTCAAAATCACATTTAAACCAACAGATTTACCTTGTCCAGTGGCGCCTGCCATAAGCAAGTGCGGCATTTTTGCCAAATCCACCGTATAAGTTTCGTTTGAAATGGTTTTTCCCATGGCAATTGGCAATTCCATTTCTGCATTTTGAAATTTGTTGGAAGCCACAACAGAACGCATAGGCACCACCGAAGGGTTTTGATTTGGCACTTCGATTCCTATCGTTCCTTTGCCAGGAATTGGCGCAATAATTCGGATTCCTAAGGCGGAAAGCGACAAAGCAATATCGTCTTCTAAATTTTTAATTTTAGAAATTCTTATCCCAGCTTCTGGCACAATTTCATATAAAGTCACCGTCGGTCCGACTGTAGCTTTAATTTGTGCAATTTCAATTTTGTAGTTTTTGAGCGTTTCGACAATTTTATTTTTGTTTTGCTCTAATTCTTTTTGGTCTATGGTAATGCCACGACCAGAATTGTAATCGGTAAGCAATTCAATACTCGGGAACTGATAGTTTGAAAGGTCTAAAGTCGGATCGAATTCACCGAAATCTTCGACTAATTTTTTGCTCAATTGGTCAGATTCTTCTTCATCTTCAGTAGTTTCGACTTCCATAGAAACATCGTCTTCATCCTCAGATTTTATTAGAATTTTTTCTTTATCGCCTGTGGTTGATTTAGTTTCCGTTTTGGTATCTGTTTTGTCTTTTTCATCAAAACTGTGTTCTAATGAAACGTCTTGATCTACATCTTCAGGACTTTCATCTTTCTTGCTAGTTTCTTCGGTTTTGGTTTCTGTTTTCGGTTCAGGCTTAGTTTGTGGTTGATTTTCAAAATCTTTCGTCTCTTTTTGAATTTCAGATTTTTGTTTTTTGAAATACTCGACAATACTATCAGGTGTGAAATTCAATCGTAAAACCAGATAAATTAAGATTGTAAAAATCAGAATTAAACCAACGCCAAGTTTCCCGATGTAATCTTGTACAAAATCGTTCATTTCAAAGCCAACAACGCCGCCAAGCAACGGGTAAGCATTGGTAAAAAATCCAAATGCCATGGAGAACCAAAGCATCAAATAAAGTCCCCAAAACCAAAGTGCACGCAGTTTGAAAGCTTTCAGATTCAGAAATAAATAAACGCCGGTCACAAAAGTCATTACTGGTAAACTGAATGCTGAAATTCCAAAACC
>JBHEPM010000119.1:5751-6186 GCA_046260295.1 Psychroflexus sp.
TTTCATCATTTCGATTGAGTGGATCGGCTAGAGTGCTTTGGTCGGCTTGCCAATTGAAAAAATACGAGACAAAAGCAATGACTAAACCTATGGAAAACAAAATCAAGAAGCTCCCAAAAATAATTTTATTTCTTTTGGAAACCCTTATTTTAAAAGACTTTTTTGCCTTTGGTGGTTTGTTAGTATTTGGTTTTTTCTTTTTAGCCATATTTCGTCAATCGCAAAGCGCAAAAATACAAATATAATGTGCTTTAGCTAATTATTTTCAATTTGTAAAATATGGAATATAAATTACTGCTGCAATTACAACAGCAGTTATTCCTGCTATAAAAACGGCGCCTGCGGCTAAATCTTTTACTTTTCCAATTTTTTTATGAAATTCAGGATGTACAAAATCTGAAATTTCTTCAATAGCAGTGTTCACAGCTTCTAAAC
>JBHEPM010000012.1:0-27298 GCA_046260295.1 Psychroflexus sp.
TTTGAATACGATGAAAACGGGAATATCGCCAAACATTCAAAAGTTGACGAGAATTTATTAACACAGCTGAATCAAATTTCGTTCTACAAAAAACAACCTCCAAAATCGCTTGGAACAGAATGGTTGGAAGCGAATTTCTTTCCAATTTTGGAACAATCCAATTTGAAACCGGAAATAATTATTGCAACTTGTACCAAACATTTCGCTCAACAAATCGCTTTACAGTTTAAAGTGAATTCGAAAATTTTAGTCACTGGCGGTGGCGCTTTCAATTCTTATTTAATTTCTGAAATCGAAAAATTAACCGATTCAGAAATAATTATTCCTGAATCAGAATTGGTAGATTACAAAGAAGCTTTGATTTTTGCTTTTTTGGGAATTCTTAAAATTCGAAATGAAATTAACGTGCTATCTTCAGTTACTGGCGCTAAAAAAGACCATAGTTCTGGCAGAATTTTTCGAGTTTAAAGATTCTTCAATCTCATCCTTATTTTTGTAAGAAATTGTTAAAAATAACCTTTTCTATTCTCTATATTTGTGGCAAATTTTGAATTTATTAAAGTTATTAAGATGAAAGAATTACTGAATAAATACGAAGAAAAATCACCTGAAATTGTTTTTCATTGGAAAGATTCTGAAACTGATGCTGAAGGCTGGACAGTGATTAACTCTTTACGCGGTGGCGCTGCCGGAGGTGGAACGAGAATGAGAAAAGGCCTGAATGAAAATGAAGTCATGTCTTTAGCTAAAACGATGGAAATAAAATTTACTGTTTCCGGACCAGCAATTGGCGGGGCAAAATCTGGTATTAATTTCGATCCAAACGATCCTAGAAAACAAGCGGTTTTGCAACGGTGGTACAAAGCGGTATCGCCTTTGTTGAAAAGTTACTATGGCACAGGCGGGGATTTGAATGTAGATGAAATTCACGAAGTCATTCCAATTACGGAAAGTTGTGGCGTTTGGCATCCACAAGAAGGTGTTTTTAACGGACACTTCAAACCGACTGAAGCTGATAAAATCAACAGAATTGGTCAGTTGAGACATGGCGTGATCAAAGTGATTGAAAATACAGATTATACGCCAGATGTTTTGCGTAAATATACCGTGGCAGATATGATTACCGGTTATGGCGTGGCAGAATCTGTGAAACATTTCTACAATATTTACGGTGGCAATGTTGAAGGTAAAAAAGCCATTGTTCAAGGATTTGGAAATGTAGGTTCTGCAGCAGCCTATTATTTGGCACAAATGGGGGCTAAAGTTGTCGGAATTTTAGATAAAGATGGCGGTTTAATAAATGAAAATGGTTTCAGTTTTGAAGACATCAAAGAATTATTTTTGAACAAAGACGGCAATACTTTACAGTCGCCAAAAATGATTAGTTTTGAAGAAGCTAACGATAAGTTTTGGTCTTTAGGAGCTGAAATTTTCGCACCTTGTGCAGCTTCAAGATTAATTCAAAAAGACCAAATTGATGCATTGTTGGAGAATGGTTTGGAAGTAATTTCAAGCGGTGCCAATGTGCCTTTTGCTGACAAAGAAATTTTCTTCGGTCCAATTATGGAATACGCCGATCATAAAGTAAGTGTAATTCCAGATTTTATTGCTAACTGTGGTATGGCAAGGGTTTTTGCCTATTTTATGGAACGCAAAATTCAAATGACAGACGAGGCTATTTTCAATGATATTTCAATAACCATTAAAAATGCGATTCAAAATACATTTGAAAATAATAATGATACAAAAAATATCAGCCGAACTGCTTTTGAAATTGCTTTAAAACAGTTGGTGTAAAACATAAACAATGGTTGCAATAATCATTATAATTTTTGTGATTGGCTATTTAGGCATCACATTAGAACATCCCTTAAAATTAGATAAAGCCGTGCCTGCATTATTGATGGGAACAATGATGTGGGCATTTTTAGCTATTGGTTTCAACGCTGGCTGGTTCAATATTGTAGATAGTCATGGCGATGTTTATGGTTTTTTTCTGGATGATGAAGAAGCGATTTCAGAAGGTTTCAAAACCAATTTAATGCATCATTTTAGCAATATTGGTGAAATTTTATTTTTCTTAATTGGCGCAATGACTATTGTTGAAATTGTCGATTTACACCGCGGTTTTGGCATTATCAAAAATGCAATTACAACAAAGAGTAAAAAGCGCTTACTTTGGACTTTGGGAATTTTAGCTTTTGTACTTTCTGCAATTATTGATAACCTGACAGCTACAATAATCTTAATTACATTATTAAGAAAAATTTTAGCCAGAAGAAATTACAGAATTTGGTTTGCAGCAATGATAATTATTGCAGCCAATGCTGGCGGCGCTTGGTCACCAATTGGCGATGTAACCACCACAATGTTGTGGATTGGCGGAAAAGTGACAGCCGTTGGACTTTCAGAATACCTGATTCTTCCATCGCTGGCTTGTTTTATTGTTCCGTTTCTGATTGCTTCCAATATGAAACCGTTTCGGGGAAAAGCCATTCGAAAAGAACTTATTGTTGATGAAGAAGCTGAAAGATTATTAAGCAGCAAAACCATGCTTTATGTTGGTTTGGCTGCGATAGTTTTTGTGCCAATTTTCAAAGGCATTACTGGTTTGCCACCATATTTAGGTATGATGTTTAGTTTGGGTGTAGTTTGGTTAGTTTCTGAATATGTTCGACCGGAAAGTAATTTGCCTAAAAATCAAAAATATCGCTATTCAACGCATAAAGCACTTTCAAAAATTGAATTTTCTAGCATTTTGTTTTTTCTAGGAATTTTGCTTTCTGTTGCCGCCTTAGAAAGTTTAGTTTACGGTAATATTAATGGAGAAGACGTTGGCACTTTGCGTTTCGCAGCGGAATCTTTATCGCAAACCATACCTAATATGGATGTGGTAATTTTGTTACTCGGCGCTTTGTCGTCTTTAATCGATAATGTCCCGATGGTGGCAGCCACAATGGGAATGTACGATTTTCCGATTGACAGTCCAATTTGGCATTTTATAGCTTATTCTGCAGGAACTGGCGGAAGTTTACTGGTCATTGGTTCTGCGGCTGGTGTCGCTGCCATGGGCATGGAAAAAATCGATTTCATTTGGTATTTTAAGAAAATTGCTTGGATTGCCTTAACAGGATTTTTAGCAGGTGCAGCTGTTTTTATTTTTATAGAAAAATATTTCTACGCATAGATTATAAAATTTATATCAACCAAAAACGGCAAAATCCAAATCTGAATTTTGCCGTTTTTATTTGTGTACTTAATTATGTTTCAAAAACTAAGCAATCGCTTTGTAGTACCAACTAAAAAATAATGTAATTCAATTTTTGTCGTATATTTAATATTTTTGATTGTTAATTAACTAATTATATGAAAACATATATAAACATTTTAAGCCTTTTCTTTTGCGTAGGAATCACCGCGCAAACCACCGATATTCCCGACCCTATCTTTGAACAACATTTAATAAATGAAGGCATAGATAGCGATGGTGTTCTTAATGGGCAAGTTTTAACCAGTGATATTAATACTTTGTTAAGCATACACTTACAATGGGTAGAAGACTTTGCAGGACTAGAAGATTTTACGTCTTTAGAAACATTAAAAATATGGAATGCGGCACATCTTCAAAATAATAATAATATTACCTTAGATTTAACCGCTAATATTAATTTAAAGGAAGTAGAAATTGAAACATATCATGGTTTAAAAAACCTAGACCTAACCGGTTTGGTAAATTTAGAAGAATTATGGGTAATGGAAGGGCAAGATGATGTTGTTACTATGTATATTGAGGAGTTACCTTGCATATAAAACGAAATTTCCGTTGAAATAAAATCTTTCGTATCTTTAAAAAAATTATTCGCTATGATTACAAAAACAAAATTGAAAGAACAAATTGATAGTTTTCCAGAACAATTTTCGATTGACGATTTAATTGAAAGACTAATTTTAGTGGAAAAAATTGAGAACGGAAAAATTCAATCTGAAAATGGTGAAATCCTAAGCGAAAGTGAATTTGACAAAGAGATAGATAAATGGTTCGAATAAACTGGACTTTTCAAGCAAAAAATGACTTAAAAGATATTGCTGATTATATTTCTAAAGACTCGAAACTTTATGCAAAACGACAAGTTTTAAAAATCCGAAACCGAACTGACATATTAAAATCTCAAAATTACTCTGGTCGAATGGTCCCTGAAATTCAGGACGAAAATATTAGAGAAATTCTTGAAGGAAACTATCGAATAATTTACAGAGTGGTGAATGAAAACCGAATTGATATTTTGACTGTTCATCATTCTTCGAGAGACTTAAGAAAACGAAAAATATAATAGGGCGGAAAAATACGCAAGGTAACAGCGCATAACAAAAATGGCGAAATTTGTGCTAAAACGGGAAGTTTGCGTATTTTTATGGACGAAAAACCTTAACCGAAAAACTTGTGCATATCAAGTCGCCACTTATGTTATGCGCGAACCGATAGATTTAAGTACTAACCTTAATATTACATATTTACATACAGGATGTTTGCAGTATTTAGAACAAATTAATCTGCAAAATGGCAATAATATTAATATGACAGATATAGAGGTAACTGTTGAGAATACTTCTACTCTTCCCATTTGTTTAAAGGTTGATGACGCTTCTGCGGCAGCAAATAATAACACTCCTTATAACAGTTGGTTTATTTTTGGGTTTACTCCTAATTATTATGATTCTGGAAATTGTACATTAGGAGTAGATTCCGTAAAAAAAAGTAGAGGTCGCTTTATATCCCAATCCAGTGCAAGATAGTTTTCAAGTTCAGACTTTAGAAAAAATACAAAGTGTACAACTATTTTCAATTACAGGAAAAGAAGTTGCAAGTTTCGGTGCACAACAAAATTATAGTATTGTTAGCTTGCCTGCTGGAGTGTATTTTGTGAAAATAAAAAGCAGTAGTGGAGAAAATGTTCAGCGAATTGTGAAACAGTAAACCGAGTTTCAAAAAAATGAAAAAACTGATTAAACTTTTAAGGCTTTTTTCTACGCTATAGCTTTGTAATAATTGATTTCTTTGGCAATGCCATCCCAAAGTTGTTGTCTTTTTTCTAAAGCTTCTTGTGAACATTCTAAAGTTTCTTGCCATTTTATTTCATCTTCGCCACATAACTCAGAAATAAGTTCTAATGCCATCGGACCGTGCTCATCGCCATCAAGTTCAATATGTCTATCGAAATAATATTTGAATAAACTCAAATCTTCTTCTGGAAATTTTTCTTGAATTTCATTAATAATGGACGTAAACATATCTGGAATCAACGCTTCACGACCAAAAGTAAACGCCGCCGCGGTTTTATGCAATTTCCCTTCTTTAATTGTATTGAAAGTGAAAATCAAAAAAGATTTTACTGTTTCAGGTAAATCACTCGTCGCAATGACTAAAAAAATATCGGTGCCGTGTTTAATTTGTTCCATAAAAATATGGACGTGTTCAGTATTGGCATTGGCTTTCTTCATCGCGTCCAAATACATTTCAAAATGGCTTTGACGCTCGCCAAATCTATTGAGGTCTGTTTCTTCTGCCAATACAATTTCATTGATTAAATATCGATGTTTGGCATTGCCAACAGGAAACCAAGGCGAAGAAGTGCAGGTTAATTCTTGTTGAAGAGATTTTAGTAAGGACATAAAATCCCAAACAGCAAAAACGTGATGTTGCATGAAAATCTTCAAATCTTGTGGGCTTTCTATGTTTTTATATAAATGGTGGTCGATGAGTTGTTTTCGGTGCGATTTTAACTCAGATTGAATTTGCTCGATATTCATTTTGTGTAATTTTATGTAAACAAAATTACAATAAAAAAACCGTGGTTCTAAGTGAAAACCACGGTTTTAAACTGTTTTTAATAAAAACCAAGAACTTTATTTGAAAGCAGAAATTCCTGTTATATCCAAACCGGTAATCAATAAATGAATATCGTGCGTGCCTTCGTAAGTTATTACACTCTCTAAATTCATCATGTGTCGCATAATACTGTATTCTCCAGTAATTCCCATGCCACCAAGAATTTGTCGGGCTTCGCGAGCAATACTAATCGCCATATCTACATTGTTTCTTTTTGCCATCGAAATTTGTGCTGAACTTGCTTTGCCTTCATTTTTCAGTTGCCCTAAACGAAGCGCTAAAAGTTGCGCTTTGGTAATTTCGGTAATCATTTCTGCCAATTTCTTTTGCTGCAGTTGGTAACCAGCAATTGGTTTTCCAAATTGAATGCGTTCTTTAGCGTAACGCAAAGCCGTGTCGTAACAATCCATTGCCGCACCAATCGCGCCCCAAGCAATTCCAAAGCGGGCAGAATCTAAGCAAGACAAGGGTGCACCAAGTCCGCTTTTTCCAGTTAATAAATTATCTTTTGGCACTTTTACATCTTGAAAAATCAATTCACCTGTTGCTGAAGCACGCAATGACCATTTATTGTGAGTTTCTGGCGTAGAAAAACCTTCCATGCCGCGTTCCACTAAAAGTCCATGAATTCGACCTTCTTCATTTTTTGCCCAAACCACGGCAACATCGCAAAACGGTGAGTTGGAAATCCACATTTTGGCGCCGTTCAATAAATAATGGTCGCCTTCATCTTTAAAATTGGTCACCATTCCGCTCGGATTTGAACCATGGTCAGGTTCGGTTAAACCAAAAGCGCCCATCATTTCACCAGAAGCTAATTTGGGTAAAAATTTCTTTTTTTGTGCTTCGGTACCGTAAGCATAAATTGGAAACATCACCAATGAAGATTGTACCGATGCCGTTGAGCGAACGCCACTATCGCCGCGTTCTATTTCTTGCATAATCAATCCGTAAGAAATTTGATCGAGTCCGGCACCGCCATATTCTTCAGGAATATATGGTCCAAAAGCACCAATTTCAGATAAACCTTTGATGATGGATTTCGGAAATTCTGCTTTTTGTGCCGCTTCTTCTATAATTGGACTGACGTCGCGTTTCACCCAATCTCTGGCAGCTTGACGAATCAAACGGTGTTCTTCGGTTAATAAATCATCAATATTGTAATAATCTGGGGCTTGAAATGTATCTTGTTTCATATTCGTTTTATTATGTCAATTTTATTTTGAAAAAATGTAATAATTTAATTCTGACAAATTTAACGATTACAAACTTCAACATCAACTAAGCTTTGTTATATTTTTTTAATATTTTGTGAAAAATTCCTTTGGAACGCTTAGAAAAGTATCATTTATGTTGAATTTAGACTTTTTCATTTCGAATTTCTTTAGAAATCAATTCAGCTTCTAAACTTAAATCTTGTCTTTCAAGCTAACAATTGTTAGATTTGAAAATTAGATGAAAACGAATTTCAATTAAATAAAAAATAAGATGACAGAAGCTTACGTTAAAAAAGAAATTGAAAATAAAATCGCAACCATAGAATTTTTTCATCCTGCGCACAATTCGTTGCCGAGTGATATTTTGGCACAATTGGCAGATACAATTACTGAAGTTGGTCAAAATGATGGGGTTTTGGTCATTATTTTGAAATCTGGCGGAAACAGAACGTTTTGTGCAGGTGCAAGTTTCAAAGAATTGATAAATATTAATGACGAAAAAACCGGCGAAAAATTCTTTATGGGTTTTGCAAACGTTATTAATGCAATGCGGATGTGTCCTAAATTTATCATTGGGCGAGTGCAGGGCAAAACTGTTGGCGGTGGAGTAGGCTTGGCTTCAGCAATGGATTATTGTATGGCGACAAAATTTTCTGCAATTAAACTCAGTGAACTGAATTTAGGCATCGGCCCATTTGTAGTCGGACCTGCAGTTGAAAGAAAAATTGGCGTAAGTGGAATGTCTCAAATCGCAATTGATGCCAATTCCTTTTATTCACCAGAATGGGCAGTGCAAAAAGGCTTGTTTACCAAAGTTTTTGAAACTACCGAAGAACTCGATGAAGCTGTTGCAGAGTTTGCTAAAAATTTATGTGAATACAATCCAGAAGCGGTAAAACACATGAAGCAAATGTTTTGGCGTGGCACTGAAGATTGGAACGAATTACTAAATGAACGCGCGAAAATTAGTGGACGATTAGTACTTTCTTCTTTTACCAAAGAGAAATTGAAGAAATTTAAATAGAAGCTCACCCCAGAAGTTATGGAGTGAAAATTAAAAACAAAGTCCCCAATTGGGGATTTAGGGGCTTATGATTTACAAATTTAAAGGACATATTCCAGTTATTCACGAAAGCAGTTTCGTGCATCCATTAGCCACAGTTACGGGAAACGTAATTATTGGCAAAAATTGTTACATAGGGCCAGGCGCAGCTATTCGTGGTGATTGGGGTGAAATTATTTTAGAAGACGGTGTGAATGTTCAAGAAAATTGTACAGTTCACATGTTTCCTGGAAAAAGTATTACTTTAAAAAAAGGGGCGCATATTGGTCATGGCGCAATTATTCATGGCGCCAATTTAGGTGAAAATTGCTTGATTGGGATGAATTCTGTGATTATGGATGATGCTGAAATTGGCGATGAAAGTATTGTTGGGGCGATGGCATTTGTAAAAGCAGAAACAAAAATTCCCGGAAGGAATTTGGTCGTAGGCAATCCTGCAAAAATCATCAAAAAAGTCTCAGATGAAATGATTGCTTGGAAAACGGCTGGAACCAAACTTTATCAACAACTGCCAAATGATTGTCATAAAAGTTTAGAAGAAGTTCAACCGCTTCGGGAAATCCCTGAAAACAGACCTAAGCAAGAGGATTTCTATAAAACGCTTCAAGAAATGAAAAAAAGCTAACTTGAATCTAGCAAATAAAAATTTGACCAAAAAATAAAGTGTTCAATAATTTTAGCAATTTTTTCCTATTTTAATTTTATGCTAAAACTTTAAAAAATGACTTCAAATGTTGAGAATTCGTTAGTGAAATCAGCTTGAAATACGCTTAAAATGTTATTTTTGTTAGCAATCATATTTCACATAAACTATTTATGTCAACAAAAGAATTTAAACTCCCGAAAATGGGAGAAAGCATAACCGAAGGCACGATTTTAAATTGGGTAGTCAACGAAGGCGAAAGTTTTCAAGAAGGTGATATTTTAGTTGAAGTTGGGACTGACAAAGTCGACAACGAAGTGCCAGCACCATTTTCTGGTAAACTCATAGAAACTAAATACCAAGCCAAAGATGTTGTCAAAATCGGTGAAGTTATTGCCGTTTTAGAAGTTTCTGAACAAGGCGAAATCGCATCTCAGGATTCATCTAAAACAGAGGAAAACATAAAAGCACCAGCGACTTCTAGAAAAAAATCAGCACCAAAAGTGCCAGAAAAAAAATCTCAGAAAAAAACCTCACCTAAAGATATTCATCAAAGCAAAACGATGAATAAAGTTTCTTCCATTAGTGGAGACGGAAGTGGGGCATCTAACAATTTTTATTCACCTTTGGTGGAAAAAATTGCTCAGGAATATCACATCAGCTACGAAGAACTAGCACGGATTCCTGCAAGCGGAGCAAATGATAGACTACAAAAATCAGATATTTTTAGATATATCGAAAATGGTCGCCCAGCGCAATTTGTGCAACCGGAGACAGAATCTATCCCAAGCCAAAATTCTTTTCAAGTCCCAGATTTGAAATTTGATAAAGGCAAAGGCAAAGTAGTTGAAATGGATCGTATGCGCCAGATGATTGCCGATCATATGGTGTTTTCTAAACACACTTCGCCACACGTTACAGCTTATGTGGAAGCCGATATGACCGATTTGGTAAAATGGAGAAACGCCAACAAAAAATCTTTTCAAGAGAAAACTGGAGAAAAACTAACATTTACACCACTTTTTATTCAAGCGGTGACCAAAGCTATTCAAGACTTTCCGATGATCAATTCTTCGCTTGACGGTAATCAAATCATCGTCAAAGATGAAATCAATATCGGAATGGCAACGGCTTTACCTAGTGGAAACTTAATTGTTCCTGTGGTGAGGAATTCCGATCAAAAGGATTTAAAAAGTTTAGCGAAAGTAGTCAACGAATTGGCAGGAAAAGCTAGAGACAATAAACTTTCTAATGATGACACGAAAGGCGGAACCTTTACCATTTCTAACGTAGGAACGTTTGGAAGTTTGATGGGCACACCGATTATCAATCAACCAGAAGCCGCGATTTTAGCGACGGGAATTATCAAAAAACGAGCAGAAGTCATCGAATATGAAGACGGCGATAAAATTGAAATCCGACAGATGATGTATTTGTCACTTTCCTTTGATCACCGAATCGTCGATGGTTTTTTAGCCGGAAGTTTCTTGAGAAGGATTGCGGATTATTTAGAGGATTCTGATAAGCTCACGCAAAGTCGCTAAGGCGTAAAATAATATTAAAAAGTTGAAGTGGTTATGGATGAGAATCAGGTCTCAAAAATTATTGTCAATACAGCTTATCAAATTCACAAAAATTTGGGACCTGGACTATTGGAATCAGTTTATGAAGAAATTATGTATTACGAATTGAGAAATCAAAATTTGCAAGTGGAGCGCCAAAAACCTATCCCAGTAGTTTGGGATGATTTAAAAATGCAACTGGGTTTTAGAGCAGATTTAATCGTAAACGAAAAGGTAATTATCGAATTAAAATCAGTAGAAAATATAGCCCAAGTTCATCCTAAACAACTTTTGACCTATTTAAAATTAACAAATTTAAAACTTGGACTACTTATAAATTTCAATGAATCTTTAATTAAACACGGAATAAAAAGAATTGTAAATAATTTGTAGTCAAATATTAAGCTTAGCGACTTTGCGTCTTTGCGAGAATAAATTTTCAGAAGTGCAACTTAGCATTTAGCAAATTTGCGAGAAAACAAATAAATATGAAATTAGATAAAAACATATTCAAAAAAGCTTTTACAAACTTAGTCACTGCTAAGGCGATGACAGAATTGTATGAAGAAAACTTTAAAGTAGTGTCCAAATACGTTCATGCGACATCACGTGGTCATGAAGTCATCCAAACTGCAGTAGGAATGCAACTACAACCGCAAGATTATGTCTATCCTTATTATCGAGATGACTCTATTTTATTGTCTATTGGGATGACTCCAAAAGATTTGATGTTGCAACTTTTAGCTAAAAAAGACGACCCGTTTTCTGCAGGAAGAACTTACTATTCTCACCCGAGTTTGAAAGACGATGACAAACCAAAAGTTCCGCACCAAAGTTCTGCTACAGGAATGCAAGCCATTCCAGCAACCGGCGCAGCAATGGGATTTTGGTATAAAGAACAAATTAAACAAGATACCAAACAAGGCGTTGTCGTGTGTTCACTTGGCGATGCTTCCGTAACCGAAGGTGAAATTGCTGAAGCTTTACAAATGGCAGCTTTAAAACAACTGCCAATTATTTATCTCGTTCAAGATAATGGCTGGGATATTTCGGCCAATGAAGCTGAAACTCGCGCCCAAAATGCCTTCGAATATGCACGTGGATTCAATGGTTTGGAAGCCATCAGCATCGACGGTACTGATTTTGAAGAATCCTATTCTGAATTCAATAAAGTATTAAATACAGTTCGTGAAGAACGCCGACCGTTTTTGGTTCACGCCAAGTGTCCATTGCTAAATCACCATACATCTGGTGTGCGAATGGAGTTTTATCGTGATGATTTAGAAGAATCTAAAACACGTGATCCTTACCCAAAAATCAAAAAACAATTGCTAGAAAATGGTTTTACCGAAGATGAATTAGAAGCCATTGAAAAAGCGGCGAAAGCTACAGTTGAAAAAGAATATCAAGAAGCTTTATTAGCAGAAGACCCGAAACCTGAAGATCTATTTACCCACGATTTTGCGCCAACAACAATTACTGAAGAAAAGGGAAATCGCTCTCCAGAAGGCGCAGAAAAAGTTGTGATGGTAGATTGTGCTTTGTTTGCGATTGAGGAGTTGATGAAAGAATTCCCAGAATGTTTGTTGTACGGACAAGATGTTGGTGGAAGATTAGGCGGTGTATTTCGTGAAGCAGCAACTTTAGCCCAAAAATTTGGCGATCATCGCGTCTTTAATACGCCGATTCAAGAAGCTTTCATTGTTGGTTCAACCGTTGGAATGTCTGCAGTTGGCTTAAAACCAATTGTTGAAGTTCAGTTTGCCGATTATATTTGGCCAGGATTGAATCAGTTATTTACAGAAGTGAGTAGAAGTTCTTATTTATCCAATGGAAAATGGCCGGTTTCTATGATTTTACGTGTGCCAATCGGAGCTTACGGCAGTGGCGGACCCTACCATTCTTCTTCGGTAGAAAGTGTAGTGTCTAATATTCGCGGATTGAAAATCGCTTATCCAAGCAATGGCGCTGATTTAAAAGGTTTGATGAAAGCCGCGTATCACGATCCAAATCCAGTGGTGATTTTTGAACACAAAGGTTTGTACTGGAGTAAAGTTCCTGGAACCAAAGGCGCAACCAGTATTGAGCCGGCAGAAGATTATGTATTGCCGTTTGGAAAAGCTTGGGTGCTGCAAGAAATCTGGCCACAAGATGATCAAGAAACTTTGAGTATTATCACATACGGAATGGGCGTGCATTGGGCGATGAATGCTTCTCAGGAATTAGGAATGCAAGATCAGATTGAAGTCGTTGATTTGAGAACTTTACATCCTTTAGATGAAGAAACAATCATGAAATCTGTCAAAAAATGTGGGAAATGCCTAGTAGTTACTGAGGAACCTTCAGACAACACATTTGCCAGAGCTTTAAGCGGAAAAATTCAAGAAGAATGTTTCCAATATATTGATGCGCCAGTGATGACAATTGGTTCTGAAAATATGCCGGCAATTCCATTGAATTCAATTTTGGAAGAAACAATGATTCCAAGTACTGAAAAAGTCAAAGCTAAAATTCAAGAAATATTGAATTACTAATGTCCAAAATAAAATATTCTGAAAGAATTTTGAACAAAGTCATCATTGTGCCTTTTGGTATTTTGATGGCTTTTTTATTATTTGAATTTTTCAATATTGATCTTCAGGATGCAAGTGCGTTGGGAGTTATTCTTCCAATAATTTTTTTGTTGATATTTTTTATTCACTTGTATCAATTAAAAATTCAGGTTTTTGACAATGAATTAAAATTGAGTTTAGGAATAGGTGCTTTGCATAAAAGTTATCAACTTTCAGAAATTGATTTGGATAGTTTTCAAATTGAAAAAGTACCATTGTATTTAAGTGGCGTTGGTTGGAAAAGTGACTTCAGCGGTAATACAATTTTCAGTGCTGGATTTGGTAAAGCGCTTAGTTTTCAGCTTAAAAATAATCCTTACAAAATTCTGATAATGACTAAAAAACGAGAAGAATTGAAAAATTCACTCTTGAAATGATTTCCTTTTTGTAAATTACTTAAAACAAAATACCATGAATCAAGATTTTTGGCTAGAAGTTAAAAATAGATTTGTAGAGTTTTTGATGCAAATCGGTCCCAACATCCTTTATGGGCTTGTTGCATTGGTGATTGGGGTTTTCGTCATTAAACTTTTGATGCGCTTTTTGAAGCGGGTTTTAAAGAAATCCAAAGTTGAACTTTCCTTAAAAACCTTTATTGAAAGCTTGTCTGTTTTTCTACTTTATGGAGTTCTGTTTTTCATTTTTAGCGATTTTTGGAGCAGCTGGTATCGCTATTGGTTTGGCATTACAGGGAAGTTTGTCCAATTTTGCCGGTGGTGTTTTGATTTTGGTATTCAAACCTTTCCAAGTAGGCGATTTAATTTACGCCAACAACAATTTAGGGAATGTTGTCAAAATTGATATTTTGTACACAAGAATAAAAACTTTTGACGGTAGAATTATCACGATGCCAAACGGCAATCTTGCCAATAGTGACGTTGACAATCGCACGATGGAAGAATCTCGTAGAATCGATTTGGATTTAAAGTTTACTTTTGAAACCGACATCGATGAAGTACGACGAGTAGTCGTAGAAACTTTAGCAAAACACCCTAAAATATTGAAAGACCCTGAACCAGACGTTTGGTTGGATAGTTTAGGAGAATATGAAGTGAAAATCACCGCCCGTTCTTGGGTGAAATCTCACGATTATTGGCCGACTTATTGGGAACAATTGGAAGCGGTCAAAAAAGCTCTAGACAAACACAATATCGAAATTCCAATTCCTCGCAGAGCTGTTTTCCAAGGAGGGGAACTCAGCCAATCAAAAGAAGTTTCTAAATCTTCAACTTAATGATTTTTTGATTCTGTCTATGGCAGTTTCTATGTCGCTTTCACTGGCAGCGTAAGATAATCTGATGCAATTTGGATTGCCAAAAGCTTCTCCTGTTACAGTGGCAACATTTGCTTTTTCTAATAAATACATAGAAAAATCTGTGGCGTTTTCAATTTTGTAACCTTGCAGTGTTTTTCCAAAATAAGCTGAAATATTTGGAAACACATAAAACGCACCTTTAGGTTCGTTGGATACGAAATCAGGAATACTTTTCAATAATTCTAAGATCAATTGTCGGCGACCTTTGAATTTGTCAATCATGTATTGAATCTTGTCAATTGGTGCTTCCAAAGCCGTAATTACAGCACGTTGTGCAATACAATTGGCACCACTGGTGACTTGTCCTTGAAGTTTTTTGCAAGCTGTCGCAATTTTTTCAGGTGCACCGATGTAGCCAATTCGCCATCCGGTCATGGCAAAAGCTTTTGAAACGCCGTTTACCGTTACTGTTCGGTCGTACATTTCTGGAATTTGAGCCATAGAAAATTTTTCTTCACCAAAATTAATGTGTTCATAAATTTCATCGCTCACCACAATAATGTTGGGATGTTTCTGAAGCACTTTAGCTAAAGCTTCTAGTTCAGATTTTGTGTAAACAGAACCACTGGGATTGCAAGGCGAACTATACCAAATCATTTTGGTTTTTGGGGTAATCGCAGCTTCAAGCTGTTCAGGCGTCATTTTGAAATCTTGTTCAATATCAGTTTTAACTTCAATTGGAACACCTTCGTTCAACTTGACAATATCTTTATAACTCACCCAATATGGACAAGGCAAAATCACTTCATCTCCAGAATTCAATAGGGCAGAAGCGACGTTGTAAAGCGATTGTTTTGCACCTGTAGAAACCACAATTTGATTCAATTTATAATCTAAAGAATTGTCTCTTTTGAATTTATTCTGAATAGCTTCTTTCAATTCAACATAACCGTCCACCGGCGTGTAAGAATTATAATTTTCATTAATGGCTTGAATGGCGGCATCTTTGATGAAATCTGGCGTATTGAAGTCTGGTTCACCCAAACTAAGACCGATTATATCTTTGCCTTCAGCTTTTAATTCTCTTGTTTTTGCTGCCATTGCAAGCGTGGCAGAAGTTTCAAGTTTGTTGATTTTGTCAGAAAGTTGAATCATAATAAAGTGAAATTTAAGAAAGTTGCGGTTCGCTGCCTAATGTACGCAAATGTCTGAAATGTGACTTTATAGCATCACGAGTAGATTCATATTCATTATAAGGCAAATCGAATTCCAAAGCAGTTTCTTTGACAATTTTACTAATTTTATCATAATGAATATGGCTGATATTTGGAAAAATATGATGTTCAACTTGATGATTCAAACCACCAGTGAACCAATTCATGATTTTATTGTTTGTTGCAAAATTTGTAGTTGTGAATAATTGGTGAATCGCCCAAGTATTTTTCATTTCACCCACTTCATTTGGCATCGGCATTTCGTTGTTTTCTACCATATGAGCCAATTGAAAAATCACACTCAATATCAAACCTGCGGTGTAATGCATCACAAAAAAGCCTATCAGAACTTTCCACCAAGCAATACCGATAATCATTGGAATTACAATCCAAATTGCTGCGTAAAGCGTTTTGGTAATCGCCAATAAACTCCATTGCTTAAATTTACTAGGCATTTTTCCGTAAGATAATTGTCTTTCTAAATAGCGTCTCGTTTGTTTAAAATCTGAAGTTAACGCCCAATTGAAAGTCAATAATCCGTATAAAAAGACAGAATAAATGTGTTGAAATTTATGAAATCGTTTCCATTTGGCGTGTTCTGAAAAACGAATAATTCCACCAGCATCAATATCTTCATCATGACCGTGAATGTTGGTGTAAGTGTGGTGTAGTACATTGTGTTGCACTTGCCAATTGTAAACATTTCCAGCCAAAATATAAATGGAACTTCCCATAAATTTGTTGACCCATTTTTTTCTGGAATATGTGCCATGATTGCCATCATGCATAACATTCATGCCAACGCCAGCCATTCCTGCGCCCATCAAAACGGTGAATAGTAATTTCCACCAATCAGAAATATCTAAAAACAGAATTAGAAAATACGGACTTAAAAACAAACTGAACATGATAATTGTCTTTAAATGCAATTTCCAATTTCCGGTTTTTTTGATTTGATTGTCATTAAAATAAGCATTGACGCGCTTATTCAAAGTTCTAAAAAATTTCTGCGGGTCTTTTCTTGAAAACTTAATTGTAGACTTACTCATTGTAAATTTTATATGTGACAAATATAAAAATTAATCTATACCGAAAGAATTTAATGCTTTTAATTAAGTCGAATTTACCATAGTTTCATGGTTCTGTTAAGCCAGATATAATGTTGGCAGTTGCTTTATTTTTCTAAAAATCAAATATATACCATAAAAAATTATTTTTTTAAAATGAAGGTAGCTTTATTTGGAATTGCTTCGAAGTAAGCCAATTGAAAACTTTACTTTTGCAAAATCATAAAATCTTAAGTTTTGGAAATCATCACAAAGTACTTTCCGAATTTATCGGAACATCAAATACAGCAGTTCAGTCAAATTGCTGAAGTTTATAAAGATTGGAATCAGAAAATTAACGTGGTTTCACGTAAGGACATTGATGAAATTTACATCCGCCACGTTTTGCACAGTTTAGGGATTGCTAAAATTCAGAAATTCCAACCAAATTCTAAGATTCTGGACGTTGGTACCGGCGGTGGTTTTCCTGGAATTCCGTTGGCGATTCTATTTCCGGAAACTCAGTTTACATTGGTAGACAGCATCGGAAAAAAAATAAAGGTTGTTGAAGAAGTTGTTGACGCACTCGAACTCAAAAACGTCAAAACGGTGAATGATCGCGTTGAAAATATTTCGGGGGAATTCGATTTTATTGTGAGTCGTGCTGTGGCTGTTATGCCAAGTTTCGTGCATTGGGTGAAAGGAAAAATCGCCAAAACTTCAAATCATGAAATAAAAAACGGCATTCTTTATTTGAAAGGTGGCGATCTTTCAGAAGAACTTTCACCATATAAAACTGTAGAAATATTTGAGCTTTCAGATTTGTTTGAAGAAGATTTTTTCGATACCAAAAAAGTAGTGTATTTACCTATGAAATATCGTGGTAAATAATTTTTTAAGCTTATAAAAAAAAACCTCTTTTCAAACTAATGAAAAGAGGCTTTTTAATTCTAAAATTTGATTACTTTTTATCCCATGTGTGGGTAAGTGTAATCTGTTGCGGGAACAAAAGTTTCTTTGATCAATCTTGGAGAAGACCATCTTAATAAGTTGAATTTTGATCCTGCTTTGTCGTTTGTACCGCTATTTCTAGCACCGCCAAATGGTTGGCGACCTACAACAGCTCCAGTACATTTGTCATTGATATAGAAATTACCAGCAGAATTTTGTAAAATATCTGTCGCAACTGATGCAGCATAACGGTCTGTAGAAATGATAGAACCTGTCAATCCGTATTGGCTTGTATTATCCACAAGGTGAAGCGTATCTTCATATTTGTCATCGTCGTAAACATAAAGCGTCAAAACTGGTCCAAATAATTCTTCGACCATTGTTTCATATTTTGGATTGGTAGTGACGATTACTGTTGGTTCTACAAAATAACCTTTTGATTTATCGCAGTTTCCGCCGACAATGATTTCAGCTTCATCACTTGCTTTTGCTCTTTCTATATATTTAGATAGTTTGTCAAAAGATTGTTCGTGGATGACTGCACCAATGAAATTGCTTAAATCTCCTGTTGATCCCATTTTGATGGATTTCACATCTTTAACTAAGCGTTCTTTAACGCTTGGCCATAAACTGCTAGAAACATAAGATCTAGAGGCTGCGCTACATTTTTGACCTTGAAATTCAAAAGCTCCTCTTAATAACGCTGTTGCTACAACTTGAGGATCTGCTGATTTATGAGCAACGATAAAATCCTTTCCGCCAGTCTCGCCAACTATTCTTGGGTAAGTGTTGTAATTGTGAATGTTTTCACCAATTTTTGACCAAATTCCTTTAAATACATTTGTACTTCCTGTAAAGTGAATACCAGTAAATTCTTTTCTAGCTAAAATTTTATCAGTGATCATTACGGGGTCACCAATAATCATGTTGATTACACCATCTGGTAAACCAGCTTCTTTAAATACTTCCATGATGACTTGTGCAGAAAGCATTTGACTATCACTTGGCTTCCAAACTGCAACATTTCCCATTAAAGCGGCACTTGATGGTAAATTACCAGCAATAGCAGTAAAGTTAAAAGGGGTGATAGCGTAAACAAAACCTTCAAGAGGTCTGTGTTCTAGTCTGTTCCATTCATTGTCTGCAGATTCTGGTTGTTCTCTGTAGATTTCAGTCATGTATTCTACATTAAACCTTAGGAAATCACAAATTTCACAAGCAGAATCAATTTCAGCTTGAAAGACAGTTTTAGACTGACCAATCATGGTCGTAGCATTCATTCTATCTCTGTAAGGACCAGCAATTAAATCTGCTGCTTTCAAAAATACTGCAGCTCTTTGTTCCCATGGTAGCTTTGCCCATTTTTTTCTTGCTTCCAAAGCTGTATCTATCGCTTGTTCTACATGCTTTTCTTCAGCATTATGATAAATTCCGACTTCGTGTTGATGATCGTGCGGTGGACGAATACTTTTAGTGTTTCCAGATTTTACTTCTTCGCCTCCTATGTATAAAGGCACTTCTGCTTTTTCACTGTAAACTTTGTCATACATTTTTTGTATGGATTCTCTTTCTGGTGTACCTGGCGCATATGATTTAATTGGTTCATTTATAGCCGTTGGCACTTGAAAATATCCTTTTCCCATAATTATTTTTAGTTTTTAAGTTTAATTTATTTAAAGATAATTTTTAAAATTTAATTTGAAAAAATATCAACATAAGTTTTTATTAATCAATGTTAAGTTGTCTTAAATATTGAATTAATTGATGATATTTCGCCCGTTTGCTCTTCCTACCCCAATCACTTTATCATATCTAGCACCGATGTCTCTGTAGTAAACCAAAACCATGTAGTCGTTTTCTGTTTCGTCATGATTTCCGCTTATGAAACCTTCATTAAAATCACCATTTTTATCTAAATACACGTATTTGAAATTGTAAAATCCTTGTTTCATCAATAATTTGCTTTCATAGAGATTTTTGTCTTCATTGAATTTCATTTGTGTAGAATCGTCCAGTACATAATTATTAAATTGCCCATACAAATGAAGTTCGCCACCGTCTAAATCTTTATAACTTTCCAAGTAAAAATGCACCCAAGCGTATTCAGATTCAATATCTATATCGTCGCCTTGAATTGTATTTATTCTGAAAGCACCATTGATATCTGGGTTGTAAGTGTACGGTCGGCCTTCTCTTACAAAATTTGGGTAGAGGTGAGAATGATATAAATCTACCAACTCTACACGCTCAATTCTTAAAGTTCCTGCCCTGATGTCTTTGTTGTCGAAATTCAAATATTCATTGCCGCCCCAAAATGAAGATTCTTGGTCGTATTTGTAAATCAATTTGTTTCCCTGAGTAAATTGTGGTTTCAGATCGTAAATTGCTGTATTGAAATCATTGTTTTGAACGACAACTGTTTTGACAGTTTTCTTCGGATTTCTGAATATGAAACTGTCACGACCAATTTCAAAATTCACAACCTGTTTTTTCTGTACGTATTCTAATTCTCTCGATCTTCTAATTGTTACTGCAACATCAACAAGATTTTCATAAACGATGAATTTTCTAGAAAAAATAATTTCATCTTGACTATTGAAAATTTTCAACATATAATTCCCGCTGACTTTTATAGCTCTTGTGTTGTTGTTAGGTAATTTCAATTCGTGATGCGTGTAAGGCTGTAAAGTGGTGAAAGAATTCGTGAAATTGAATAATCGAATGTCATCAAAACCTTCTAAATATTCATTTTTGGCCAGATCTGAAGGCGTCCAGTCAAAATTATAATGTTCTATCTCATAATAATAATCACTTTCACTGGCGGTGATATCATCAAATTTCAATTCTAAACTACCGTTTAAAGAAATAACAGGCGTCCCGCTAAATTCCGTAGAACCATAAAATTCAATAGTCTTTATAAAATCCGGCGGAAGCGTTTCATACTCTTGGCTTGAAACGATAAAACTAATTAGGCTAAAATATAAAAATACTATTTTATTCATTTTTCTAAAAATTAAAGTACTAAACTAAACAAATTTCAATTAAAATTATTTAGAACAAGTATAAATAAAATAACTATAATAATTGTTTAGTCAATAATTGCAAGTTTAATTCTTAAATTTGCACTCCAAAATTTAAACGAACGTTGAATATGTCTAGAGACGTTAAAGTTAAAAAAGGATTGAAGCTAAAGCTGGAAGGTGAAGCTGAAAAAATCCTAAAAGATGCCCCAAAGTCAAAGACTTTCGCCATCAGACCTTCAAATTTTCATTCCGCTGTTCCTAAAATGGTTTTGAAAGAGGGTGAAAAAGTAAAAGCTGGGGAAGAATTATTTTTTTCAAAATATTCTGATAAAACCAGATTTGTTTCGCCAGTGAGCGGAACTTTGAAGGAAATCGTAAGAGGTGCCAAGCGTAAAATCTTGAATGTTATTGTAGAAGCTGATGACACGATAGAATACAAAGATTTCGGTATTATGGATCCTTTGAAATCTGATAAAGATGAGGTTAAAAACCGTGTGTTTTCTACTGGTTTGGGTGCTTTCTTAAAACAGCGACCTTATGCCATTCCTGCAGTTGCAGAAGATACGCCAAAAGCGATTTACGTTTCTGCTTTTGATACGACACCTTTAGCAGCTTCAGCAGAAATTATTTTAAAAAATAAGATAGAACATTTTCAAGCTGGAATCAACGTTTTAACCCAACTTACTGAAGGTAAAGTTTACTTGGGTGTAGATAAGCATTCAGCAAGTTTTCTGAAAGATGTTGAAAATGTTGAAATTTTAAATATTTCAGGACCACATCCTGCCGGAAATGTCGGGACATTGGTTCATGAAACAGAACCGATGAATCGCGGAGAGCGCGTTTGGTCTGTGAATCCTGAAGATGTTGCCATTATTGGTGAACAATTTTCAACAGGAAAATATAACGCAGAACGCACAGTGGCAGTTTGCGGATCTTGTGCTAATGAAAAATATTACTACAAAACCTTGATTGGTGCTGAAGTGAAATCGATTTTAAAGGATTTTGAAGAAAATTCAAGAATTATTTCTGGAAATGTGTTGACTGGTGAAAAAGTTGAAGCGGACGGTTATTTGAATTTCTTCGCCAATGAACTGACTGTAATTCCTGAAGGAAATCAGCATAGAATGTTTGGTTGGTTGCCATTTAAAGATAACGATATTCATTCCATGTCGAAAACATCCTTTTCTTGGATGTTTCCGAATAAAAAATATGATCTTAATACCAATTTGAACGGAGAAGAGCGCGCATTGGTTGTAACAGGAGAAATGGAGGAAGTTATGCCTTTGGATATTTTTCCGATGCAACTCATCAAAGCTTGTTTAGCAGGCGATGTTGAAAAGATGGAAAATCTTGGAATTTATGAAGTTATTCCAGAAGATTTTGCTTTGATTGATTATACAAACACATCTAAAATCGAAGCGCAAGAGATTATTCGCAATGGTTTAGATATAATGATAACAGAGGTAGGATAAATTTATATTGACTATGAATTGGATTAGAAAAAAAATTGATACATTAAAAGAGCCGTTTGAGCCTGGTAACAAGTTAGAAAAATACAGGCCAGCGATTAACGCTTTGGACACTTTTTTGTTTGTACCGAATCATACCACCAAAAAAGGAGCTCATATTAGAGATGCTGTGGATTTGAAAAGAACAATGATTACCGTTGTGCTTGCGCTGATTCCAGCATTGATTTTCGGAATGTGGAATGCGGGTTATCAACATTTCACACAATTAGGAGAAAACCCAGCATTTTTTGAGGCATTATTACACGGCGCTTACAAAATTGTGCCGATGATTATTGTGTCCTACGGAGTTGGACTTGGATTAGAATTTGCTTTTGCAATAATGCGTGGTCACGAAGTCAATGAAGGCTATTTGGTAACAGGTTTGCTGATTCCGATGATTATGCCAGTGGACATTCCCTTATGGATGGTTGCACTTTCTGTGATTTTTGCTGTTCTAATTGGCAAAGAAGCCTTTGGCGGAACTGGGATGAATATTCTGAACCCCGCGCTTACCGCTCGTGCTTTTGCGTTTTTTGCTTACCCTACATATATGTCTGGTAACAAAATCTGGGTCAGTGAAGCTTCAAATGTAGATAGTATTTCAGGAGAAACCATTCTTGGAACATTAGCCGCTAACAAGGAGGTGGAATATAATGTGGCGGAAATGTTCACGGGGATTATTCCCGGATCAATTTCTGAAACTTCTACTTTATGTATTCTTGCGGGCGCTTTACTTTTAATTTTGACAAAAGTGGGCAGTTGGCGAATTATAGTCAGTGGTTTTATTGGTGCCGCAGTGATGGGATTGATATTTAATGCTTTGAATATAGATGGAAATGGTTTAACTAATTTCCCTTGGTATCAACACTTGATTGTTGGTGGATTAGCTTTTGGTATTGTCTTTATGGCAACAGATCCAGTCAGTGCTTCGCAAACTATGAAAGGAAAATGGATTTATGGATTCTTAATCGGTTTATTTGGTGTCATGATTCGTGTATTCAATCCAGCTTATCCAGAAGGAATAATGCTCGCCATATTGTTGATGAACGTCTTTGCGCCAACAATTGATTATTATGTCATTCAAGGCAATATCAAAAAACGTCAAAAAAGATTGAAATTAAAAACAGTAAAATCTGCTTAAAATGGATAAAAACGGTAATGCTTATACATTTATATTTGCTATTGCAATGGTAATTGTAGTCGCTGTAACGCTTTCTTTTACAGCAACTTCTCTTCAACCAATGCAGGCTGAAAATGTACGTCAAGAGAAAATGCAAAACATACTCAGAACATTTGTAGGAGATTCTTTAACTCAAGATGGGAAAAGAGTAGAATTAACAAGAGAGATCGCTTCAGAGGTTTACGATGAATTTGTTATTGAAGAGTTAGCTTTAGATATGCAAGGTAATCCGAAAGAAGGGGAAGACGCTTTTAAAGTTGATTTAGCAAAACAGCTACCTCTCGATGAAGAAGAACAGACTTATCCGCTTTATGTTGCTGAATTTAACGGAAGTAAATATTATGTTGTTCCATTAAGAGGAACAGGATTGTGGGATGCGATCTGGGGATATGTAGCACTTAAAGAAGATGTAAACACTATTGAAGGTGTTATTTTTGATCACAAAGGTGAAACTGCTGGACTTGGTGCAGAAATTACAACAGATTGGTTTCAAGCACGATTTGAAAACGAGAAAATTTATAATGATTCAGGTGAAATTGTAGGAGTTGAAGTCGTCAAAGGTTACGGTGGCGGCGATAATAAAGACGATAATGAAGTTGATGCAATTTCTGGTGCTACGATTACCGGTGATGGTGTTTCGAAAATGATGGAGAAAAGGCTTAAATATTATAAGCCATATTTCGAGAAAATTAAAAAATCTGATAATGTTGCAATACGTTAATTATGGAAGATAAAAAGATAGAAAATAACGAACAGAAAATGACTGACAAAAAGAAAGAAATGATAATGTTTCTTTCAAGTTCAGAAGAAAAAGAGCACTTTTTATCCAAGGCTAACAGAAAAATACTTTCAGATCCTTTAGATGATAATAACCCTATTACGGTTCAAGTTTTGGGTATTTGCTCCGCTTTGGCAATTACAGTTCAATTAAGGCCAGCAATTGTAATGTCACTTGCGGTGGTATTTGTAATGGCATTTAGTAACGTGATTATTTCACTTTTAAGAAATTCTATACCAGGTCGAATTAGAATTATTGTTCAACTTGTCGTTGTTGCCTCTATGGTAATTTTGGTTGATCAAATTTTGAAAGCCTATGCTTTTGATGTTAGTAAACAGCTGTCTATATTTATTGGTTTGATTATTACAAACTGTATTATTATGGGTCGTCTTGAAGCTTTTGCACTTGGAAATGGTGTTTATAAATCATTCCTCGATGGTATCGGAAATGCCGCTGGCTATGGATTGATTTTGATAATCATAGCGTTTTTTAGAGAATTGTTTGGTTCAGGAAAACTACTAGGTTACGAAATTTTAGGCCATAAAGGTGCAACATTAGCAGAGTCAACAGGGCTTTATGCCATGGGTTATGAAAACAATGGTTTCTTTCTGCTTTCACCAATGGCACTGATTGTTGTTGGTGTTATCATTTGGGTGCAAAGAGCTAGAAATAGAAAATTAGTTGAAGAAAATTAAAATATTTTAAACCTTATTATTAATGGATTTAATAAACTTATTTGTAAAGAGCATTTTCATTGAGAATATGATTTTTGCTTACTTTTTGGGAATGTGTTCTTATTTAGCCGTCTCAAAAACTGTAAAAACCGCTGTTGGACTTGGTGCAGCCGTAATATTTGTATTGCTTATCACAGTTCCTGTAAACTATCTTTTAGATAATTATTTGTTGCAATCTGGCGCTTTATCGTGGCTTGGACCACAATTTGCTGATGTAGACTTAAGTTTTTTAAGTTTTATCATGTTCATTGCTGTGATTGCTTCTATGGTTCAGTTGGTAGAAATGATTGTTGAAAAATTTGCTCCAGCACTTTACGGTTCACTAGGTATTTTCTTACCACTTATTGCTGTGAACTGCGCTATTCTTGGTGGATCTTTGTTCATGCAACAAAAAGATTTCAGCGGAATTGAAGGTGCTGTTGTTTACGGACTCGGAAGTGGAGTTGGTTGGTTTTTAGCTATACTGGCTATCGCAGCAATTAGAGAGAAAATCGCTTATTCAAATGTGCCAGCACCACTTAAAGGTTTAGGAATTACTTTCATCATTACTGGCTTGATGGCAATTGGTTTTATGAGTTTCATGGGAATTAAATTATAAATAAAAAATTATGACAGTTATATTAGCGAGTGTAGCAGTATTCTTGACTTTAATCTTGTTATTGGTAGTTATTTTGCTGACAGCCAAATCAAAATTATCCCCATCCGGACCGGTTAAGATTAATGTTAATGATGAAAAAGACTTGGAAGTTGATTCTGGCTCTACCTTATTAAGTACCCTAGGCGATAATAAATTATTCTTACCATCTGCTTGTGGTGGTGGTGGAACTTGCATTCAATGCAAATGTATTGTGAAAGACGGTGGTGGTGCTATTTTACCAACAGAAGAACCTCACTTTACAAGAAAAGAAATCGCTGAAGGTTGGAGATTAGGTTGTCAAGTAAAAGTCAAACAAGACATGAAAATCGAAATTCCGGAAGAAGTTTTCGGAATTAAAAAATGGGAAGCCACAGTTGTCTCAAACTATAATGTTGCCTCTTTTATCAAAGAATTTATTGTTGAAATTCCTGAAGATATGGGTTACAAAGCTGGTGGATATATTCAAATTGAAGTGCCACCTTGCGAAGTGAAATTTGAAGACATGGACATCACAGCCCATCCTGAAGAACATCCAGGCGAAAAAGATAAATTTCAAACGGAATGGGATACATTCAAATTATGGCCACTTGTGATGAAAAACACAGAATCTGTGGAAAGAGCATATTCTATGGCTTCTTATCCAGCAGAAGGTAGAAAAATTATGTTGAATGTGCGTATTGCTACTCCTCCATTTGATAGAGATAAAGGTGACTGGATGGATGTGAATCCTGGGGTCGCTTCTTCTTATATTTTCAATTGTAAAACAGGAGATAAAGTGACTATTTCGGGACCTTATGGTGAATTCTTCATCAACGAAAGTGAGGCAGAAATGTTATACGTGGGAGGTGGTGCAGGAATGGCACCAATGCGCTCTCACTTATATCACTTATTTAGAACTTTGAAAACTGGACGTAAAGTCACTTTTTGGTATGGTGGTCGTTCAAAAAGAGAGTTATTTTACCTTGAACACTTTAGAGCTTTAGAAAGAGATTTTCCTAATTTTAAATTTTACTTGGCTTTGTCTGAACCTCAAGAGGAAGACAATTGGAAAGTTAAAGACGGAATTGATGGAGAAGGCGACGGTTTTGTCGGGTTTATTCACCAATGTGTGATAGATAATTACTTGAATCACCATGAAGAACCAGAAGATATTGAATTATATTTCTGCGGACCTCCATTGATGAACCAAGCGGTTCAAAAAATGGGAGAAGATTTTGGAATACCAGATGAAAACATCAGATTTGATGACTTCGGAGGTTAAAATATATTAGCTTAAACTTATCAACCCAAGTATTTTTATGCTTGGGTTTTTTATATTTGAAAGATGAGTATTTTAGACGAACAACAACTTCATAACTTAGCCATGAATGTCGTGGGAGAAGATCTTGAATCTTTAGGCTACGAATTTCTTGCAGTCAATAGTAAAATCGGTAAAAACCCACAATTTGTAGCTACCAAATCTGGCAAGTTAATTTTTGTCGTTGTTAAAGCCATAAACTATCCTGAAAACCCAGTTTTATATGACGAAACTCTGCTTGTTAAAATTCGTGATCACGGTCAGAAGTTTGAAGCTAAAACTTTTTATGCAGGCGTTGGTTTAGCAAATTCTATTGATTATCAACTTCCAGTAGATTCAGAAGAAAATTACGTTGTGAATTATACCGGTTTAATAGAAATAAAATGAAATATATTCTTCCAGTAGCTTTGTTTTTCTTGTTCAGTTGTCAAGACAAACAAAATGAAGCCCAAATTTTACAAGGAAATGCATTAGGAACAACATATGGAATTCAGTATTTTTCTGAATCTAACAAAAGCATTCAAGACGCTTCCATAGATTCTATTTTTGATGTTTTGAATCAATCCATGAGTACGTATATTTCAAATTCAGATATTTCAAAAATAAATTCTGGATATGAAAACATCAAAGTTGATGATGCTTTTCTAGAAGTTTTCAATTCTGCTAAAGAAATTCACGATATTTCTGATGG
>JBHEPM010000120.1:0-269 GCA_046260295.1 Psychroflexus sp.
TGGCATTGCCATGATTATTGCCAATCGCAATTGGTTCAATAGTTTGGATGAACTGCAACGCAAAATTCAGTTGGAAGCCCTTGGCATTACATTGGGTTTAGCGGTTATTTTTGGGATTACTTACAGCTTATTGGACATCACAAATTTGATTGCAAGCGATGCTGAAATCAGTTTGCTTGTCGGTTTTATGGGCATCACTTATTTGGTTAGTTTACTCATTATTAGAAAACGCTACCAATGAAAAATAAACTGAAAGTTTTGCGTGCCGA
>JBHEPM010000120.1:337-6006 GCA_046260295.1 Psychroflexus sp.
GTTTAGTGTTGGCCATCAAACTGGCAAGACAATTCGATACTGATATTGAAGCTATTTTTATTTATGAAAAATGAGGACTTGGTTTATAAAAGTTTAGGCGAGTTGTTTGGTTTTGCTCACTTTGAGTATCGAATATAACAGAAAACCTACAGGACCAAACATAAAGCAAAGGAGTAGGCAAGGAATGATCAAAAAATGATTAAGGCCATGCTTCCTAGACTGATTCAAAATCCAGTTGCCGACCAATAGGTCAAATACCAGATAATGCACCCAGCCCGTTAGGACTGCTTCATCGGAGGAAAACATGGCTTTTATGCCTTCAAGTTTACTAAAAGATGTCATGTCTAGATCTCCAAAACCTTTGATGATATAAACCAAATACACCGCTGCCATCGCCATAGAAAAACCATAAATAACAGGATTTCTCCAGGACTTACCGGGAAAGAAAATAAGAATCAACCACGCAGGAATAACGATGGTATTTACGATTTGAAAAACAATACTTGCAGTCATGAGTCTTTTTATTTTGAATTTAAATTTACTAATTATTTTGGTTTAGTGTAGGATCTCAATGTTGAAATAATGAATTTGAAAATAAGTATGGACAAGTTTTGCTCTTGAGCTTCAGTCTAAATTTGAATTTTTATGTTGAATTTCAATTGTATCCTTAAAGATTACTATTGAAATCGATGGGTCATGGCATTCAATTTTTAATTTATATATTTGATTTAAAGTTATTTAGTATGAAATATTTTTATGTTTTGGGACTTTTTTTGTTGACTCTAAATGCAGAAGCGCAATTCAGCGAAGTTCAAATTATTGACGACAGTGAAGATGCCGGTGGGGTGTCAAATATCAATTCCGCAGATTTTAATAATGATGGTCACGAAGATTTAATAGTGAGTCGAGCGGCTAACCAAGACCAGATTGTGGTGTATTATAATCAAGGCGATGCTGTATTTTCTACAAGTGTGATAGAAAACAATTTAAACGATCCCATTTTTGTGAATTTTGGTGATTTCGACGGCAATGGTTTTCTGGATGTTATCGCCTTGACGGAAACCGACGGCGAAGTGGTTTTGTACACCAATGATGCCAATGGATTCAATGAACCTAATATTTTAGGAAGTGAAGCCAGTTTTGGCAAATCTATAGTCGTTGATGATTTTGACGGTGATGGACTTATGGATTTTGTCGCTATTCACCAACACGCCATTGCATTTTATCAAAATACTGGAAATGCGGAATTTAACAAAATTCCAATTTTGACCACAGCAGAATCGCCTAATATTTTGGAGTGTTTCGATTTAGTGAAAATGGATGTGAATGGTGATGGATTTATGGATGTCATTACTGCTGAAACACTCGGTGTGGTGGTTTACACTAATGATGGCACGGGTGATTTTACACCGCAAACCATCACGCCTGCAAGTCAAAATACGGTGAGGAGTCTTCAAAAAATAGATTTCAATAATGACGGATTGGAAGATTTGGTATTTTTGGATGGCAGTAGTAATTTTAGACTTTATGAAAATGAATCTGCCACGACTTCAACATTTACAGACCATTCCGTGATTGCTCAAATTTCTAGTAATTCGGTGAAAGCCATTCGCAGCATAGACCAAAATGGCGATGATTTGTCCGATATTTATTTGGGTTACAGCGGGCAGCCACATTTGTTAGTCAACGACAGCAACTATAGTTTTGATCAGGATTTGATTTTGGATGAAAATACTTCTCTGTTTGTTCAAGAAATTCACACCGCCGATCTTAATAATGACGGAATTAAAGAATTCATTTGGGAAGCTGCTGGCGGAACTTTAGCTTACCAAAACAATACGACTTTAAAAGTTTATGAAACTTCTAAAATAGACTTCAAAATTTATCCAAACCCGACTTCCGACGTTTTAGAAATAGAAACTGAAACCCTGCAAAATGTAAAACTCAGTTTGTTTGATTTAAATGGAAAACCTTTGCGACAAGTTGAAGTTGAATTACCCGATTCAATTGATTTGTCAGATTTGGCACAAGGCAATTATATTTTGAAAATAGAGACAGATGAAACTGAATTTACCCAGCGAATTTTAAAACATTGAATTCATCGATTATTAATCAGTGTTTCAGGTTAAAAATTGAAATTTCAAGTTGCAAATTTGATGTTTAAATTGTATTGTGTCAATTATATAAAGATTTCCAGATTTTAAATGAATTTTGAATATCATATTTTTTTTAAATAATTCTTCAAGCTATTTTGAATGAAATATTCCCAACCTGCCTTGCAATTTGTTCTGCTAAATTCAGGAATGTGCTCAGGAAAAGATTCTAAAATGTCGTGACTTAAATTTAATTTCACGCCTTGTTTTAGCTCAAACAATTCAAAAGTTACAACAGAATCTCCAGAATAATTTTTGTATTTCCAGTTGATTGCTAATTTTTTCTGCGGCACAACTTCAGTTATTTTCCAAAGGTGTGGAAATACGCGACCTTCATTGCTAATAATAAATGAAGTTTCAAAACCAACTACTGCTTCAAAATTTTCAATATTTTCGAAAAACCATTGTCGCATTTGTTGAGGTTCTGTGATGGCTTGCCATAATTCTTTGACGGACACCTCATAAATCTCTTCAACAACAATAGGATGATCTGTTTTTTTCATATTAAAAATCTTTGTAGACAGTTTTAATGCTTTGTATGACTAGCGTAGGGACTAGACTAGCAATTGCAATCAGTATCCAGATTTTAAATTCGAGTTGCTGAAAGGAGAAAATCGAAGCCAACGCAGGAACAAAATATGAAATAAATACAGCAGAGAAACAAAATGTAATAGCCATCCAAACCCATTTGTTACGGGTGACTTGGTTATTGAAGAAATTTTCGTTTGCCTTACGCATATTGAAAACATGGATAAACTGAGAAAAAGCAAGACTGAAAAATGCAATATTATTATTAATTGCTTCGGACTCACCCCAAACATAATGTGAATACAGGTATGCGCCACTGACTGAAATCGCAATAATGAACCCATAAGCTATAACCTGCATCCAACTTGTCTTAGCCAGAATAGGTTCTTTAGGATCTTTAGGTGGCATTTGCATTACTTTCTCAGTTCCATTTCCGATTCCTAAGGCAAGCGCTGGAAACACATCTGAAAGCAAATTCAAAAACAGGAGTTGTAGTGGTTCAATAGGAAGTATAAAAAGCGTAAAACTGATTAATGCAATGATAATAATCTCGCCCAAGTGATACGATAATTGGTAAACTACAAATTTGCGAATGTTTCCAAATATAATGCGTCCTTCTTTTATAGCCTCGACTATCGCACCGAAAGCATCGTCCTGTAGAACCACGTCAGAAACTTCTTGAGCGACCTGCGTTCCTCTTTTTCCCATGGCTATGCCAATATCTGCTTTTTTGAGTGCGGGAGCGTCATTTACGCCATCTCCTGTCATTCCTACAATTTCTCCTTCTTCCTGATAGTGTTTTATCAAACTGAGCTTTTGTCCGGGATTCACTCTTGCAAATACCAAGGTGTCCAAAAGTTTTTTATTGTCTTTTTGTTCAAACACTTCTTGAAGTTGGCCTCCATGGATAACAACTTTATCCATATCCGCATCTTCTGTAGAAAGATGAGTTTGCTTGGCAACGTTGAAGGCGGTGCCAGGATGGTCGCCAGTGACCATTACAACTTTGATACCCGCAGTTTTTGCTATTTCTATTGAGTCTGCGACTTCCTTCCGAGGAGGATCTATAAAACCGATTAGCCCTACGAATACGAGTTTTCTAAGAAAGTCGTTGTCTTCTTTTGGAAGGGAATCCGTTGTTTTATAGGCGTATGCCAAAACACGTAAACCGTCTTCGGCGAGTGCGTTGTTTTTTTCTTTCCATTCTTTTTTATCGTTTTCAGAAAGATTCTTTTCTTGTCCATTTATAAGGATACTTTCAGAGCGTTCGAGAATTGAATCAGTTGAACCTTTTCCTGAAATGTAATAAGCTTCATTCGTTTTATGAGCCGTTCCCATAACCATGGATTCTGAATCAAAAGGATCGTGCAATTCCCTTTTGAAGTCTTTCATTTCCTTATAAAGATCTGAATCAAATCCTTTCACAAACTGCAACAGTGCTATTTCCAAAGGATCACCGCTTGCTGAAACCTTGTCCTTATCATCGTCTGTTTTAGTTTCTTCTGTGTCACCAAGAGAAGCTTCATTCGCCAACACAGAAATTTTGAGAATATGCGCAAGGTTGTCATGCTTTTCTGGATCTTTAGAATCTTCAAGTTTTGGTTGGTTAGGGTCTTCCCAGTTCACTTTGATAATATCTTGTTCTGGAACCTGAAAGCTGTTTACCGTTAGTTTATTTTCAGTAAGGGTTCCGGTTTTATCTGTAAAAATTACTGTGGTTTCGCCCAGAGTTTCTACAGCGCCCAATTGCTTGACGAGTACATTTTTTTTAGATAAACGGTACATTCCTCTTGCGAGTGCAATACTAGCAACAATGGGTAAGCCTTCTGGAATTGCAGCAATAGACCAAGCGATAGCAGTTTGTACCAGCTGATAGATGTCTTTACCAGCAATCCATCCAAAGGCAAAAAAAGCAAGTGCCATGCCTAAAATGACCCAAATCAGACTTCGGGTTAGTTTGTTGAGTTTTTGGTTGAGCGGGGTTTCTTCATCGTTCTGTTCCTGAACCATGGCGGATATATTTCCAACTTCTGTATCCATTCCCGTTTTGAAGACAATGGCTTTGGATTGTCCGCCAGTGACTGCCGTTCCTTTGTAAAGAATATTTTTTCGGTCGGCTACCTGCAGTTCTTCAACTAAGATCTCAGCATTTTTATCTACGGGAACCGATTCACCAGTCAGTGGAGATTCATCTACCTGTAATTCAGTTTCTTCAATTATTCGTGCATCAGCTGAGACAATGTCACCAGATTCTACAATAAGTAAATCGCCAGGTACTACATCCTCCGCTTTGATTTGTTTTTTCTTACCTTCTCTAAGAACAGTAGCTCGAATTTCATCCATCTTCTTAATGGATTCCATTGATTTTTGAGCCTGATATTCCATCCAGAAACCTATAATAGTGTTTAATAACAGAACAATTATAATTGCAATAGCTTCTGGTGTATCTCCAAAAATAAATGCAAGTATAGAAGCCGCCGTAAGCAGATAAATAACCGGATTGTTGATTTGGGAAATTATGATATGCCAGATGGAACGTTGTTTCTGCTCTTCGAGTTTGTTTGGGCCGTGTTCTTTGAGTTTATTTTTGGCGTCCTCGTTAGAAAGACCTTTGTCTGGGTTGGTAGAAAAGTGGGAGGTTAGTGTTTTCCACTCTTTACGGTACGCATTCTCAATAGGACTCTCGTTTTTATATTCTGCCATCTAATACGAAATTAAAGTTTTACAAATCGTGTATATTTTCCTGAAACCTCCTATTGAATTTGGGAATCTTTGCTATTGAGATATCAAGAATAGTTTGGTTTTTTAAATGTCAATTTTCCTTAATTTATAAGCAATAAATATATAAAAATTAATATTCACTTCTAAAATTTGCTTTAGAAGTCTCAAAACTTATTAAATTATTGAGACCAAATAAGCTTGATACCAATTTGAATATGAAATACCGTTAAGAAAACAAAAATTATTTTTTCTTATAGGACGCTGTGA
>JBHEPM010000121.1:0-5895 GCA_046260295.1 Psychroflexus sp.
AAAGCGCATCCACTTTCTCCCAATGCTTTGCGGCTATTTTCTTATTCATAAATATTCAAAGTCTTAAAAACAAAAGATTGCTAAAGACTAACTTTGTGTTCAGAAGCGCCTTAATTCAACTAATAATACTTTTTTAAATTTATTTATGAGTGCTGTTCATCAAATGTTTAACAACCTTAATATGGGGCTAGACTTACACAAACTAGCGTCTATTTAAAAAAGTTTAAGCAAAGACAAAAGCATTCAAATAATTCACGAGCGTCTTAAGAAATCAAATTCAGGACTAAAACCTATTGAGGCCTTACTTCGTCTTGACAGAGAATTGAAAAGTTTCAGAAATAAAAAAAACAGCCAATTCCGAATCGATGAACTCAACCGCCGTGAAGCTGAAGTTTTTCACCTAATATTAGCTGGAAAATCCACACAAGAAATTTCTGATACGCTGAGTTTATCTAATAAATATATTTATAACATTCGTTCTAGAATCAAAGAAATTTTCAAAATTCCTGCAAAAATGAGTATCGAATCTTGGATTGAAGATCAAAATACCAAAAAATGAAAAAGAGTAGAATCATGCAGAATCTGATATAATTCCTATTCATCAAGACAAATCGCCAACTGGTCAAAAAACTAGTGTAAAATTTGAATTTTCAATTGATATTTGTGTCAATATTAAAACACAAAACTCATGAAGTCAAGATTTTTACAACAAATCATCAGATTCATTCTTATTTCCATAGCAATTTCAGTTTTTATCCGCTTAATCAATTTTATAGGTTCAGATTTTCAAATTGAATCCCTTCTCGATGGTGAATCGTTTTTAGTTAGTTTTATATATGCATTCATCATCGGAATGACGAATATTACTTTTTTTGAAATTATCCTCAATAGATATTCTTGGCGAAAAGACGCTAAAAAACTGCTTTGGCTTGGCATTGCAGGTTCTGTAATACTTTCTACTTTGGCTTTTTTTGTAGCTAGACTCTTGCATATTGTTGCTGTTTTAGATTATTCTTTTACAGAATTCATTGAGATGGAAACCGTCCTGAATTATGTGGTAGCAGTGTTTATCGCCTTAATTGTCACTTTGGCTTTTCATGCGTTTTACTTTTACAAAGCCTTGAAAGACATAGAACTCAGCACTCAACAAAATCTCACAGAAACTGCAAAAGCCAAACACGAAGCCCTGAAAAATCAGTTAGACCCGCATTTTTTATTCAATAGTCTAAACGTCCTGTCAGCCTTAATTGAAGAAAACCAAAATCGTGCTGTAAAATTCACCAACGGCTTATCCAAAATTTATCGCTATGTGTTAGACCAACGTCAAGCGGACTTGGTAGAAGTTTCATCAGAAATTGAATTTGCCAAAACCTATATTGATTTACTAAAAATGCGTTTTGAAGACAGCATTACTTGCCATATTGAAGTGGATAAACAAGATTTGAAAATAGTGCCCTTATCTTTACAATTACTTTTGGAAAACGCCATTAAACACAATAAAATTTCTGAATTGAAACCACTTCATATTAAAATTTACAATGACAATGAAAATTATTTGGTTGTAGAAAATAATTTAAATTTGAAGACAAACATCAAACAAAGTACAGGAATAGGACTGGATAATATCAAATTCAGATATGAAGCGCTCAGTGAACAAAATATTGAAATCAATAAAACAGACAAGATTTTTCAGGTGAAATTACCATTAATCAAAGCTTAGATTATGCAAAATATAGTCATTGTAGAAGATGAAAAGCCAGCCGCCAGACGTTTGGAACGCTTGCTGAAAGATTTGAATATCGGCGTATTGACTCAGCTGAATTCAGTTGAAGCCGCTATTGGTTGGTTTAAAAATAACCCAGAAGTTGATTTGATTTTTCTGGATATTCAGCTCAGCGATGGTTTATCTTTTGAAATTTTTGAAGCTGTTGATATTCAATCATCAATCATTTTCACCACCGCTTATGATGAATATGCCTTGCGCGCATTCAAACTCAACAGCATCGATTATTTGCTAAAACCTATTGACCCTGATGAATTGAAAACAGCCATAGAAAAATTCAGAAAATTCAATCAAACTAACAAAATAGATGCAGCATTTATACAATCACTCATGCAACAACACACTGCCGAACAAAATACAAAAACCCGTTTTGCAGTGAAAGTTGGTGACCACATCAAAACTTTCAATACGGATAACATTGCTGGGTTTTACAGCGAATATAAAGCCACTTCCCTACTCACCAAAAATGGCAAAAGTTATGTCATGGATGAGTCTTTGAATCAACTTGAAAAACAACTTCCCAAAACACAATTTTTCAGAGTCAGTCGCGGTCATATTGTCAATTTTGACGCCATTCAAGATATCGTGGCCTATTCTTCCAGTCGTTTGAAAATTATTTTACAAAATTCCGATCTTAAAATTATAGTCAGCCGTGAACGGGTCTCAGATTTCAAAACTTGGCTCGGCTAACTTAATTTTCAATTATTCAATATTTATATTAATAATTTTATTTAAAATTTATATATATCATAAATTATTAAGTTATTTAATTTTATTTAACTAAATTTTAGCTAAACAATTATTAATTAAAAGCTGACATCTCTTAGCTTTACATTTGAATAATTTAAACATTGATACATGAAAAAGTTACTTATTGCAGCTTGTTTTATAGCAGGCTTTGGATTTCAATCACAAGCACAGTCAATTTCTGAACATGCTTTAGGATTAAGGTTTGGCGGAAACAATGGTTTTGGTGGTGAAATCTCTTACCAAAACGCATTAGGAGACAATAACCGCATGGAATTTGATTTAGGCTGGCGAAATGATGATCATTTTGATGCTTTCAAACTTACAGGATTGTACCAATGGGTTTGGAATATCGAAGGCGGATTCAATTGGTTTGCCGGAGTTGGTGCCGGACTTGGAAGCGTGAGTTATGATAGCCGTTATGATGACGGAGATTTTGATGACGACAGCGAGGTTTTCTTTTTTGGGGCTGGAAATGTAGGAATTGAATACAACTTTGACATCCCTTTGCTTATCGCTTTAGACTTCCGACCTGAAATTGGTTCGGGAAACTACAACAATGACTTGGATTTTGATATTGCGCTGGCATTGCGCTATCAATTTTAATCTAATACAAGTTAAGTATAAAAAAAGCACTTCATATCAGATATGAAGTGCTTTTTTTATGAAATAATATCAGAAACGTTTTATAAACTAGATGATTTTAAAACGCTTTCTATCTGTTTCTTTCAGGTATATTTTTCTAATTCTAAGAAAATGAGGAGTTACCTCAACATATTCATCCTTTTGAATATATTCTAAAGCTTCTTCTAAAGAGAATTTCTTAGCAGGAACAATTTTGGCTTTATCGTCAGCTCCTGAAGACCTAACGTTAGACAACTTTTTGGTTTTTGTGATATTCACAGTCATGTCATCAGATCTAGAATTTTCTCCGATTACTTGACCTTCATAAATTTCTTCGCCTGGATCGACGAAAAACTTACCTCTATCTTGTAATTTATCAATAGAATATGGAATTGCTTTTCCTTTTTCCATAGAGACCAAAGAACCGTTTTGTCTTTGTGGAATATCTCCTTTTAAGGGTTGAAATTCTTTAAAACGGTGTGCCATAATTGCTTCACCAGCAGTCGCCGTCATCAATTGATTTCTCAAACCAATAATCCCGCGAGATGGAATTAAAAACTGAATGGTCATCCGGTCTCCTTTGCCTTCCATGCTCAACATTTCACCTTTTCTCATGGTAACCATTTCAACAGATTTACCAGAAATATTCTCAGGTAAATCGATGGTTAATTCTTCAATTGGTTCACATTTTACACCATCAATTTCTTTTACAATAACTTGTGGCTGACCAATTTGAAGTTCATAACCTTCACGTCTCATCGTTTCAATAAGCACAGACAAGTGCATAACGCCACGTCCAAAAACGTTGAATTTATCTGCAGAATCAGTTTCTTCAACTCTAAGTGCTAGGTTTTTTTCTAATTCTTTGACCAAACGGTCTTTAATGTGTCTTGAAGTAACAAATTTTCCATCTTTACCAAAAAACGGAGAATCGTTAATCGTAAACAACATACTCATCGTTGGCTCGTCAATTGTAATTGACTTCAAAGCTTCAGGTTCTTCAATATCAGCCACAGTATCGCCAATTTCAAAACCTTCCAAGCCAACAATGGCACAAATATCTCCAGGTTCAATCGACTCTACTCTGCGACGACCAACACCTTCAAAAGTGTGTAATTCTTTGATTCTTGTTTTAGTCACCGAACCGTCACGTTTCACAAGCGAAACTGGCATGTTTTCTTTCAATTCACCGCGATGCAATCTACCGATGGCAATTCTACCAGTGTAAGATGAAAAATCCAAAGACGTGATCAACATTTGTGTATTTCCTTCTTTCACTTCTGGCGATGGAATATGTTCCTTTACCATGTCTAGAAGTGGTTCAATATTCTCGGTTTGTTGGTTTGGATCTTCACTCATCCAGTTGTTTAGGGCTGAGCCATAAACGGAAGGAAAATCAAGCTGCCATTCTTCGGCGCCAAGTTCAAACATCAAGTCGAAAACTTTTTCGTGAACTTCTTCTGGCGTACAATTAGGCTTGTCAACTTTGTTGATGACTACACAGGGTTTCAAGCCTAAGTCAATCGCTTTTTGTAATACAAAACGAGTTTGAGGCATTGGTCCTTCAAAGGCATCAACCAAAAGCAAAACGCCGTCAGCCATATTGAGAACACGTTCTACTTCTCCACCGAAATCGGCGTGACCAGGCGTGTCAATAATATTAATTTTGGTGTCTTTATAAACGACAGAAACGTTTTTAGAGACAATGGTAATTCCCCGCTCACGCTCCAAATCGTTGTTATCCAGAATAAGATCTCCGGTTGATTCGTTGTCGCGAAACAATTTACAGTAATGCATAATTTTGTCGACCAAAGTTGTCTTGCCGTGGTCAACGTGAGCGATAATCGCAATGTTCTTGATATTCATAAAAAGGCGTAATTTTAAGTCGGCAAAGGTAGGATTAAAATTTGTTATATGATTAATTAAAGATTAAATTTTAATAAATTGATTTTCAGTATTATAAACCCAAAAAAAACCTGTTTATTGTCTACTCAAACAAATATTAAAGATTGAATTTAATTTTAAAATGAAGAAAAAGATAACAATCTATCAATTTTCTAAAATTATTATTTGTCCTAGTCTATGAAGATTTAGAATAAGCTATAATATTTCAATAATTGTATGTTTAATTGGGTGATAAGTAAATTGAATTCTTAAAAAGAAGTATTGAAAGACACGGTCAACCCTGAACTTTCTGGAACAAACCTACACACACCGCCAACACAGACTAAACCGCCACGTTGACGACCGTAATTTACTGAAATTCGACTTGAACCCTTGCGATACGCACCTCCAAAATTGTAATAATGAACTCTTCGATCTGGATCATCATTGCCATAATTCCAAATATCCCAAACGTAGAATGATAATTTTTCATTTAAATTGTATTCAACTACTGCTCCAGCCCAATCTTTACGATCTGCAGTTGCCCACATTTTTTCTAATTCAACACGTAAGGATTTTGTTTTGGTAAAATTGTAAGTTGCTTCTGTGGTGAAAATATTTGATTTCACCAATTTTCCACCACCTAGAAAACGCTGATCGTAATATTGATTGATATAGTTGAAACCTAAATGCCAAGTTTCATCTATTTTTTTTCTAATTGATAAGTTATAGTCAGAAAAATATTTTGTTCCACGCCCAAAAAAATCGGTGTCGTAGTCGGGTGGATTAAAAGTAAATTGTCCCGGCAAATTATACCAGCTGGACAAGTTTATGGAAACATTAGTGCCGTATTTACC
>JBHEPM010000122.1:0-467 GCA_046260295.1 Psychroflexus sp.
CGTAAAAGGTGACAATATAGACATTATAGACCTCAGAGAACATGAAAATACTGTTTGCGACTATTTAGTTGTCTGCTCTGGAAATTCTAATACACAAGTGGATGCCATAGAAAGTTCTGTTAGAAAATCTGTAAGTAAAGCTCTGAAAGACAAACCTTGGCATGTTGAAGGTTTAGAAAATTCTGAATGGGTGCTTATGGATTACGTAGATGTTGTGGTTCATATTTTTCAAAAACAAACACGAGAATATTACGATATTGAAAGCTTGTGGGGGGATGCGAAGATAACTTCAGTAGAAACAAATTATTAATTTTTAGTGTAATACAATGGCTAAAAAAACAGCACAAAACAGATCAAATACCAGCAATAATAAAAAAGAACCTAAAAAACCTAAATTCAATTCATATTGGATTTACATCGGCATCATTGTCATATTTTTAGGTGTTCAATTTTTTGGCGGCAGTGGG
>JBHEPM010000122.1:477-5335 GCA_046260295.1 Psychroflexus sp.
ATCTGACACAAGAGGCAAAGCAAAATCCAGAACACAATTCTTCTTCAGAAGATCAAGTTTTTGCATCATCAGATAATCCAGATTACCAATTTGAATTTGGCGATCTTCAAAATTTTGAAAACTCAATTACCAAAATCAAAGAGCAAAATAACTTGAATACCAGCGTGTATTACGATACTCGTCCAAATTATTTCACAGATATTTTAATCGGTTTGTTGCCGATAATTCTTATTGTTGGTATTTGGATTTTCATTATGAGGCGAATGAGTAAAGGCGGTGGCGGCGGTCCTGGCGGTCAGATTTTCAATATTGGAAAATCTAAAGCTAAGCTATTCGATGAAAAGAAAGATGTTAAAACTTCATTTAAAGATGTTGCAGGTCTAGAAGGTGCCAAAGATGAAGTTCAAGAAATTGTAGATTTCTTGAAATTTCCAGACAAATACACAAATTTGGGTGGTAAAATTCCAAAAGGTGCGTTGTTAGTTGGTCCTCCTGGAACTGGTAAAACTCTACTTGCAAAAGCAGTAGCCGGTGAAGCAGGCGTTCCGTTCTTTTCGCTTTCTGGTTCAGATTTCGTTGAAATGTTTGTCGGTGTTGGTGCTTCAAGAGTAAGAGATTTATTCAAACAGGCCAAAGAAAAATCGCCGTCTATCATTTTTATAGATGAAATTGACGCAATTGGTCGATCTCGAGGAAAAGGCAATATGTCAGGCTCCAACGACGAAAGAGAAAATACTCTCAACCAATTATTAACAGAAATGGATGGTTTTGGCACAAACACAAATGTTATTGTGATCGCTGCTACAAACCGTGCGGATGTTTTAGATAAGGCACTGATGAGAGCTGGTAGATTCGACAGACAAATTTATGTAGACTTACCAGATGTTAGAGAGCGAGAAGAAATCTTTGAAGTACATTTGAAACCACTTAAGAAAATAGACAATGAAGTAGATACAGACTTTCTTGCCAAGCAAACACCAGGATTTTCTGGTGCAGATATTGCCAACTTATGTAATGAAGCTGCACTAATTGCCGCTAGAAATAACAGCAAAGCTGTTGGTAAACAAGATTTCCTTGACGCAGTTGACAGAATTGTAGGTGGTTTAGAGAAGAAAAATAAAATAATGTCTCTCGAAGAGAAAAAAGCTATTGCTTATCACGAAGCTGGTCACGCCACTGTAAGTTGGATGCTAGAATATGCAGCACCATTGGTGAAAGTGACAATTGTACCGAGAGGTCAATCACTTGGGGCAGCTTGGTATTTACCAGAAGAGCGACAAATTGTACGAACCGAACAAATTCTAGATGAAATGTGTGCTACCATGGGTGGTCGTGCTGCTGAAAAAGTGATTTTCAACAAAATTTCTACTGGTGCCTTAAGCGATCTTGAGAAAGTAACCAAACAGGCGAAAGCTATGGTAACTATTTATGGACTTAATGAAAAAGTCGGAAATCTTACCTATTACGATTCTTCAGGTCAGTCCGATTATAACTTCACAAAACCATATAGCGACAAAACTTCTGAACTGATTGATGAAGAAATCTCAAAAATTATTGAGGAACAGTACAATCGTGCTATACAAATTCTGAATGATCACAAAGATGAATTGACAGAATTGGCAGAATTACTTCTTGACAAAGAAGTGATTTTTAAGGATGATTTAGTCAATATTTTTGGCGAAAGACCGTTCAAAAAACCAGAAATGGCAGCAACAAGTGCACAAAAATTAAAAAACAAAAGCGACCAAAAGGCTTCAGAAAAACAGAGTGAAAATTCTTGTGAGGATGATTCTGAAAAAGAAAATAATCCCTCTGAAGATTCAACTTCTAAAGATGAAGGCGAAAATTCTAAAGAAGCTAACGAGATAAAAAAATAATTTAAGATTTCAACAATCTTAAAAAAAGAGCGAAAATTTAAGCATTGATTACATTTCCTCTAAAAAACTTGGATTTGACAAGAGTCAAATCCAAGTTTTTTTTATATTTGAAATGATAATTATATCATCAAATAATTTTACGGTCAATATATGAACTTCTTTAAGCGCTTGTTAGGTTTAGAAAGTAAGGATGATGAAAGCTCTGGCAGAAAAGAACAGAGCAAATTCATGCCCGAACCCAAACTTCCCGTGGATGACGCGTTTACCAATAATTTTAGAAATAATGGCGGCAAATTTCTGTATTGTGAAAATGATAATGAGCTGCGAATTACTTTTAATGAAATTTTAAAAGAAAACGATTGGGAGGAATCTGAAGTATATTGCCGTAATGAAAAACTGATAAAGAAATTCGAACACAATAGATTAAAATTCACAAAAAACGACAATGCTAGTTTTTTTCTTGCAGGTTGTGAATTTCTAATTGCAAACACGGGTGCTATTCTAATCAGTTCCAGTCAAATAGGCGACAAAAAGCTAGCCGATTTGCCACATAATTTTGTAATTATCGCTTACACCAGTCAATTGCTTGAAACTATTGGTGAAGGTTTACAAAAAATAAAGCGCAAGCATAAAAACAGAATTCCTACTAATATTACTACACTTAAAACATTTGAAGACAAAGAAGAATCTGATTTTATGAGTTATGGAAGTATACCGAAGAACTTATATTTGCTGCTTGTAGAAGACCTATAATCTTATGAGTGAAATTCTTAAACGAAGCATAACCGGTGCTTTATATATCATAATAATTGTTAGCACTGCATTTTTACACCATTATGCACTCATCGGTTTTTTTGTTATTGTAGGTTTCATTTGTCTAAGAGAATTTCAGAAATTATTGGATTTCAGAAATCTTATCTCTTATTTTTCTCTGGTTGTCCTCCTCTACTACTTCAACTTTACAGAAGTCTATTTGCCACTTTTGGTCACCTTTCTTGCAATGACACTGATGGTTAAAGTTTTTTTATTAAAAGATTTATTTACTTTGTCGGATATTCCAATATTTGATGGAAGAAAGCACTTGTTGACTTTGTTCTACATCGTACCGTCTATCATTTTTCTCACAATGATCCACAACTACAAACCGAATTATGAATATGTTTTGGTCGGTACTTTTGTTTTAATATGGACAAATGATTCTTTTGCGTATTTGGTTGGAAAAAACTTTGGTAAACGAAAACTATTTGAAAGAATTTCACCTAAAAAAACAATTGAAGGTTTTATTGGAGGCGTAATTTTCTCAATAGTTATGGGTTACATCATTTTTACATACATTGATATTTTAAGTTGGTGGGCTTGGATAATTTTAGCTATAATCATCAGTGTTTTTGGTACTTTAGGAGATTTAGTTCAATCGAAATTCAAAAGAAAAGCAGATGTAAAAGACAGTGGAAAAATCATGCCAGGGCATGGTGGTATTTTCGATAGAATGGATAGTATGCTTTTTTCTAGTACCTTTGTATTCATATTTTTACTTTTATTAGATTATGTTTCATAAAGAAGGTTATAAAATTTTATTGACAACAATTATTGTTTTCATTGTTATCAATTTCGTAATAAATCATTATTTCGTTAGTGATATTATTATTTATAGTGTTTTTGGCGTCACTTTAGTCCTTTTCATATTGGTTGCTCAGTTTTTTAGAAATCCAAACCGAAATTCACCAAAGAACGATAAACATATTTTAGCACCAGTTGATGGTAAAGTGGTCGCTATAGAGAAAGTTTATGAACCTGAATTTGTAAATGAAAAGCTTTTACAAATCTCGATTTTTATGTCACCACTAAATGTTCACGTGACAAGATATCCGATTGGTGGGAAAATTTTATATAGTAAATATCATCCTGGTAAGTTTTTAGTCGCTTGGCATCCAAAATCCAGTGAAGAAAACGAACGCACTACTGTGGTTATAGAAACCAAAAAATTTGGAAATATACTTTACAGACAAATCGCTGGAGCTGTGGCGAGACGAATTGTGAATTATGCTGCCGTAAATCAGCAAGTCGACCAAGGGAATGATTCGGGTTTCATCAAATTCGGATCTAGGGTAGATGTTTTTCTTCCTTTAGATTCAAAAGTCGAAGTAAAAATCAATGACGTAGTAAAAGGTGGGATTTCTGTAATTTCAAAAATTGATTGATTATGGAACTGGACAACTTGACTGAAAACGAACTCGACAAATTATTTCTCAAGGCTTATGAAAAAGTAAGTGAAACCAAGAAAAAATTTCCTCAAGATACATTGTTATATTTTTATGCTTTTTACAAACATGCCACGCAAGATAATCAACTCAATATCACCCACAACCCTGTAAATGGTGAAGAATTGGTGAATGCTTTCAAAGCCAACGCTTTGTTTCAAGTAAAAACCATTTCAGAAAAACAAGCCAAAAAAGAATACATCAAACTCGCCAAAAAACACTTAAATGGAGAATTCAATTTAGAAGATTAGTCAATTTATTAACCCTGGTTGAATTCATCGCTGTTGGCAAGGCTTATTTTATTCTGTTCTACATATTGCACAATTCGATTCTCCAATTAACTTACCGTTTTTATCAAACTCATATTTGCAACACTCGTTGAGTTTATTCTTTAAAATATCTTTTGCTCTCTTAATTCTTGCTTTTACGTTTTCAAGACTAATTTCTAATTCTTTTGCAACATCTTTTTGTTTTAGTCCTTTTATATAAATCAGTTCAATTACTTGCCTATAAATCTTGGGTAAATTATTTATGAATTTATCAAAGCAACATATATGTTGATAATTTTGTAAAGGAATTTCCTTATCTGTTTCCAATTTCTCAACATACATAGATTCTCTATTAAAATGATTAACTATTTCGTTACGAGCAATTTGAAAAATCCACGCTTTTACTTTTTCTTCTTTTTCCAGCTTGGATAAATTTTTGTGGATTTTCAAG
>JBHEPM010000122.1:5345-5859 GCA_046260295.1 Psychroflexus sp.
TTACTTTTTTGAGAATAAAGAAATATAGTTCATCATTAAAATTATTCCATATTTTTTCAGTTTCCATACTCAAAAATAAATAAAGGTCAGTTCATAAACTAACCTTTATTAAAATTAACAACAACTACATTTATCACATTTACATTTAGAGCAAGGACAATTTTTTTCTAAACAATTTCCACAATTACAATTCTTACAATCGCAATTAGTGCATTTACAATTATTCATAACTTTTAAATTTTATAGTTCATTAAGTAGACTAATAAACATTAAAAAAGATACATTTTTTCGTGTGGTTTTTTTATATGCCAGCCAACATCTTACACACAATAGAAGATTTACCTTCTAACAGAAATTTTTAATTTTTCCTTATGATTTCTTTAATAAATTAGTTAGTTTTGATCATCTTTTATACAAAAAATGGCTAACTAAACCAAAACACTAACAAGATACTATTCTTTAATTTATTATGGGAATAATTTTTTTTCAACCTAAAAGGGCAAAGGCTCTTTTG
>JBHEPM010000123.1:0-5637 GCA_046260295.1 Psychroflexus sp.
CACTTGAAATTTCTGACCATCTTCCCAAAAGTAGTTACAAATTACATCTTTTCGTTTATAAGTGAAATATTCAGATTGGTTCACTTCAAATAATGAAAATAATTCATCCACATATTCTGGCATCGTAAAGAGAGAAGGACCAAAATCAAAACGATAATCACCACGTTGAAAACTGTGTAATTTGCCGCCCGTATAATTGTTTTGTTCAAAAACATCCACATCAAAACCTTGTGATTTTAGGCGTAATGCTGAGGCAATGCCAGCAATTCCAGAACCAATAATGGCAGCTTTTTTCAAAATATTATTTTTTGTTTTTCAAAAACTTCAGTGGCGGAACTAGCATTCCGAAACATTCTCCATCTTCTTTGCCCAAATGTTTGTGATGCATTTTGTGCGCTCTTCGAATTCCTTTGGCATACCAATGATTTGCGTTTCTGAATAGCTTGAATCTCTGGTGGATGAAAATATCATGAACTAAAAAATATGCCAAACCATAAGCGGCAATTCCAGCGCCGATGGCAATGCTAAATTGAAAGTCAGAAGTGAAGAAAATCATGCTAATTACGGCATAAAACACAAAAAATAAATCGTTGCGTTCCCACCAACTTTTGTGGTCTTTTTTATGATGATCTTTATGTAAAACCCACAAAAAACCATGCATCACATATTTGTGAGTGAACCATGCCATGAATTCCATAAACATAAATGTTGCTACAAAAACAACAATCCAAATCAAAATATTCATAATTACACTAAATTAAATCTGCATGAAATATAAGATTTTGCTAACAAGCTAGCTTTTTGATAATTTGGCACACGAATGCGTTTGTTTTTAATTTCCAAAGATGGCGTATTTTTTAATTTTTGAAGTAATTTTGAATAATAAATATATGCGGTGTAAACGCCGAGTTTGGCTTCTACTGGAAGTTTACTTATACCACGCAAACCCATTTTAAAATCTTGGTCAATTTCATCTATGATTTGTGATTTTGTGGTTTCGTCCAAACAATTTAGATCTGCATTTGGAAAATATGAACGTTCCAAATCTTCGGAATCTGCTTTCAGATCGCGAAGAAAGTTTACTTTCTGAAAAGCAGAACCTAACTTCATAGCATCATTTTTAAGTGATTCATATTTTTCTTTATCGCCTTTTACAAAAACTTTCAAACACATCAAACCTACGACATCGGCACTTCCATAAATGTAAGCTTCAAATTCTTCCTGCGTTAAATAATTCGATTTGTAGAGGTCTTTTTCCATACTATTCATGAAAGCTTCGTAGAGCTCAGGATCGATATTGTATTTATGAACAGTTTCTTGAAAGCTATTCAAAATCGGATTTAAACTAATTTTATGTTCAATCGCTTCATACATGTCTGCATTGAATTTTTTGAACAAAGCAGATTTGTCATAATCATGAAACGTATCCACAATTTCATCTGCAAAACGCACAAAACCATAAATATTGTAAATATCTTGCCTGATCGAAGGCGCTAAAAGCTTCGTTGCAATAGAAAAAGATGTACTGTAAGAATGTGTTACAATCTTACTACAACTATTGGCTACATTGTCAAATAATGATTTCATTTTCTGCAATTTTTTTTGATAAGTTCAGCTACAAGTTTTCCTGAAATTAACGACGGTGGGACGCCTGGTCCTGGAACAGTAAGTTGACCAGTAAAATATAGGTTTTCTACTTTTTTGCTCTTCAACTTCGGTCTTAAAAATGCTGTTTGTAAAAGTGTATTTGCCATACCATAAGCATTTCCCTTGTATGAGTTGTAATCCTGAATAAAATCCTTTACACAAAAACTTTTCTTAAATATAATATTTTTTTGAACACTTTGTTTTGTTAAAGATTCAAATCTTGTGATGATTTTATTAAAATATTGCGCTCTTAATTCTTCAGTGTCTTCAATTCCTGGAGCAATTGGTATAAGAAAAAAACCATTTTCACAAGCTTCTGGCGCCGTTTGTGGATCTGTTTTGGAGGTGAAATTAGCATAAAACAGAGGCTCTTTTGGCCATTTTGGGTCGGTGTAAATTGCTTTGGCATGTTTGTCGAAATCAACATCAAAAAATAAATTATGATGATTTACATTTTTTAGTTTTTTATCAAAACCAATATAAAACAGTAAAGATGATGGCGCAAAAACCTTTTTGTCCCAATATTTTTCAGAATATTGTCTGTGTTGCTCTTCAAGCAAAGTTTCGGTATGATGATAATCGGCACCAGACAAAATCACATCAAAATTTTTAGTTTCACCATTAATCTGAAGTGCTTTAGCGGTTTTATTTTCTACAATTATTTTTTCAATATTGCTTTCTGTATGAATTTTGACACCCAAAGATTTAGCTAAATCTGCCATGGCAGCAATTACAGCAAAAAATCCACCTTTCGGATGCCAAGTGCCCAAACCAAAATCAGCATAATTCATAAAGCTATAAAACGAAGGTGTTTCGCTAGGTTTTGCGCCCAAGAATAAAACCGGGAATTTTAAAATTTGTTTCAGTTTTTCATTCTGAAATTCTTTTTCAACATCTTTATCAACAGTGCTGAAAAATTCGCCTAATTTTCCAATCGTTTTTGGCGTGACCAATTCTAGTGGAGAAACGCCAGGTTTATAGACCAAATCTTTAATGGCGATGTCATAATTTTTCTTCGCATTATCGATGAATTTTTTTAATTTTTTGGCACCATGTTTTTCATTTTGATCAAAGACTTTGTAGATTTTTTCTAAATTATCTCCAATTTCAATCTCATCATCTTCTCCAAAAATCACTTTGTAGCCTGGGTCAAGTTTATCTAAATGATAATAATCGGACGGTTTTTTGTCAAAGTCTGCAAAAAATCTTTCAAAAACATCTGGCATCCAATACCAAGACGGTCCCATATCAAAAGTAAATCCGTCAACTTTCATTTGTCTAGCACGGCCACCAATACCTTCATTTTTCTCGTAAATTTCTACATTATTTCCGTCTTTAGCTAAGTAGCAAGCTGCAGCTAAAGAAGAAAATCCAGACCCAATTATAGCAATGTTTTTTTTCATTTTAAAGATTTAAGGTCATTTCAGAAATATCATTGAAAGCACGTATGCCTAGTGGTAAATTTTTATTTTCCTCTAAAAGCTCTATGGCTTTTCGTCCTAAAATCCAGTATTGACAATCTTTTTCAGCACAAACTTCGGTCTTGAAATTTTCTAAATATTCCAAAACATTGTCCGGCTTTACGGTCAAATAACTAATGAAAACAGTATTATCAAATAAAGATGACAGATAGGTTAGATCTTCCATTGGCGTACTTTGACCTAAGAAAATCGCTTTGTAACCGTGAGCGAGGATTTCATAATTGGCGTAATATAAGCCAATATCATGAATTTCTTCGCTCGGCAAGAATAAAACAAAAACATTATCTGTTTTTGGCGCTTGTTCTTTTTGAAGCTTTTCTATGTTAATGAATAATTTTTGTTTCACTAGGTTTGATATGAATTGCTCGTGCGCTGGAGTAATTGTTCCGGCTTGCCACAACATTCCGATATCTATCATTAGTGGGATAAAAACGTCATTGTATATTTCAGAAAATGTTTTGGTGGTGAGCAGATTATCGTAAGTCTTAAGAAATAGCGGTTGGTCAAAATTCATCATCGCTACTTTAAAAGATTTAAGCGCTCGATTAGCATTGCTCTTACTAGTGGTAATACTTTGGACTAACTCAGAGATAGAGTCATCATTCATTTTTGAAATCCGTGAAATTTTATACCCATTTTCGTTCAAAAAGGCAACATTCAAAATTTTCTGCAAACCATTGACGCTGTAAGACCTAATATTGGTCTCTGTTCTCTGAGGTTGCAACACCCCGTAGCGTTTTTCCCACATTCTAATCGTATGAGCTTTTATACCACTCAAAGATTCTAAATCTTTTATACTGAAATTTTGTTTAATATTTCCCATAGTTTCATTTAACAATGGTCAAAAATATTAATTATTGTTTCATCATGTTTAAAAAAACAAGTTAAATATTAAACAACTTGGTTAAAAGTTTACTAATAAAAATTTCAGAAATGAAGGAAAATCTGTTAAATTTAAGTGATTTCGAAGTAATTACTTTACTCCAGAACACTTAAATCCAAGCGAAACGGATCTTCTTCTTCAGTTTCAATTCCTAAAGCTTCATGAATATAATCGAAAGTTGAAAGTAACCTTGGTTCACCATTTACCAAAGCCACATCATGCTCAAAGTGAATGCTTGGTTTTCCATCTGAAGTTAAAATAGTCCAACCATCAGGAAGTTGCTTGATGCGTTTTGTCCCCATATTTATCATCGGTTCAATGGCGACGGTCATACCTTCTACGAATTTTTTACCGCGACCGCGTTTGCCATAATTTGGCATTTCAGGATCTTCGTGCATGGTTTTTCCCAAGCCATGTCCAACCAATTCTCTAACCACGCCATAACCTTGTTTTTCATTATGTTTTTGAATGGCGTAACCTACATCGCCAACGCGATTTCCTAATTTAAACTGCGCAATGCCTTTGTATAAAGATTCTTTGGTAACTTTGATTAGTTTTTTGACATCTTCGCTGACTTCACCAACTTGAAAAGTGTACGCATGATCGCCGTAAAATTCATTTTTCACCGCACCACAATCTATTGAAATCACATCACCATTTTCCAAAACTTTTCGGTTTGGAATGCCATGAACAACTTGTGCATTTGGACTCATACATAGTGTGTTTGGGAAATCGTACAGTCCCAAAAATCCAGGAATTGCACCATGATCGCGGATGAATTCTTCTGCAAGTTTATCTAATTCCAAAGTGCTGACGCCAGGTTTAACCTCCTTGGCAAGCATGCCTAAAGTTTTAGAGACAATTTGTGCGCTTTCATACATCAGTGCGATTTCCGCTGGTGATTTGGTAATAATCATTAATTTACTTTTTAAAAATTGATTTAAAAAATCCTTTATTTTTTTCTTCTTCTTTGAATTTGCTGTATTCACTATCCTCGCCGATTAACTCTCTGTAAATGTTTCCCCAACCGTGAAAACCTCCTATATTTCTATCGTCTATAAAGACATCTGCATCAATTTTTCTGCTGATGTCATCAGAAATTTTTTCATCAGGAAAACTTTTATTAACTGCATAAAAGGTAATTCCTTTATCTTCACAAAATTCAATGGCTTCTTGTAATTTTTCACCACTTCTGTAAGTCCATAAAATTAAGGTGAAACCTTCATCTTGAAGTTTTCTAAGTGTTTCAAAAGCAAATAACTTTGGTTTGCCAATATCGGGATATTTGTCTTCCACAATGGTGCCGTCAAAATCTATTGCTAAAGTTGGTTGTCGAGATGAAATCATAATTTTTAATTTGTTTAGAAATTTTCAAAACATCATTTTCTAAGTTTTCTTGGGCAAATTCCACAAAACGATTCATTTCTTTTCCATTTTTATAAAAAATGATGGTTGGAACGTGATTTACGTTAAGTGTTTCTCTCACTTCTTCTGAAACTTCAGGAACAACTTTATCTCGATTGACACCAACTATTTTGATATTCTCCAAATCGAAATCACTTTCGTGCAGAATTTTAATCATTCTTGGAAATTCACGTCTACTGTCAGGACACCAAGTTCCAAGAT
>JBHEPM010000124.1:0-5314 GCA_046260295.1 Psychroflexus sp.
ACTTTGAATTTCCACTAGATGTTGAGGTTTTTGAAAGCGATGTCGTGATGGTTTATCTACTGGAAGAACAAATCAGTGATTCATCCGGACCAGTTGACGTTTGGACACCATTGCCACAGAGTTTTTTCTTCAATGATGGCAGCCAAGTAGTGTATAATTTCAACCATACTTTTTTTGATGGGTAACACCAATTTAAATACAATACCCGATGCTTATATTTTTAACCAAATCTTCAGAATAGCCATTTTACCGGCAGATTTTGCTGAAAATAATCCAAATATAAATGTTAACAGTTTAGAATCTGTAATGCAAGCCACAAATACAACTGAAATAGAAAAAATAAATTGAAAATAAGCATTTCATAAATAAACAAAAAACCTGAAAACATGTTCAGGTCTTTTTGTTTAAAAGTATTTGATGAATGCTATGAAAATTACAATTTGAATCAAAAAAATAAAAGTGCCGAGTAAAAGTGATTTTCCAGCGATTTTGAACAAAGATTTCAGCTTGATTTTATAACCAATCCCAATCATAGCAACATTCAAAAGAAAATTTCCAAAACTTGAAACTTCAGATGTGACCACTTCTGAAATAAAAGAAAACTGACTAAAACCGATAGCTACTAGAAAAAATATGATAAAAAAAGGGAAACCAACTTTTTGTTTCCCTTTTTGATTTTTACTTCTGAAAAGCACATAAGCAATCAACAATAGTGGCACGAGTAACAACACGCGCCCCATTTTAATGACGGTTGCCAAAATACCAACTTCTTCATTGACCGAAAACCCCGAACCAACAACATGCCCCATAGATTGCAAAACACCTCCGATGAAAAGACTAGTTTCATCTTGATTAAAATGCAAATAAACAGCGACAATCGGTAAAAGAAACAAGCCAATTGTGCTCAGCAGATTGATGATTCCGATAGCCATTCCAGTTTCGGATTCCTTGGGTTTCATAATTGGTGAAATCGCGCCAATTGCTGCAGAACCACAAATAGCACTTCCTGCACCTAGTAAAATATTCAGTTTCGAATCAAGTTTGAAAATTTTACCAAAAAATACTGCCAATGTGATGACAGCCACAACACTGAAGAGAATAAACCACCAGAAATTTGAATTTATTTCTCCCAACACTGAAAAATTTAGTCCAAATCCAATCAAAACAATAGCAGATTCCAAAATGTATTTTTCAGAAAAAGCCATTCCTTTTTGAATTGATTTTAGTGAAATCGGAATATTAGCAAGCACAATTCCGAATATCAACGCCAAACTAGTCGCATTTAACCAAGCGCTATATTCTGAAATAAATTCTGCTAAAAAAGTGAGCCCGAATGCTAAAAACACACCAGGACTAAACTTTGCCATTTTTTTGACCATCAAATTCCTGCTTTAATATAGTACCAACCTTCAGATTGTTTTTCAACAATTTCTTTGATGCCCATCGGAACAAATTTCACAAAATCAAATAATTCTGATTTTGAAATATTTTTCGCATTCAGGGTGTTTTCACAAGCATTAAAATCTACGCCTTTGGCTTCCAATTCTGCCAATTCAAGGTTGTAATTTGAACTTTCTGAAATCAAAAACTGAATTCCGCCCGAATGTACAACAACACTGAGTTTTGCAGACGGCCAATCACGAGTTAAATTTTTCAATTGATTGACCAAGGCTTTTTGACTTTTTGGAGAAGCATCCGTGAGTTGAAAAACGACTTTGTAATCTTCGTTTTCAGACTGTGCGTTTGCAGATTCTGAATATCCAAATGTGAGAATTAAGACAAATATAATGTGTTTGAAAAATTTCATTTTGTTGTGTTTTTTTAGTTTCTAATGAAAATGATAATCTGTATCGGGTAACTGAGAAAGTACGTCTTCACCCAAATCTAAAGCTTTAGCACGTCCATCTTTTACTGGCGAAATGGTATCCATTGCTTTCAGGTATTCTGCCAAAACCTCATGAATTGTGAAATCATGAACTTTTGGATTTTTCACGTTTGGTAATCTGCAAAGCATATCCAAAGCTTCACCATCACGACGACAAGCTGAAATCGAATAGTGTTTTTTCATATCTATCGGTTTTCCATTTACTGTCAGATTTACAACTCGATTTCCTTCCTTTGCTTTAGCATTGAATTCTAACTCCATTCCAGAAAAACGGACTAACCAGCCACCGAAACGCTCTGTGCCAACGTCTGCAAACACATTGTGCAATTCTTGCTCCAGCCAATTTTTTATTTGTTCACCTGTAGCTTCGCCAGTTTTAACTTTTTCATTGACAGGCAACATATTCCAAATGTAACTGTAAGTGATTGCGGCTGGTTTTCCATCTTTTGGCACCAATGGCGGGCTGAATCTAAAACCATTTGATAACGAAATGTCAGTATTCATTTTCCATCTAGCTGCATCGGTAATCATATTGTCCATCGGGTTTTCGACCACAAAATATCGGTAAAGAGGTGTATTTGTATAACCTAAAATTTGATCTGTTTTGGATTTATAAGGCTGAAGTGCGGAATCTATAGATTTCTGAATTTCAGGATCTGCCGGATATTTTTCTGGATCGACTTCCATCAAATCATAATTTTCATTAATGATTTTTCCATCTTTGACTTCCAAATCCAAACGACCGACAAAACTTCCAAAAGCACCAGGTTCAGTAACTTTCGCAAACTTTCTTTGCAAAGGTTTTCGGATGCGTTCGTGGGTGTCGTTGCCCAAAACATAATCGATATCTTTTAGGATTTCTTGATCTGCCAAATGAACTTGCTTGGCAATTCCAATGTGCGTGACCAAAAACAAAATATCTACGTTTTGTTCTGTTTTCAATTCAGAAATCAACGCAGGCAAATTGGATTCTATGGATTTGAAACCAATACCCTTGCTGAAAGATGGGTTTTGTCTTATCGGAATTTCTGGATCGTTATAAGCGATGAACCCTAGTTTAGTATTGCCAATTTCTTTTATAAAATAAGGTGGAAAAATTAAATTTTCTCCACCTTCATCATACATGTTTGCCGCAATAACTTGCGGTTCGTATGCCTGTAAAGCAGAAAGCATTTTTGATTTTCCGTAAACCACTTCCCAGTTTCCTGGAATAAGAAAATCGTACCCCATTTTATTGACGATATCAGGAAAAATTTGACCTTCAGATAAAGCTGCAACTGCGCTGCCTTGTATTAAATCGCCACCGTCCAATACAATTGTAGCATCTTGATTTTCGGATTTTACGTCGTCAAAAAGCGTTTTGATAGACGCCATGCCGCCACGTCTTTTGAAAATCATTTCGTTATTTTCCCAGAAAAATTCATCGTGAACATTCACTTGACCATGAATGTCGGCAGTCTGCAAAATAGTGATTTTTTGGGTATCGCTATTTTTCTTTTCTTTTGAATTTTCATTTGCATTCTTGCAGGATAGAATTGTCAATCCTACAAAAATGAGAACTATAATTTGTTTCAACATTGTTTTTATTTTTTAAGGAATGAATACATTATGACCTTGCGCTTGTAACTGATAAATTCGAATAAAAGCGTTGGGAACAGTTTCAAAATCGTCGATTAGGTTTGTTTTGGAAACGCCTAGTTTTTTCATGGCAACTTCACAAACGCTAACTTTGATGTTAGAAGAATCCTGAGTTTTAACAAATTCAGCTAAATCTCCGTCTTTGGTTAATTTTTGGACAATTTTCCCCCAGACTACAATTTCTAAATTTTTATCGGCTAAGTCATTAGATTTCATTTCTTGAAAAGTACCAAAAGCAAATTTGAAATGTTTTTCTGTGCTGACCCCCATGACAAATTTTTTAGATTGCTTTAAGTCCTGAACAACTTCAGGAGACATAGAATTTTGTGCGTTTAAAATGTTCGCACTAAAAAACAACAGCATCAAAATGCTGATTTTATATATTTTATAAGATAACATAGTTTTAGTTTTAGAATTTTAAAAAAATAGTTTGAATTATTTAAATTCAATAATTTACAACGTATTTCTAAAACTGTTTGGGTGGTTGTTTCTGTTCGGAAAGAAAAGGTGATCTATAAAACACCTTGTAAAATTCAGTATGACTAAAATGATATTTTGGTCGGTAAAATTCAAATTCCTGATTTTCTATAAAATCAGCGGAGTTTGAACAAATTTCGATACAATGTTGTTGATTTGAGTCTGAATTTGACGATTTGTCTATGGAAATCATTCCCAAATCTGGTATGCCAAGCGCTTCAGCTTTTTTCTGAAACTCGATTTTGTTTTTGCAACTTCGCTTCAATTCAATTTTGGTCAAGACCAAGTCTGAAACCAACATAGCAGAAGTTGGCGTGGCATAAATCAATATAAGAATAAGTGCAATTATTGGTTTCAAAATCTTTAAAAAATTATATTGCAATTATAATTATTTCTATCAAGGCTCTTGGTAACATCTGTTACAATAGTTGCTTTTTCAGTCCAATACCTAAAAATAAATCTGCAACGTTAATACTCTTTAAATAATCGGCTTGGATTAAAAATTAAATTTTAATTTTACACTTTTAAATATAAAAATATGAGTGATAAATCAGGAAAAGTTCAAGATTTAATAGATAAGAAATTTTTAGAAAACCGTAAAATTTTCCTCAACGGTCAAGTCGATGGCAAAAGTGCTAAACATATCATAGATAGATTGATGTATTTGGACATGGAAAGCGACGATGAAATTCATTTCTACATCAATAGTCCTGGAGGTTATGTAACCGATGGGTTTGCAATTTATGATACCATGAGATCCTTAAAAAGTCCAGTATCAACGATATGTAGCGGATTAGCGGCTTCTATGGGTTCCATATTGATGTCTGCTGGTGAAAAAGGAAAGCGATTTATTCAACCACATGCTAAAATCATGATTCATCAGCCTATGGGTGGTGCTCAAGGTCAGGCTTCAAATATTGAAATTCAGGCTCAGGAAATTTTAAAAATAAAAGAATTGAGTGCTAAAATTTTAGCCGAAAATTGCGACCAGGATTTTGATAAAGTCATGAAAGACTTTAAACGCGATTATTGGATGAATGCGCAAGAATCCATGGATTACGGTATTGTTGACGGAATTTTGTCTTAAACGTGTCTATTGAATTTAAATATATTTCTTCAGACGAAACCAAGGACCTACGACATCTTGTTTTAAGGCAAGGAAAACCAAGAAGTTCTTGCGACATGCAGGGAGATGAACTAGAAAGCACCAAACATATTGGTGCTTTTCTTGATTCTAAATGTGTTGGTATTTTAAGTTTATTCGAAAATAGGTCAAAAGAAATTCCAGAACAAAACCAATATCAATTGAGAGGA
>JBHEPM010000124.1:5324-5626 GCA_046260295.1 Psychroflexus sp.
TCTAACTGTGGAAGATATCAAAGTTGAACATCTTTTGGGTTTAAATCCATCTCACCTTAAATCGGACACTATTCTTTTAGAAGAAGAAACTTTTGATTCATTCTTAAGAATGAAATCTTTAGCCGAAGAAGATGGAATTAAGATTAAGATCGTTTCGGGTTACAGGAGTTTTCAACGTCAAAAATCAATTTGGGAAACTAAATTTAAACAGTTTTCTGAATCCAAAAGTCCAATTGAAGCCATTTCAGAAATCATCACCTACTCCTCTATTCCAGGAACTTCGCGTCACCATTGGGGAACAG
>JBHEPM010000125.1:0-3016 GCA_046260295.1 Psychroflexus sp.
TTGTAAAATAGAGTGGAATAATGTTGGTTTTCTTCTTGAAATTTTACTCAACGAAACCAATAATGATTATGCCAATGCACAAGTTTGGCTTTACGAAGAAGACAATTCTTTTGAAGTCAGACTTGGCGATTCTTCTACAAATTCACAATTCACATATACAATATCTAGTGACGGTTTGACTGGTCCATTAATAGCTGCAAGTTTTGAAAACAATTCAGACGGAGAAGTTGATAACGGTTTTTTATTAACTGGTGACCCAGACTCTCCTAGTGTTTCTACAGATTTTGAACAGGATAATGTCACTGGTCTAAACGGTCATCCAGAAGAAGGACTGGTTTTGCGATTGACACCAAATGATTTGAGTGCAGAAGAATTTGAAAATCTACAAAAAATCAGTTTGTATCCAAATCCAGCTTCTGATTTTTTCAGTTTAGAGAATACTACAAATCTTCAAATTCAAAAAGTGAAAATTTTCGATTCAGCAGGAAAAAAGATTTCTGAAGTTGAACAAAACTTTGAAAAAATAAATATTCAAGATTTGAATTCTGGTTTGTATTTCATTCAAATAGAAACTGAAAAAGGCAAAACTGTTAAGCAATTGCTTAAAAAATAAGAATAATTTTCTTTTAAAAAATTCAACAGCCTAGACAATTAAAGTTTAGGCTGTTTTTATTTGAAAAATAAATGAAAGTGTAGTTCACTTATCTTATTTTTGATTTCAATTCAAAAACTACGACTTCACATGTACATTAATTTCTTCAAAGTCTTTTTTGATGTATTTTGGTCATTGGTTTTACTTATTGTTTTATCACCATTACTGCTTTTGGTTTCTATTATTTTATGGATTATTCATCAATCTAATCCACTGTTTTTACAAAAACGAGTGGGACAATTTGGAAATTACTTTACAATTTTAAAATTTAAAACCATCAAAGCAGATTCAAAACCGAATTCATTTTTGAAATTTCTAAGAAAATTTAAAATTGACGAACTCCCACAACTTATCAATGTCATCAAAGGTGAAATGAGTCTTGTCGGGCCGAGACCAGATTTGCCAGGTTATTACGACCAATTGGAAGGCGAAAATCGTAAAATTCTAGATTTGAAACCTGGCATTACTGGTTATGCTTCATTAAAATTCGCAAATGAAGAAGAGATTTTATCTCAACAAAATGATCCATTGAAATATAATGACGAAGTTATATTTCCTCAAAAGGTTGAATTGAATTTAAAATATAGACAAGAGATTTCTTTCATTGAAGACTTCAAAATACTGATTAAAACTTTACTTTTACCTTTCAAATAAAACTACCAATATGTCATCAGAATTATCAAAAATATGGTTGTCTTCGCCACACATGGGCGGGCAAGAACAAGATTTTGTCAATAGTGCTTTTGCAGAAAACTGGATTGCGCCACTTGGTCCAAACGTCAACGGATTTGAAAAAGATTTGGTCAATTATTTAAAAAAAGACAAATACGTTGCCGTCCTAAGTAGCGGAACAGCTGCGATTCATCTGGCTTTGGTAAAACTTGGTGTAACTTCTGGTGATGAAGTGATTTGCCAAAGTTTCACTTTTTGTGGCTCATCCAACCCAATTGTTTACCAAGGCGCAAAACCTATTTTTGTGGATAGCGAACCAAGCACTTGGAATCTGTGTCCAAAAGCTTTGGAAGAAGCCATTTTGGATAGAATTTCAAAAGGAAAAACCCCAAAAGCAATTATCCCTGTTCACTTGTATGGCATGCCATATTTAGTTGAAGAAATTCACGCTGTCGCTTCAAAATATGATATTCCAATTATTGAAGATGCAGCAGAATCTTTAGGTTCAACCTACAAAAATCAATCTTGTGGCACTTTTGGAACTTATAGCGCTTTGTCTTTCAATGGCAACAAAATTATCACAACTTCTGGAGGCGGCGCTTTGGTTTGTCCAACGGAAGCAGACAAACAAAGAATAGTCTTCTACTCTACCCAAGCCAGAGACGCTGCACCACATTATCAACATTCAGAAATTGGTTTCAATTACAGAATGAGCAATATTTGCGCAGGAATCGGTCGCGGACAAATGTTGGTTTTAGATAAACATGTTGCGTTGCGTCGTAAAATGCATGATTTCTACGTTTCTATTTTTGAGGATATCAACGGCGTAGAGGTTTTAACCGAACCAAATAATGATTTCAAAAGCAACCATTGGCTATCTGCAATTACTGTGAATCCAGAAAAAACCAATGGTATTTCAAAAGAAGATTTAAGACTTCACTTAGAAAAGTACAATGTAGAAAGTCGCCCGCTTTGGAAACCAATGCACTTGCAACCTGTTTTTGAAAACACCCCGTTTTATGGTACAAATGTGGCAGAAAATTTATTTGAATTTGGACTTTGTCTGCCATCAGGTTCAAATCTCACAGACGAAGACCGAAACAGAATTGAACAAGGAATTACTGAAGTTTTTAAAAGCTAAAACCATGAATTTACAAGATATTATTCAGTCCAGACGTTCAGTTTATCCAAATCAATTCAATTCTGAAGAAATTTCTAAAGAAGAATTGAATGAGGTTTTGGAATCTGCCAACTGGGCACCAAATCACAAACACACTGAACCTTGGCGATTCAAAGTTTTGCAAGGCGAAAGCAAGTTGAAATTGGGGGAATATCTCGCTGATAAAAATGCAGAAATTGAAGGGAAAAATTCAGCATTTAAAGCGAAAAAAATAATTTCAAAGTTTGAACAATCGCATAGCGTCTTGGCGATTTGCATCAAAACGCATCCTGAAATTATTGCAGAATGGGAAGAAATAGCTGCAGTCGCCATGGCTGTTCAAAATATGTGGCTCACCGCTTTCAATCTGAAAATAGGTGCTTACTGGAGTTCTCCAAAATTGATTCATCATTTAAACGGCTTCTTCAATTTTGAAACCAACGAAAAATGTCTCGGTTTTTTCTATATGGGAAAATTTGACGGCGAATTGCCAAAAGGCGTACGAAAAACAAGTGTTCAAAGCAAAGTAGAAT
>JBHEPM010000125.1:3026-5596 GCA_046260295.1 Psychroflexus sp.
CATTTAAAATACTGAATTCAATAAAATTTTAATATCGGATAGTTAAATATTTTTAAATATCCGATGTTAAACGTACATTTGTGGTATGTGGACTATAAATACGACATATCGCCCAAAATTAGACACCACTTTCAAAAGACTGGAAGAAAAGAAAAACTTGCTCAATAAAGCAAGACCACTTCCTAATATTGCCTTAGAAAAAATTAGAGAAGCCCTAGCTGTTGAGTGGATTTATAATTCAAACAGCATAGAAGGCAACACATTGACGCTCCGAGAAACGCAAATGGTGCTACAAGAAGGCATCACCGTGAAAGGCAAATCACTTCGAGAACATTTTGAAGCCAAAAATCACGAGCTGGCATTAAATCATTTGTACAAACTTGTAAATCGAAATTACGTATTGTCGACTAAAGACATTATGAAACTTCACGAATTTGTGCTTAGAAGCATCGAAGAAGATTTTGCAGGACGATTCAGAACTGCTGGTGTGAGAATTACCGGCGCCAATTTTGTACCACCAAATGCCAGAAAAGTTTCAGATTTGGTCGATGATTTAGTGGAGTTTATCACAAAAAATCCTTTAGGCCTCAATACTTTAGAATTGGCCACTTTTTTTCATCATAAATTTGTCTGGATTCATCCATTTTTTGATGGCAACGGAAGAACAGTTCGTTTAGTGATGAATTTAATTTTGATGAAAGAAGGCTTCACGCCTGCCATTATATTGAGCACAGATCGCAAAAAATATTATTCAGCATTGAATTCTGCAAACAATGGTAATTACGAAAAATTGATGTTGCTAATGTCTCAAGCTTTGGAAAGAACATTGAATATTTACCTCAACGCTATGCCAGAAGCCAATGATGAGTACCAAGAAATTGGCAATTTGGTGAAAGAAGAAAATTTACCTTACAGCCAAGACTACATCAGTCTTTTGGCTAGACAAGGTAAAATTGATGCCTATAAAGAAGGTCGAAACTGGCTCACTTCGAAAAAAGCTATTGAAGATTATATTGAAAATAGAAAGCGAAAACGATAATGCAGGTTTTTTAAAAAGCCTAAAATTTAACAGTATATATTTTATGAGCTTATTGTTATTATAGTAATTGCTGATATATTTGAATTACTTTCTGAAGAAATTTTATGTAAATCTAAATACTTCTGAATCACTATGGATAATACCAAAATGTATATAATTGGCACCAAGAATTTTCAAATATTACCTTTTGGAATGCTCGCCATTTTTTATTTTTTCATTAAAGATGCTAAATATATAAATAGTCATTTGGAAACTATCATAGCGTTTGTAATGGCTATTCTTTCTTTAGTTTCACTATATTTCATTTTGAAAAGACAATGGAAAAAAGGTCAAATTAAAAAAGTAAAAAATAGATTATTAAGTTTATCATTGGTCGTTTTATTATCTATTGGGGCATTTACTTATTATCACGTTTTCATAATCTAAAATCAACCCTCAGTTCACCTTAATTTTCTCTATTCTGGATTATAACTTCAGGTTTCCATGTTTCTACGGCACGCTTTATGATTTAATATGTATTTTTAAATCATAAATTTCTGCACATGAAAAATTTCCTGTTACTCTTGGTTTGCCTGATTGGTTTGAATGCATTTTCTCAAAAAAAGTTTGAAAAAATCTGGGATAAAATTGAAACTTTAGAAACTAAAAACCGCTCCAAAGACGCTTACGATTTGGTTTTAGAAGTTTTCGAAAAGGCTGAAAAAGCTAATAATGACAAGCAGGTTACCAAAGCTTTCATCTACAAATCAAAATTCGAATTGATGCTGAAAGAGAACAGCCAAAAGGATGTTTATAAATCTTTTATAAATGAAATTGAACGTCAAACATTTCCAACCAAGCAAATTTTAACTTCACATTTGGCGGAAAGTTTGAATGAATATTTGACCAGAAATTACTACAAAATCCGAAATCGAAGTGAAACCGAAACAGATTCTGAAGACTTTACAACTTGGAGCGAAAACAAATTTTATCACCAAATAGACAGCTTGTACCAGGAGTCACTGAAACCAGCATCGAAACTACAAAAATTAGAAGGTAAAGATTTTAAATATCTGTTGAAAAGCGGTGAGAATTATAGAAAATTCAGAACTAGCATTTATGATTTAGCAGTAAATAGATATTTAAAATTTCTCGAGCAATATCAGCAACCAAGCGAATTTAAATCAAGCTTTAAGCTAAAAGATTCTACTTTTCTTGCTTCACCAGAAAACTTCATCAAGTTAGAAATCGAAACAGAAAAACCAACTTCAAGCATCTATAAAAGCTTAGAACTTTATCAAAACCTGGAACAATTTCACCTCAAAGCGGAAGACGAATCATCTTTATTATCGGTAGCTTTAGAGCGCTTAGAATTCATAAAAAACAACAGCGATTTTGGAGATCATACGGTCAATTTGTATATCGAAAGTCTTCAGAATTTTAAAGATGAATTCAACGAAGACTACTCTAAAGCTAGTATTATACTGAAATTGGCAGAATATCATGAACAATTTGCTAACAAGGAAAAACATCCAGATTTTTATATTGAAAG
>JBHEPM010000126.1:0-5562 GCA_046260295.1 Psychroflexus sp.
GCGCAATATTATATTGTTAAATTGATATTAAAGCATAAAAATCGAAATCATGGCAAATCAACTTTCAAAAGCCTCAAGTCCGTATTTACTACAACACCAAGACAATCCTGTGCATTGGCATGAATGGAATAAAGAAACTTTGGACAAAGCTAAAAAAGAACACAAACCTTTGCTGATTAGCATCGGTTATGCGGCTTGCCATTGGTGTCACGTCATGGCACACGAATCTTTTGAAGATGAAAACGTTGCGCAATTGATGAATGAGCATTTCATTTGCATCAAAGTGGATCGCGAAGAACGTCCCGATATCGATCAAATCTATATGGATGCGGCGCAGATTTTGACTGGTCGTGGCGGTTGGCCTTTGCTTTGCCCGATGGACGGCCGTTTTATGCGGCAACTTATTTCCCAAAAGACAATTGGAAAAAAGTGCTTGGCAACATTGCTAAAGTTTACCAAAAACAGTACGACCAACTTTTGGAAACCGCAGAAAAACTGACCCAAGGCATTCAAACTTTGGATGAAATTACGCCACAAAACGCAACAAGTCAGGTGTTATCCAAAACTGAATATAAAAATTTGTTTGAAAACTGGCAAAAATACATAGATCAAGATCACGGTGGTTTCAAGGGTGCGCCAAAATTTCCGATGGCAAATACTTGGCTGTTTCCTCTGCAATATTACGTTTCGACGGGTAAAACAGAAGCTTTAGAAGCGGTTTGGAAGACTTTAAATCAAATGAGTTTTGGCGGAATTTACGATCAGATTGGTGGTGGGTTTTCCAGATATGCTGTGGATGGCGTGTGGTTTGCGCCACATTTTGAAAAGATGTTGTATGACAATGCTTTGCTCATAGAATTGTATGCAGAAGCTTACCGCATTCAACCAGAGAATTATTTCAAAAATATCATTATTGAAAGCATCGAATTCGTCAAACGTGAACTCATGGACGAGAATCATGCTTTTTTAGCTTCACTTGACGCCGATTCAGAAGGCGAAGAAGGCAAGTTTTACACTTGGACGTATGATGAATTGGTTCAAGTTTTAAATTCGGAAGACTTGACTTTGGTTGAAAAATTTTATAACGTCAAAGCAAAAGGCAATTGGGAACACGGACGAAATATTTTGTTTACGAAGATGCGACCTCAGGAGTTTGCTTCAATTGAAAGTTTAAGTCATTCTGAATTTGATACAAAATTAGACGCTATTAAATCAAAATTATTTCAAATTCGTTCCAAACGCGAACGTCCGGCTTTGGATGATAAAGTACTTACCGCTTGGAATGCCATGATGTTGAAAGCATTGATTCAAACTTATAAAGCGCTAGGTCGACCGCAAGAGCTTCAATTAGCTGAACAAAATGCTAAATTTTTGTTGAATACAATGAAAACCAAAACGGGTCGACTATTCAGGAATTACAAAAATGGAGCAACCAGTATTCCTGGATTTTTAGACGATTACGCATTTCTGATTGAAGCATTAATCGATTTATACCAAGTGACTTTTGAAAAAAACTATTTAGAGGAAGCCAAAAATCTGGTTGAAATTTGTTTTAAAGACTTTCAAGATGAACACAGCGGCTTATTTTTCTACACCTCTAATAAAGGCGAGCAACTTATCGCCAAGAAAACTGAAATCAACGACAATGTCATTCCGGCTTCAAATGCAGTGCTGGCGAAGTGCTTATTTTTATTAGGACGTTATTTTGATGATGAAAAGTACACCCAGACTTCAGAAAATATGCTTAATCAAGTCAAACCTAAATTTCACAAATCCGGTCCTTATCATGCTGCTTGGCAAGTTTTGGCGGGCTGGATGACTCACCCTTTTTATGAAATTGCCATTATGGGCGAAGAAGCCCAAGATTTTGCTTTAGAAATGCAGGGGCATTATAAAGCTAACGCCATTTATCTTGGCGGAACATCTGAAAATCTGGAGTTACTCAAAGGCAAAATACCATCAGAATCTGCGGAATCGAGAACTTTAATTTACGTCTGTGTCAATAAAACCTGTCAACAACCTATGACCAATACCAAAGACGCTTTGGCTTTGTTAGAAAAGTCAAGTTAGTTTGAACTTCTTTTAAAATGCAACAGTAGATCTAAAAAAGCCTATAACTTTTTAAGCTCCAGTTTAAAAAGTTATAGGTTTCAAGTTGAAATTTATTCTTAACAACCTGTAACCTGTAACCTGAATTCTGAAATTAAAAATCTAAAATCTAAGATCTCCCCCTCATCACAAGCAATAAGCACTAGGCTGTAAGCCAAAAAGCCAAGAGCCAAGAGCCAACAGTTTCAAGTTACAAGTTAGAAAGTTTCAAGTTTATTCTAAACAACCTGTAACCTGAAATCTAATATCTAAAATCTAAAATCTCCCTCTCACCACAAGCTATAAGCAGTAGGCTATAAGCCAAAAGCAAAAAGCAAAAGCAAAAAGCCAACAGCCAACAGCCAACAGTTTCAAGTTTCAAGTTAGAAAGTTTCAAGTTGAAATTTATTCTTAACAACCTGTAACCTGAAATTTGAAATTAAAAATCTGAAATCTGAAATCTAATATCTCCCCCTCATCACAAGCTATAAGCACTAGGCTATAAGCCAAAAGCAAAAAGCAAAAAGCCAACAGCCAACAGCCAATAGCTTCAAATATATGAGTCTAAGATCTGAAATCTAATATCTAACAATCTAAAGAAACCAGTAAACTAGTTTCAATCACCACCTTTCCCAAACATTTCAATTGTAAGTTCTGATTTTGAATTCATTTGAGCGCGAAACATGCCTGGCGTGTTGAATTCAGCTATCATATTGCCTTTGTTATCTATGCCGATGATGCCACCTTCGCCACCTAAATCGGCTAATTTTTTCTGAATCACTTGCTGTGCAGCTTGTTGCAGAGAAATGCCTTTGTAAGCCATCAATGCTGAAATATCATAAGCCACGACATTTCTTATAAAATACTCGCCATGTCCAGTGGCTGAAATTGCACAGGTTTCATTATTGGCATAAGTGCCTGCGCCGATAATCGGTGAATCCCCGATGCGTCCCCATTTTTTGTTGGTCATTCCACCGGTGGAGGTCCCTGCGGCTAAATTGCCATCTTGGTCCATGGCGACGCAACCCACAGTGCCAAATTTTTCATTTTGAATAAACCTTTCTTCAGTTAGGGAAACTTTGTTGTTAGACTTATTTTGAACGGCTTTGAGCGCGCGTTGACTTTTATCCGTGACGAAATAAGACGGATCCATGAGTTCATAATCTTGATCAATCGCAAATTCTTCGGCTCCAGCTCCACTCAGCATCACATGTGGTGAGTTGATCATGACATCTCGCGCCAAATTAATTGGATTTTTAATGCGTTGAACACCCGACACAGCGCCGGCATTCTTGGTTTTTCCATTCATGATGGAGGCATCCATTTCAACTTCGCCATTGGCATTCAAAACACCACCTTTACCAGCATTGAATAAAGGAGAGTTTTCTAAAATATTAATGGTTTTTTGGACTGCTTCCATGGCTGATCCACCGTTTTCTAAAACATGATGACCACGACGAATGGCTTCTTCTAATTTGTTTTTATAAGCGCTTTGCATAGAGTCAGAAAGGTTGGGTTTAGTGATGTGTCCCGCACCTCCATGCAAGGCGATGGCAAATTTAGGTTTTTTGGTTTCGGTGTTGCCTTTACTGATTTTCGGGCTGTCGTGACAGGCAGCTAAAAAACATAGACAAATTAGCAATACAATTTTTTTCATAGTTATAATTTTAAAAGATAATCCAATGCTGGTTGGTCAATAGAGATTAATTCTGATGCCGGCAGTCGTTTCAAAAGCTCTTGCCATTTTTTGTTTTTCTTAAACAAACGTTCAAAAACGGGAATCGAGTTTTTAACCTGCTTGGCATTGACTAAAGCGACGGCTTTCCAAAATTGAATTTCATCTTCATTAGGCAATAATTTTTCAGCCTGATGATAAGCCTGTAAAGCCGATTTGGAATCACCATTTTCCATAGCCAAATCGCCTTGAGCCATAAATTCATAAGCCCGATGTACGTTAAGCAATCGCGATAATTCTTCTATTGGATTGTTATGGTCATCCACGCGGAGATCTACCAATTTATCATTCCACGGTAATTTACTTGGTTCAGAATCGACGACAATTAATGCTGCGGATTGCTTACCACGGATGTCGCCACCGGCTGCCTGTCCGGCTTCTAAGGCTTTAACAACACGTTCAGCGAGAGGCAAACCCGTATGTTCTTCAAAAGCTTGTCGCATATTGTACACCACATTTTCACTGACCATCATATTGGCTTGAATGGAATAATTTTCACCGACAATATGCCTGGCATCTTGCACGCATTTGTCGCCGGTGAAAGCTGCAATTTCTCCATCATTGGACATCATGGCAACTTGCCGAAAAGCTTCACCTTTGTCTTCGCTTCGCAGCTTATCTAAGACTTCAGAAGGCTTTTGGTTTTTAGCCATGAGTTTCAAGCCTTCATAACCATAAGCTTCGTTGACAAAGGATTGTGTCGCTACAACACCAACCCCAGACTGTCCCCAAGGCACGACAGTTCCTACGGAAAACCAATGGCTTTGCACGGCAACTGCCATTTGTCCGGTTTCAGAATCGCGTGCTAAAATTGAAAATGTATGCGCAAACTTATCGGTATCGCCCGGTTTTTGCGACCAAGCACTTATACTTATTAGACAAACTAGTATTACTATATATCGACTCAACATTTTTTCTTTAAATTTAAACATATTTTTTGATTAATGAGATTTTAGATGCTGGATTCAACTCCAAACCTGTCAGGTCTTAGAGACCTGACAGGTTTAAGGTTTCAATTCTTCCGATAACTATCGGAATTCATCAATGGAAATCGACTTTAGGAGATTCACGAATACTTAAAACAATAAAAACGAGAGGGAGTTATTTCAAAATAATCATTTTAGATTTTATTTCAAATTTCATGAGAACTTGAAACCTGAAACCAAATTCATTTCAAATTTACTATTTCAAAATTGCCATTTCAAATTTCATGATAACTTGAAACCACATTCATTTCAAATTTACTATTTCAAAATTGCCATTTCAAATCTTATAATACGGCATGTCACTTCGAGCCCCTGAAAATTTTTCAAATTTTATTTAATGGAAAGTGACGTTTAAATGATTCTTCTTTCAATTTCTTTTTGTTTTCCCCTGCCCTATCCCGAAAAATATCGGGAGGAGCAAAAAGTAGTTTAGTAATATCAAAAATTTAACTAGAATGTAGCCATTCACCCTTTAGGGTTGGGGAAAAATGGCGGATTTTAAAAATCACATTCATTTCAAATCTTATAATACGGGATGTCACTTCGAGTGATTTCAAGAGATTCGTCAGAAATCTATTGAAATTGTATCGAGAAGTCATTTGGACTGAGAGTATGCTATTTCAAATTTACTATTTCAAAATTTATAATAACCTGAAACCTGTAACTTATAATTCAGAATTCAAAATTCCCCCCATCTCCCCCTCACCAAATCTCCCAATCTTCAGCATTAAGCCATAAACCATAAACAAGTAA
>JBHEPM010000127.1:0-474 GCA_046260295.1 Psychroflexus sp.
TCCTTTTTGAATGGCAACCACATTGACTACTTCTGCAGTTTTTGGTACGCGAGATCCCATTTCTGGTGTGACGGTTTCACTTTGGTAAAAAACCTCTAAGCAATTATTGCAAGATTTAGAAATATCATCGAATTCATTTTTAATCCAACGCCTCGCCGCACCGATTCCACGCCTATCACTTTCAGTTTCGCTAAAAGTGTTGCGTGTTCCAAAATCTACCAAATTCTGAACGCTGTTTTCTAAATGTTCAGCGGAAATTTCATCAATAATGTCGTAAATTTTGGTGTCAATTTGAGCCAAACCGACTTGTGAAAAAAGCAGAACTACTGCAATTACTAAATACTTCATAAGTTTTTTTGATTTCAATTTACTAATTATTTTTGAAATGATTCATCAATAAAAAGTAACGTCAATATAGTTTTAGGATTTTATATTTTGTTTTTCTGAACTAAATTCAATTATTTCTCGATAAAA
>JBHEPM010000127.1:484-5482 GCA_046260295.1 Psychroflexus sp.
ATATTCTTCAGTCTTTTAGCTTGCCAATCTGTAAAAAAAACAACAAAAGCTATGAATTCTGGCGATTATGTGGAAGCGATTGACATGTCTGTGAATCAATTGCAAAAGGGGAAAAACCGCAAAAAAAGCCCGGAATACGCTGAATTGCTACACCGTTCTTATCAAAAATTGAAAGAGAGAGATTTGGCATTTGTCGACTTTTTGAGAAAAGAAGACCTTCAGGCTAATACTAAAGAAATTTTTAAATTGTATAGGCGTCTAGATCAAATTCAACAAAAAATAAAGCCGCTGATTCCGTTAAAAGATCAAAATGGAGATGAAATCACTTTCAATTTTGAAGACTATTCAGATATAATTATAAAGGAAAAAGAAAATTATGTGAATTATCTTTACTCAAATTCACTTGATTTTATAGAAGATGGTAACAAAACCCAAAATCGTGTCGCTTTTAATTACTTAGAAGAAATTGAAAATCTGATGCCAGGTTATAAAAATATCAATCAACTAAAGAAAGAAGCATATTTTAATGGTACTGATTTTGTTATTGTAAGGCTTCACAATTCTGCGGACATGATTATTCCACAAATGCTAGAAGACCGTTTGCTAAATTTTGATACTTATGGTTTGGATGATTTCTGGACAGAATATCATGTCTCTGAACGTTCTAATGTAAGTTATGATTTTGCAGTTGATATTGAATTTACTGAAATTAACTTTTCACCAGAGCGCCTTTTAGAGCGAGAAATACCTATAGAAAGAGAGGTGGAAGATGGCTGGCGCTACAAAAAAGATAGAAACGGTGATTTTATCCTCGATTCTGACGGTGAAAAAATAAAAGAAGACATTGTTATTAATGTTAGCGGAATTTTATATGAAACGCTTCAAAGCAAATCCGTCAATATGAAAGCTCGAGTTAATTATTTTAATTTAGATACCAATCAAAAAATAAATTCTTATCCTTTGGAAAGTCAATTTGTGTTTGAAAATAGATTTGCAAATTTTAGTGGTGATGAGCGTGTTTTGAATAAAGATGAAGATTTTCTGCTTTCCCAAAGACCGATTGATTATCCGAGTGACGAGCAAATGCTTACCGACGCTTCAGAAGATATCAAGGCAAAACTAAAATCTATATTACTGAATCACAATCGAAATTAATATTCAATAAATTTTTGGTAGTGTTCATATCTTTCAAAAATTTCTTTGACGTAATTATATGGTTCTTCACCTCTTACGTAGCCATATTTAATCATAGGCTTGTTGTAATGTTCTGGAAAGCTTAAATCTAAAAGCGCCAATTCTACATTATCATCCCAAAGTTTTGGGTCAAGTCCTTGAGATTTTGCTAGCTTTTGGGCATCTTTGACGTGGTACAAACCACAATTATAGGATGCGAGCGCAAATTTGATTCGTTGAACAGAATCTTGAATTTTCTCATGACTGTCCAACATTTGTTTCAAATATTTGGTGCCGCCTCGCAAACTTTGATTAGGATCACTCGGGTTTAGGACGCCAAGTTCTTTCGCTGTTGCTGGCATGATTTGCATTAAACCTTGTGCACCTGCCCACGATTCTCGATTTGGTTTAAATTGAGATTCTTGATAAGCTACAGAAGCGACCAAACGCCAATCCCAATCTATTTCTTTGGCGTATTTTTTTATGACTTCATCATAAGGACTAATTATATTTTTATTTAAACTGTAAAATTCGCTTCGAACACGTGTTTTATGTAAACGTTTGTTTTTGAAATATTTGTTATAAATCACATGATAATCGGTGGTTTTTTTAGCTTTTTCTAACCAGTGATTGACGGCAGTGAGTAAGTTGGTGTCTGACTTTCTTACCGCCCAACCAATTCTTTGGGATAAGCTTAAAGGCGTACTAATATCTAGGATAGGATGGTATGAAGAATTGATGAAAGCAATATTTTCATCAGCAATGGTGTATTTTATCTCACCATCAACAACTTTTTTGATCACCTTATCTGTTGACAAAGTTCCGCGCAAAGTGTCAATGTGAATTGGACCACCGAGTTCATCAGATAAATTTTTGACTCGTGCTGCGTAAGATGAATTTCGCTTAACTGAAATCGTGTCATTGATAAGTTCTACAGGACTTGTTACGAGTTTATCTTTGATTTGGTGCAACTTCATTCGACGCCAATTTTCAGGTTTACGTTGTATTAAAACCTGATGGGATAAATAAAGCGGCGTGGTAAAATCTATTTTTTTGCTGCGTTCTTCAGTAATGGTGTAGCCGTAAGCAATTAAATCGCCTTTACCTTCTCGTAGTAAATCTATAAGATTGTTCTCGTCTTTGGCAATGACCATTTCCAATTCGACGTCCAAATCTTCAGCAAGTCTTTGCAAGAGTTCATATTCAAAACCCATTGGACGACCTTTGTAGAGAAAATAGGTAGTTCCAGAATAAATGGTAAGTGCACGAAGTTTTCCTTCTTCTTTGATTTCTTCTAAATCTCTGGAAAACTTATATTTTTCATTTTCTTCTTCTTCAACTTTACTTTTTTCACTTTGACAAGCTATAAAAAGTATGATGGAAAGTAAAAAAAACTTTTTCATAAATTGATATTTATAAATACCAATATACTGAATAATGTTAAACTAGAATGATTTTTTTTGAATTTATATAAACTAAATAAACCAAAACAACTTGGTTTATTGGTGTAAATTTTTGAATATGAGATTCCTAGTCGTCGTCATCTTCCAGTTCGTCTTTTTGCGGAATATCCACATAATTCAACTCCATTTCATCTTCCTCGTAGTCTTCCACGTCAAATTTTGTCATGGTATCTTCCAATCGAGTGCTGATTTTGACAAGATAAACGGTGTCTTCAGTCTTCACTTCAACAGCTTCGATGGTTTCATTTTTTAAATTTTTGAAAACCACAATATCTCGATCATCATAGCCATCAGGATATTTCTGAACTAACATATTAAGAATTTCTGGGGTCAACTTTTTGTAATCGATTATAATTCGTTTCATAAAAATAATATCGCTTTGTTATTAACAAACATAGAAATAAAGTTCTGATAATAAAATAGATTTATTCCAAATCGAAAACTTTTTTTAGTCGTGCAATAGAATCGCAGTTTTCGAAAACCATTTCCATTTTTTTGGATTCATATTCACCTTCAATATGATAAATTTTACAAGGTTTAGCTTCGATATCACTTTTTTTGAAATCGACATCGCCAGTTTGTAAAATTTTTGAAATGGCTACGGTGTCGATTTTTTGCTTTTTGAAATATTGCATGGCTTCTTCGCTTACAATGCGTTCTTTCAGTCTGATATTCTTCAGAACACGTGCATCAAGTCCCCAATCGCAAGAGGTTTTTTTGCCGCCTAAAAAGAAAAGCAACAGAATAATCCCAACGCCAAGACCTGTAAGGTAATAGCCAAGTCGGTGAATAAATTTCATATATAATTTTGATTAAAAAATGAGTAAATTAGCGTCTCTGTAGGTTAAATCGAACCAATCTGCCACTGATTTACTCGTTAAAATTCCGTGGTAAAAATACAAACCATTGCGAAGACCGGCATCAATTCTTAAAGTATTTTCCAATCCGCCTTCTTCTCCAATATGAAGCAAATATGGCGTAAAAATATTACTGATTGAAAGTGAGGCTGTTCTGGAATATCTGGACGGAATATTTGGCACACAATAATGAATCACACCGTGTTTTTCTATCGTAGGATGGTCGTGCGTGGTGATGACTGAACTTTCTATACAACCGCCCATATCGATGCTTACGTCAACAATTACCGCACCTTTTTTCATTTTTTTGACCATTTCTTCGCTTACAATTACTGGTGCGCGATTTTTTCCTCTAACTGCGCCAATCACAACATCAGCGCGTTTGAGTGCTTTCATTAAATTTTTAGGTTGAAGCGTAGACGTAAACATGGCTTTGCCAACATTACTTTGAATATCACGCAATTTTGTGATGGAACTGTCAAAAATTTTGACACTTGCCCCTAATCCAAACGCACTTCTAGCTGCAAATTCGCCAACCGTTCCTGCGCCTAAAATCACAACTTCTACGGGTGGAACGCCACTGATATTGCCAAACATAAGTCCGTTTCCGCCAGACATATTCGATAATAATTCTGAAGCGATGAGTACAGACGAAGTTCCTGCAATTTCACTTAAAGTTTTCACCGCTGGATAACTTCCAAATTGATCTTTGATGAATTCAAAGGCTAAGGCGGTAATGCGTTTATCGGCTAATTTTTTGAAATAGCTTTTTTGTCTGGTTTTCAACTGAAGCGCAGAAATCAAAATCGATTGCGGATTCATCATTTCTAGCTCAGTTTCTGAAGGCGGCGCTACTTTTAATAGAATTGGACAAGAAAACACCTTATCCGTGTCTTTGGTAATTTCACCGCCGGCTTCGCTGTAATCTTTATCGCTGAATTTAGCCTGAATTCCAGCACCACTTTCTATCAAAACACGATGGCCGTTGGCTGTCAGTGCATTTACGGCATCTGGCGTGAGACAAACTCGTTTTTCTTGATATGAAGTTTCTTTAGGAAGGCCGATAAAAAGTTGCCCTTTGGAACGCTTGATTTCCAGCATTTCTTCCTGCGGTAACAATTCTGAAGTGGTAAACGGAGATTTCGAAGTGGATTGACTCATTTGTAAAATTAAGTGAAGCTAAAGTAATTAAAATTAATCAGTTTTTTAAAATTTCAGCAGATTTAAATGTGACTTAAAGTGAGTTTACGACTGTTTTCATTTTCAACTTCAATTTCAATTTTGGTGAAATGCTCCGGCCATAAATTGGGAATCATTTCCGGCCATTCAATCAAAATCCAAGGATTGCCATCTAAGTATTCTTCAAAACCGATATCATAAGCTTCTTCTTCATTTTCAATGCGATAAAAATCAAAATGAAAAATTGGGTTTTCTTCAGTTTCGTATTCATTAACCAAAGCGAAAGTAGGGCTGGAGACAATGTCATTGCTTCCAAGTGATTTGAC